>DAOSDD010000066.1:0-18380 GCA_035362115.1 Clostridiales bacterium | reverse complement strand
TAACACCAACAAACTGTAACAATTTTTTAAATGATTCATTCATATCACATACCTCCTAAAAATTTTTTTGCAAAAAATTCCTGGACAACACTTCTATCGCAATAAATCCTATATTTTTTCTTTATGTTATTTCTTAAAGCATTAATAATTGCTGAAGCTTCTCCTAAATCAACCAAATTACCAAATCTATCAATAAGCCATATGTGCGCTGCATCTTCACTGCTCTTTTTCCCAAAAAGGTAATCATCCTTATAAGCAACTTCAGTATAACTGTCTTCAACAAAATAATACTTTTTTACTAATTTTTTATCTTTAAAAAATTCATATATTTTATCACTTTCTTCGCTAGAGATTATTTGGACATTTTCGCCCTCTGTAACAAGTTTATACAATCTTCTGTTGATAAAATTACTGCATAAATATTTTAATAAATCATCTTTACTTTCACTAGCCCACTTATTAATATATGATATCAACATAAAATCATCAAGCTTTAGATAATTTTCTATATTAATATTGCCAGTGAATACAGCTAATATACTATTATCAATCTGTCCTATCTTTTCTGTTTTTCCTTCACCAATGAGCTCTTTAAGTCTTATAAAAATATTATGTATTAGTTTTTCTGCTGCTCGAGTAGTCTTGTGAAAATAAACCTGTTCATACATATGGTACCGGGAAATAATGAAAGACTCTAATGAATATATACCCTTTTCAGCATTAATGACAATCCCTTTTCGACCTTCCTCATGCGTTATTATACCTACATTAACATTATTCAATATCCATTCCAGATCAAATTTAGCATAATCAACCCCACACATATAGGCATCTCTTAATAAATAATCAAGCCTATCTGCATCAAGTTGGCTGGAAATTATTTCATTTATGTAATATAAAGGGAATATACCATTTAATATATTGCTAATCCACTGAGGAAACTTTTTTCTGTTTTTGGGACTAATATAATTACTAATTTCCTCATCATACAAAATTATTTTGTTAATATTTGTATTTTCATCTTGAATTATCTTTCTTGACCATTCTTCATGTTTCTGACTAATCACATCTTCAAAAGCATGAGAAAACGGTCCATGTCCTATGTCATGTAATAAAGCTGTTGTTTGTAGGAGCAATTTCAATTCACTTTTGGATAAAACATAATTATCATCATCGTCATCAAACTTAATTTCATCTTCTAGTGATAATTTATCAAATATCCTGCCCGCTAAATAAGCTACACCTATAGAATGAGAAAAACGTGTATGCACTGCTGTAGGATAGGTTAACCAAGACACTCCCAATTGCCTTATTCTTCTTAATCTTTGAAATTCATAAGTATTTATTAATTTTAATAATAAACTATCCTTATCTTTATCAAATGATATTAGTCTATAGATAGGATCTCTGAATATTTTTTGCATGCCTCACCAACTCCCACGTAAATGTTAAAGGGAAATAATTTGATTAATCGGTTTTGCATTTGCATTCTCATATAGCAGTTTCACACTGTATTTTCTCTTTTATCATTTGGTTTTTAGTATATTTTTAGTACCTTCACAAATATTAAGCTTATAGTATTAAATATATATCATATACTTCACAAAATATGATAATCAGCGTTTAAAACATATGTTCTTTGTTTAAATATAGAATATCATATTATAAATTTATTGTCTATATAAAAAATGACTTTTTTCTTTGTTTTCAATATATTTTAACTATAATTATTAATCCTTGCCTTAACATTCTTTAACTTTTTTCTTTAATAATAAATATAGCTATCTTCAAAGCTATTTTCTCTCAGTTCTCTCTATGCTCTTTCCAAAATTTATGTAAGCGTTTCTGCAATTTACCCCAGTGCTTTTTAGTACTACGGTCAATTGCCTCATTTGGACCAAAAACTTCTTTTGCTCTATTCACATATGTTAAAAAGTTTCCTCTATTATCTTTAGTTTGCTCTTCTCCATAAAAAGAGTATCTTTTATAAAGAGTATTCATTGGAATTTTCTTTCCTTTTTTTGTATACCCACCTTTTTTGGCTATAGCATCAATTTTCCTGTACATTCTATAATAATATTTAGAAATAGTCTTGTCACGAATGGTGATAACCTTTCCATCAAATGAAAAGCCTAAATAATTTATAATATTTTTTCCATCAGGTACTTCATGAAAAAGCAAACTGTTACAGCTTTTTACGTGTAAATTGTTATACTCAAATATTTGAGTTTTTTCAAGCTGTAACTCTAAGTTTTTTACAGATCTTTTGATATTATCAATAAATACCCACATTTTTTGAAACTCAACAATCTCACATTTAGGAATTACAATTACAAAATCATCACTATATCTCATGTATATTCCTTTTTTTGACGTGACAAAATCATTTATCTTTTTATCAAAATCAATCATATAAATGTTAGATAATACAGCACTTATAGCCGATCCTTGTGGTATTCCATAATTGTTTTTGTTCTTTCGTAAACATTCCCTTTTATATTGCCTAAAATCTTTTAATTCCAACACTCTGTTTTGCTTGTTTAGTTCTTTGTATTTTAATCCGGTAATTTCCTTGAGTTTTTCAAGTTCAAAATATGAATATTTAGTAATATTCCTGAATACTGCATAATAATCGTCTGGAAGTATAGTGGTTTCTAGCAAACTACACAATCTGTCTTTCAAATATGAATGATCAAGATTATCAAAAAATCCTGTAAAATCTCCAATAATAACGTAAGCTTGATTATATCTACGAATTGCATCAAATACTTTTTTAGCAAAATGTATATTGCTTTTATGTAAATTATCGCGATATGCTACAGCACATTTATTGGTACAATCTTTTATAACTCTTTTGTTATAAATATTATTAAGCTTATAGGCATATAATTCATAAATATATCTATCAATATGCGAAGAATAAAATATCTCTCTTAATTTTGGTGGCTTCCTTCCAACCTTTTTATTGAACTTCTCAATATTATGAGTATAGTGAATAAATGGGAAGAACCCATGTCTTGCCACCTTTTCTGGATTTTCAACGATATGTTTTACATTTTTCCAATGTACTTTCTCGTCAAAATGTGAGTAATACTTCATTTTGTATATTTTATTGTTTTTTATACCTATATCTCTCCCTTTAATG
Source organism: Clostridiales bacterium (assembly GCA_035362115.1). GTDB lineage: Bacteria > Bacillota > Clostridia > Acetivibrionales > DUMC01 > DUMC01. The sequence goes on along the minus strand of DAOSDD010000066.1, from coordinate 15,235 downwards.
AGATGCCCACCGATAGGAAGCAGCATCCTTTATTCGGTAGGCACACAATGAAACTTTGATATTCTTGACCATAAAGATCAAGTAATACCAAGCTGCTTATTTGCTCCACCATTCATTTATTTATGGTATAATAGAAAGGAGCGACCAATGTTTACAATGATATTGTTAATAGTCAATATAAACTTCAGCCTGTTTGACAACCTTTGTGGAATTGTAATAATTACTTTACAGTTGACAAACGTAATATAATTCCCTTATGGCGAGTCCATAAGGCGTATATTTTAGCAATAAGCCATAATATTAAAATCCATTTTACTTTCTGCAAGTTTTACCATGTTTTCTAAGCACAGCAATGTTCTACTTCCTCCAAACCATCCTATTAACTATTCCTGTATAGCTCTGTATAATTTTTACCACCTTCGTACTCACATTTTCATCTGCATAGTCAGAAGTTGTAACACCAAGGTCTCCATTTTCATACATAGCAACAGCAAGGTCAACTGCCTGCAGCACCTGCTCTGTAGTTATACTTCCAATAATAAAATTACCTTTGTCCATAGATTCCGGCCGTTCAGTGCTTGTACGTACTGACACAGCAGGAAATTTGAAATAGGATGCTTCTTCCGGTATTGTCCCACTATCGGAAACTACACAGAATGCATTTATCTGCAAATTATTATAGTCAGAAAATCCAAATGGTTTTAAGCTTCGTACATTTGGATGGAATTTGAACCGCCTCTGTTCAATGAACTTTGCACTTCTTGGATGAGTGCTGTATATAACAGGCATATTATAGTTTTCTGCCATAGCATTTACTGCATTCATCAAAGCAAAGAAGTTTTCTTCAATATCAATATTCTCTTCGCGATGAGCAGAAAGTAAAATATATTTACCCTTTTCCAATCCTAACTCTTCTAATATCTTGCTGTTCCTTATTTTTTCTATATTAGCTGTTAACACTTCAGCCATGGGAGAACCAGTCACATAGGTTCTTTCCTTTACTACACCTTCAAAGTTCAAATACCTTCTTGCATGTTCACTGTAACATAAATTCACATCAGATATATGGTCAACAATCCTGCGATTAGTTTCTTCAGGCAAATTTTCATCAAAACACCTGTTACCTGCTTCCATATGGAATATAGGTATTTTAAGTCTTTTGGCTGATATGGCAGATAAAGCTGAATTAGTATCACCCAAGACTAAAAGTGCATCAGGTTTTACTTCTGAAAGTACCTTATAACTCTTTGCTATAATATTTCCAATAGTTTCACCCAAATCCACACCAACTGCATCCAGATAATAATCCGGCTTCCTTAGTCCTAAATCTTCAAAGAATATTTGATTAAGCGTATAATCCCAATTCTGACCAGTGTGAACCAGAATATGTTCAAAATACTTATCACATTTTTTAATTACTTCAGACAAACGAATTATTTCCGGTCTTGTACCAAGTATTGTCATTAATTTTAGTTTCCTTAATACTGTATTCGCCACATTTACACCTCCAAGAAAATAGTGTCTGGCTTATCAGGATTGAAACATTCATTCGCCCACATTATAGTTACCATATCTGTATCTCCTAAATTTTCTATATTATGAGTATATCCAGTTGGTATATCAACCACTTCCAGCTTATCACCACTAACATAATATTCTATGATTTCATCTGTATCAACTTTTCTAAAACGTATAACACCTTTACCACTAACAACCAAGAATTTTTCATTCTTAGTGTGGTGCCAATGATTTCCTTTAATGATGCCTGGTTTTGAGATATTGACTGATACCTGTCCTCTATCCGGAGTCTTTATAAACTCAGTAAAAGATCCTCTGTTATCTACATTCATTTTCAATGGATAGCTGAACTGCTTTGTAGGCAGATAACTTAAATATGTACTGTATAACTTCTTCGTAAATTCATCAGACATATCTGGAATAGAACGTTCTTCACGACTATTCTTAAAGGAACATATTAAGTCTACTATCTCACCAAGAGTGATAGTATGAACTACAGGAACTTCACAAAAATCCCCTATACGATTTTCTGTACCATTTAAAGCATTTATAAGTTCCTGCACCACATCATCTATATAAACCAATTTCATAACAACATTGCGGTCATTTACCTTAATAGGCAAATCATGCGCAATATTGTTACAAAATGTAGCAATTGCACTATTGTAGTTAGGTCTGCACCATTTTCCGAACACATTGGGAAAACGGTAAACTAATATTCTAGCACCTGTTTCCTTACCATATGCAAACATTAACTCTTCCCCAGCTTTTTTACTCTTTCCATATGGATTATCAAGGGCTGCCTGAATTGAAGATGAAATCATAACTGGACATGTGTTATTATGTTTTTTCATAGTATCCAGCAAGACTGAAGTAAATCCAAAATTACCTTTCATAAATTCTGATTGGTCTTTAGGACGATTTACACCTGCTAAATGAAATACAAAACTAGCCTCTCTGCAATATGCATCTAATAAAGATAGATCTGTATCTATATCGTATTCAAAGATATTGGTATGCTTTCGATTTTTTAATTCTGCAACAAGATTTCTTCCTATAAATCCTTTTGCACCGGTTACAAGTATTTTCATTATTTCCTCCAACCTTCCAGTTCTTTTTTAAATATAGTCAAGAGTCAATAGTTTCTCTTTAATCTGTTCAACATTAAGTCTTTTAGTATTATGGGATGTATATTCTCCATTTGATGATAGCTGTTGACTTCCTTCAATAAAATATTTGTCATAATTAAGATCTCTTTTATCAGCCGGTACTCTATAGTAATTACCTAAATCCCTAGCAGCTATATATTCTTCTTTTGTTAATAAGGTTTCATATAATTTTTCGCCATGACGAGTACCGATTATTTTAATTTCATTATCCGCATTAAATAACTCCTTTATCGCTTGAGCCAAATCCCCTATAGTAGATGCCGGTGCTTTTTGAACCATAATATCGCCTGACTGTGCATTTTGGAATGCAAATACCACAAGCTCTACAGCTTCTTCAAGACTCATTAAAAATCTTGTCATACTAGGATTAGTAACAGTTAAAGCTTGTCCACTCTTTATTTGATCAACGAACAAAGGTATTACAGAACCTCTAGAAGCCATAACATTACCATACCTGGTGCAACATATTAAGGTTTTATCTGGATCTACAGTTTTTGATTTAGCTATAACTACCTTCTCCATCATTGCTTTCGATATGCCCATTGCATTTATAGGGTAAGCAGCCTTATCCGTAGATAGACAAATAACTTTTTTGACACCACACTCAATAGCTGCTGTAAGTACATTGTCCGTGCCTAAAACATTTGTCTTAACTGCTTCAAGTGGAAAGAACTCACATGATGGAACTTGTTTTAATGCAGCTGCATGAAAAATATAATCTACTCCATGCATAGCGTTCTTGACACTTGCAATGTCCCGAACATCACCAATATAATATTTAATTTTATCATTTTTATACAGCCTTCGCATATCATCCTGTTTCTTTTCATCACGGGAGAAAATGCGTATTTGCCCTATATCAGTATTTAAAAAACGCTTCAGTACAGCATTGCCGAATGAACCGGTACCACCAGTGATTAGTAAGGTTTTATTTACAAACATATTGTTCTACTCCTTGATTCTTTGTTTGTTCTGATGAACTTATTAGTAATGATATAAAAATAACTATTGAATATGATGAAGCTCCGCCCTGAGTCAGCAAAAACGACAAGTATATCAAAAAAGGAAGCGAAAGTATGTTTTTACGGAAACTAAGTTTTATATTTCTTAACAGGTTCTTTGAATATAAAATCAAGAGAACTGTACCACAAAATCCCACTTCAATGAGTAATTCTAAAATACCATTGTGAGCAGTAGACATTTGATACTTCGAAGCCATACTTGCAATATTACCACCGCCTATTCCAAACATGAAAACGCTAAAATTGCTTAATAAATGTTTCATATAGAACATCCATATCTCTATACGCCCATTATCACTTATATCGCCTCTAATTTGAAAGAATGCTTTCATAATGCTATATCCTAAGACAAAAAGAAGTGGTATCAGGAGCAGTAACAGAACTTTCTCTTTTTTAAGTGTTTGTATACTGAAACAAAACAAAACCAAAGCGATACCTATTAATATAGAAAATGTACCACTAAGTATAGCATTATACAATAATATAGCAATAGCAATTGCACTTAAAACTAAACGCTTATTTGTTTGTTTATATATTATTAATATAAAAGCTGACGCAATTACAAGATTAATACCATATGACCAAGCTTGCGAGAAACCGACAGCTCTATAAGAGTATTGTGTATAAGAGGTTATCATACGTGCTGCATTTGGGAATAGAGTACTTCCAATTATACTGATGAAGGAACTGATTACATAAGCAAACGATATTAACACAATTTTATGATTTATCTCTTGCTTTATACAATAGGCAAATACAGGTATAAGCCATGTCATAATAAAAACCAAAGAAGTAATCATCGATGACCATCGAATGATCTCGTTGATTATACTGATAATTCCAATAATAAACAACGGCATTGCTTTATTGAGTGATATTGCTTTATTTGTAATTATTATCTTTATTAATAAAATAATTGTTAAGAACGGAAGAAGTGTTAAACTAGAATTCTCCATCCTAGCAATATGTGACAATGGCAATGTTGCAACCATAAACATAAATATGCTGATAGGTTTCTGAAGGACAGCAATAAACAATATGCCCCAGAATGCAATCACTCTAGCTAAACTTATTCCCTTGTCGGTTAGTATTATAGCAACTATTATAAACACATAAAATAATATTAATTGTAAAACGGTATTATCTCTTTGTTTACTGATTTTTGATGACACTATAATGTTATTTTTATTTGCGTATGTCAATGTATTGAAATTATTCATTATCTAAAACCGCCTTTTTCCCATTCTTTAAGTTCTTTAAGTATGATCTGTATGTAATAATATATTGAAAAAAATTATAGGCTGATGCAATAAGAGAAGCTATAACAAGACCATTTATTTTCAGCAACGGAATAAGGATAATCGAAGCAATGACATTAACAGCTGCTACCATAAAAGAATTCCTCATTATTATGTTTCCCATTTTTCTTGCGATAAAAAACCTGTTATAAAATAAAGCCATGCCATTAAAAATATATGAAATCGCAAGAATTCTAAGGTATGCAATAGACTTAGCATACTCTGGGGAGTAAAACCAGAAAAACACTTTGTTTATCATTATACTAAACACTAAGTATATTAAGCTATTCATAAATAGCATGAACAACATGTCGCTCTTTTTCAGATATTTTCCTTTTACATTATCTTTAAATTTCACAGTAGCCATAGACGATGAAATGAAAGTAAAAAACTGAGCGAGAGAAATGGCCAAAGTATAATAACCATATTCTGAATACCCGTATATAGAGCCACATATAAGCCCTATCAATGTGGAAGCTCCGCTTGTCGCAAAAGACGAAAGATATATCTTAATACCAAAGGATTTTATATCATGAAACAATCTTTTGAAGTTTGGTATAATCAAATCCCTCTGAATACGGATTCTCATTAGTACGGGCATCTGAACTACAGCATTCGATATTATATACACAAAAATGCAATATTCAAACGTCAGTTGCAAAGTTGCATAATGACCTACAACAACGCCCACAATAACTATAGCATATTGAATAAAGGAATATGCGGATAGCCTGTATATTTTCCCGGTACCCTGGTAAAGCTGTGTAACAACAATATTACTTGCAAATACGATAATAAATGGAAAAATGATTCTTACATCATTGAGCTTTTCTATACCTGTATATATTTCAAAGCTTTTACATGTGAAAATGAACATATACAATCCGAAAGTTATTATCACTGCTAATGCAGACAGTACCCCAATTGATACTGGAACAACACCGTGACTTTCATCAGCATTATCCTCGGCAACAATCCGGCTTGAGCAGAAGTGAATGCCAAATTCAAAATATGTAGGTAAGGTAAAAAGAATGTTTACTGCATATTTGTATTTACCGTATATTTCAGGATTTAACCATCTTGTTAGAAGAACTGATATAGCAAATGCCATCAGCATTGTAGCAATGTTAGAAGCAGTGTAAACATATACTTTCAGCTTATCTTTGTCGAAAAGTTTCATGACAGATTTTTTAACAATACTCAAGACTTTATTTATCATATTTATAATACCTACGCAATGCAATATCTTTTTCTTTACCCTTCAGGTGTCCGAGATGCAACGATTCTGCCTGAACTTTTTCAAAATACTCATCAATAGTTTTGATAACACGAGCAGGATTACCTGCCGCAACTGAATTATCACGTATATCTTTCGTAACAACTGAACATGCCCCTATAATCACATTATTGCCGATATTTACCCCCGGAAGGAATGTAGTATTAACCCCTACATATACATTATTTCCTATTGTAATTGGCTTTGTGATTTCAAGATCAGGAACCTTATCTCTTAATATTAATGTGCCTCCATCATGTGTGATAAAGCGCGTTCCGTTTGTCAAATAAACATTATCACCCAAAGTGATAATCCACGGTTCTGTACTCCATATCTGTTTTCCATATAAATGAACCCGTCCCTTTATGTTAACACCGATTTTTTTTGCGTACTTTACAGGGTTGCTGGCTTGCTGATACTTATCTATAATAATTTTTATTAATTTGATAAATTTCATGTCATATCATTTCCTTTCATTGTTCAAGTAAATCATTTTAATAAATTAATCTTTGAATAACTCCTTAACGATATCTATATAACTTCTATAATCAAAACTTGCTTCTGCTGTCTTACGAGCATTTTCACGCATATTTTTCTTCTGCTTCGAAGACAGTGAAATCACTTTTCTGAGCGTGGATTCGATTTCTTCGATAGAATTGTCGTTTATCAAAAACCCATTGTATCCGTCTTTCAAATATAAGCCTATATCTCCAGTGTCATTTGCTATTACTGGTGTTCCAGCTGCCATGCTTTCTGCAAGCTTGGTTGGAAATCCAGCTGATGTAGAACATTTTCTGTCACGCATAAATATTGAAAAATCCGCTTGCTGATATGCCTTATTTACTTCAGCTTGTGGGATTGTTCCCATTATTTTGACCTGTTCTCCCAAAGCATGCAGCAACGCGTCATCACCGTCTATATTTTTCAGGACAATATCTCGGCTAGATCCATATATTCTATATTCAATCGGTGTATCCTTTCCAATTTTTTGAATTGCCATCATAATATGTTTAAATTTTTCTTTATGTATAACAGAACTTCCTGCGTGCACTAGAACAATCTTTTGGTTATTGGAATCGATGGTATACAATAATTGCTGAGTATCAAAAATTGTTGGTATTCTTATGACTATGTTGTTCCTTTTACTGAAATGCTGTTCGAGATACCTACTGATTGCAATTATGCTGTCTGCCTTAGAATAACCCTTTTCCATCATCCGATTCATCCGATAATTGCGGTAATCAATCAAGCCAAGACGCGATGATATAACATCATACCATTCACAAACTTCTAATATTAGTTTGACTCCGTTTTTATGGCACAATAATAAAACATCATTGAACCTGTCACTTGACGCATTTGCTACAACAGCGCAAGCATCGCTATTAGATAATTGTTTTTTCAAAGCGGCAATTGCAAAATACTTGTTTGTAAGATTACTACTTAAGCGTCCATTCTTTCCTGAAATCTCATATGTGCCGTAATCAAACGTATATATTTTGTTCCTGACAATATCGGTTTGTCTTGTACTGTCAGCAATCACATGTACAGAATATCCCAATGATTTAAACAAAGCTGCAAATCCTATAACACGCACTGAATACGCCTGCCCCTCAGGGAATAAAGATGTGGTTAGATATATTACCTTTTTCATTTATTTCTTCCCCTCTCTCTGATGTTTCAAAACAAATGAATGGTTGTAATGAGTTGTACCACCCAATGAATATTTATATTTCTCATCACCTCTGGAAAGGTCAAGATTCCTGATTTCTGTATTATCAATACAATATCGTATAAGTTCAGTTATAAGTAATGTTCCCGCACTATATGAAGAATAGTTAATATTTATTGCGTGACGAGGTACTACTATTGTCTTATTATCATTTGTTATATATCCTGACAAAAATGCAGCAATATCACCATCAATAAAAAACAACGCATGAATATTATTAGGTATAAACAATGTTGATGTAGTAATCGGATTAAAGTGTCTTCTGATAATTTTAGTTACTAATGAACTCTTTTTTTTATTTCTGTTCTCCTCACGTTTATTATAAATCTTCATTCCCTCATTTATAATTTCGCTTGGTAGTGACTCATTTATAATGACTTTTAAATTACATGTACGATTTTCACGTTGAATACGGTTATACGCAGTTCTTATATTTTGCCGTACGCTCTTACTTAGTGACTTCATATATGTATCATAATCATTACTAAAAGAGATATTGACACAAGGTGAAGAGTATTCCTCTGTATAATACTTCAATAAATAATGAAATAAACGACTACGGTCATTAATTTTGTTTAAGTTCAATGTAGCATTGCCAATTTTTGAAAAAATTAATTCAAAAATCTTGCTGTATTCATCATCTGTGATTTCGCCAGCTGTTATGATGTCAAGATAACCTGTTGCACACATATCTCCATATAAATAATAATCGTCTTTTCTACAAATCAGAGGTATTATTGCCACATCCTTATCATCATTAGATATCAAAAAAAATAATTGCTTCATGAACAAGCGTTTACTTCCTAGATGAAAGTATTTGTTATAACAAGAAGCAAATTCGTATGATGAATAAGGAAAGAGCAAATTATTAGAAGAATACATTTTTTTCCATGTATCCTCCAGTGCTTTAAGCTTCACTTGCTTTATTTTCATAAAAGATCAGTCCTTTTCAATAATGTATGTTAATTCTTTTCATCTTTCTGCGAGCAAAGTATATATTTTTCAGCATATAATCAAAGAATCCGAAATTTCTTTTCTTAAATTTAAGAGAATCAAAGTTCGTAAATTTATCTTTATATTTAGCTAAAACATTTTCGAGTGCATGTATATCCTTAGCCTGCATGGCATTAGGATGGTAGCAGCAAGTTATAATTTTCAATGGCATTCGAATGAAACTGCCGCATTGTTGAGGTATAAAAAGCATTTCATGCTTGTAATATATATCATTAGCAACTGTATCACTTATTACCCTGATACATGACACATTCTTTAACGCTATTAAAGTATTTGTATCAAAGCTGTGTGCGGGAGCTACAAAACATTTCGGATGTAAACCATGATCATTCATGATTTTCACTCCATTATATATTTTTTCGCATTGCTCCTCATAACTTAATCCAACGAATTCTGAAAAATTATTTATCGGATTCAATCCCTTTGCATTCATATTTGTATAAACATGGTTATACCCGTGTAGCGCAATCGTCCAACCCTTATCCTGCCAGTGTCGTGCCTTGTCCCAGAACAAATCGTTGTATTGATATTGATTGACAAACATTTTATCTTGACATTTGGGAATCACAGCCACAATCGGTTTAATTTTATACATGTCTAGTATGCCTTCAACATGTTGCCACTTTTCTACATCGTAATATGGACATGCGTCATCTAAACGAATTAAATACATTTTTATTTTCACCTCATGATTAGTCTATAAAAAAATGGTTTGGGATCTTTACAGTTTGCTGTAAGATAAACATTAGCTGTTGCCAACTGCCACATCCACTTATACCAAGAAATATTGCCGTTTTTAATATGCTTGTAGTCGCTGAAGGTATTTATTAATTTCAATGAGGTATAATTAAATGTATTCACTCCTACATTCTCCCCCATCCATATCATAGGAAGATTTGCTCCCATACGTGTGTATGAATACCCATAAGCTCCGTTTCTGAAATTGCACTCTATAAAATAGTAACTTTCACCCTTCCGCAATACCTCAATGTCAAAAATACCATAATATCCGATGTTTTTTATGAAGTTCTTAACCTGTTGAACTGGATCATTTTGGGCTATGCTCCGTAAATCAGCATATGTCGTGCTTCCAATAGCATTTAAAGATGTTCTTATTTTATGTACAACACCTGGAACAACTGGCTCAGCAGAGCTGCCAAAACCTACACCTTGTATGCCAATTTCTTCATCCTTTTCTATAAATTGTTGAATAATGACTTTTTCATTTATACACTTAGAAAGTGCAGATTTTAATTCAATTTTGTTTTTCACTATCCATATCTTATCTTTAGCCGCAAAAGCATTTTCTTGTTTTACGATAACTGGATATAAAACATTGATGCTTTCGAATAACTCTTTATCATTTTTAAAATCAGGCAATACAAAATGACTTTTAGTTTTAGGTATCAAAAATCCAGCATCCTCTGCATATTGTGCCATAACTCTTTTGTTCATAAGCCGAGTTAATTCTCCAGCTTTATTCCCAATACTCGGCAAAACATAATGCTCTCTTAGCACATTAAAATTATCATCAATAAGCTTAACTGCAAAGTCACTTGTAGGGACAAGATATATTCTTTCGTTTTGGCCATTTGATTTATCCAAAAGAACAGCTATAATTTTTTCATTGTTGCGTTCGACAATAGTACCATGTTTTACGTAACAACTGGTCAGAACCCAACTTTTTGCTTTACATGAATCAATAATAATAATATCAGGCCGAACACCCGCTTCACCTAGACTTCTGATGACACCGAGAGTGTTGTAGTGTTCATCACCAATAATTACAACTTTTTTATTCATTTCACATTATCACCATTCTAATCAATTAATGAATTACGAAGATAGTCCGTAATAAATTCTCTATGTGTCTCACATTCTATACAATTCAACAGCTCTGCTCTTATACTGGAATGCCTATAAATATATCTAATTATTCTACCTGAAAGTATTTTATCAAGAACTCGGAAGAAAAAACCTGCACCGTGAAGTTTCTTCAAATAATAATTCGCAGCACGCTTGGCTGCTATTTTTTGATTCTTTTCAAGGAAACCTTCTTCCAAAATTTCCTTACACCGTGACTCAAAACCATCTATTATATGTATTGCTTCTTCTTCATTTGCAATTCTAATAGTTGCACCGCATTTTACTATTGGTATGTAACTAATACTAGATAATTCACACAGTTCGATTTCAATCAATAGGCTACTTTTCCAACGCTCATCATCGCAAAGATTAAAAATGAAATTGCCCTGACCGTATACAGCAACTCCACCGTTTATGTTTTCTGCTGCCCCAATACAATGGCTATGTTGACATACAACAATGTTTGCGCCCACTGATAAAAATTTATTACATATCCGTTTTTGTTCAACTGTTGGATAACGATAGTGCTCCTTTCCACCGTGAAACAGCACTATAACATAATCGGATCTTTCGGCTATTCTCTTTACATCGTCAAAAGAAGTCAAAGGATCGTATGGATTAGCTCCGCATTGATTATCACGTGCAATCGAAAACTCATGTTCCGCGAAAGAAATAACGGAAATAATATGACCTTTTATAGTTATAGTAACTCCCTCACGTGCTTTATCAATATTCTCTCCAACTCCGACATAGGGAATATCATTATTCCGAAGATAATCAATAGTATCTCTAATTCCATTCTCCCCGTAATCCTTGATATGATTGTTTGCCAACGACAACACTGACGGATTTAACTCTATTATACCATTAATGGCTACAGGATCAATTTTTAGGTGCGGTCCTGATTTTATTATCTTGTCACGTCTCTCGGTTATAGGAGCTTCAAGATTAAATATTCGTATATCTGCAGATTTCAACAATGTTACGAGTTCATGACCGATTAGAGCGTCCATGTTTTTTGTCTTAAAATATTCAATATTGGATTGTGTAGGCACAAGATCTGCCGCAATAATAATTTTTATTTTTTCCTTCATAATATCTTCCTTCAAATATTTATTCATAGTGTTAATTCATTTAAATGCTAAATAGACTCAAAGCACTTTTATCAAGGATTTTAAGAATATAACCATATAATATTACAAGCCTGCCAAAGTTTACCCTAAGCTAGCTCTGTTCCATAGCTGATTATACTCAGAATAAATATTCGTTAAATATTCATCCTTATAATCAGAAATTACTGCCACTAGTAGTTTTATTAAATATTGAATATTTATTAAGTAAATCTCTACTCATTTTTTATAATTCATATACAGGTACACTTCATTAAGAAGTATTATATATGTCCAATAACCTATTATCTAATTTGCTAAATTTTAGGTAATTTAATATATTTGCCAAATAGTGAATCATATTCCTCTGGTTCAAAAGGTTCCTTACCTGAGAAATGACAGAATGTCATTTCTCCAAATATTACATTTCCATTTGCATCAATATAAAAATCAACTCTAACCTGAGGTATATTTTTAGATAGTTTTCTAGCACACTCTACCATTTCGTTAAACTGTTCTGGCTTAGGAATATCAAGTTTACTATTAGGATAATGTTGTTTAACCGGTATACGATTCCAATTCATGTCATAAAAATCAAATTTTGTATCTTCACCTCTATTAGATGCTACAAAAGCAAATTTAGGTTCTCCGTCAAAACAGAATATTTTATAATCTTTTGGAACCTTTCCATCTTTCGTAGAAATTAATTCTTCACAAAATACAAGCGGTTTTATATTTTTATAACTCCATACTCTTCCTACATCATAATAATTTCTCTTCAAAGCTTTATTAAATTTTTTTCTAATTTTTTTCTCATTAACAGTATCTCCAGATCTTTTAATAAATACTGAGCCACAATCATGATTACATTTAAGTACATACTCATTAGGCAATTTCTCAAAAGGTATTTCATCTGCAGAATTCCATACACCAATTAAAGGTGTTACATATTTCTCACCTATTGTATCAGCAACATTTTTTTTCACAAGATATTTATCTGCTAACTTTGTGTATAACGGATTATGATCGTGAATCTGTAGCCATAACAATTTTTCGTTAAAAGTTTGTGGATTATCTAAAATTAAATCCTTTCCTACATATGATCTATATCTTTTCTTAAAATAAGTCTCATCATCCAATCTCCTGTTTTTCTTTGCTTTTAAATCGCTTAATATACTATAAATAATAGAAAAAGTCTCATTAGCATGAGAAACCTTTCTAACAAGTTCTAAAATAGTTCGATTCATGTTCTTTCCTCCTAAAACTTTTTAGCATCATCTTCTATACTTCCTATAGCACTTACTGTTGGTTTTATTATACAAGGATATACTATATCATTTGGAAGTTTTTCTTCTCAAATAAATTCTTCTGTATTAATAATCCGTGTTTTGGGTGTGATAAAGCCACTCTGGGAAGCTAATTTTGACATATGAAATTTATTCATTATGAAGATATAATTACTACGTGAACACATACACCTTTTTCACCTAAACTTCTAATTACTCCAAGTGTATTATGATGATTACCTCCTATTACAATAGTAGTAATTTCGAAAACTTAAACATATTGCCATTAGCGACTTTCAAGAGTTGCCTTTTTTAGTTCACCCCCAAAAAGTCGCTAAAAAATTAAACTTTTTTTCCAAAAACCCTTGACATTTTCAAAACGCCCCAATAATCGATTTGGATGGTTCTTTTTTGGCCATACTACTTGATTTTAGAGGTGTTTCATATGTTAGGACCTTGGCGTACACACAAAGAATATCAAAGCTATCTCGAAGAAAATTTTTTTCAGTTTTTTAAGGCTGATCCTAAAAACGTAATGCAGTATAAAGATGCATTATCAAAACTGTATATCCTTGATCTTGATTCCTTAAAACCCTTACTCTCCTCATACTACTCAATTACCGGCGCTCCTGCCAAAAACCAACCGGAGCTTATCCGTTCATTCATTCTAATGTCAGAATTAAAAGAACACAGCATTACCAACTGGGTTTTAAAACTCCAATCTAATGAAATCCTCTGCAATATGATTGGTTTATCAAGGGACGAAATCCATCAAGTCGGTTCATACTATGACCTTATCAACCGGGTATGGCTGTCAAATCCCGAGATTGACTATGAATTTGAACATTCTCTTCACACATTTAAACGCAAACCCGCTAAAAAGCTGGAAAAGAATAAAAAACAGCCACCCCGGCATCCAGGTATTATACAGAAATTTGTTGACTTAGCATTAGAAGGCAAGATCTTCGAATCAAGACCCGAAATGCTTATGCAACAAATCTTTGCCAAAATAGGAGTTGAACCTGCCGCTAAAGAAGGTCTTCATGGTGATACGGAAAAATTGTGTGTTTCCGGAGATGGCACCTGTGTTAATTCCGGTGCCAGCAATTTTGGCAATAAAGTCTGTAAATGTGTTGAAAATGGCATTTACAATTGTGATTGCCCACACAAGTTTTCAGACCCTTACGCACGCTGGGGTTGGGATAGTTACCATGGCCAGTGGTTTTATGGTTACACTGAATATATTCTTTCCGTATATAATAAAGAACTTAAGTATGACCTCCCTCTGTATCTCAGGATGGTTCAAGCCCAGAGATTTAATGGTGTTTCTGCCATTGTTGCTCTCGCCGAAGCAAGGAAGCTCTATCCTGAATTCACTTTTGATAGTTTTTGTGGCGATAGTGCTCATGATAATTACGCCACATATGAACTCCTGCATAAATTGGACATAAAGGCCTTTATTCCTTTGAACGAGAAGAATAAAGATAATTTTACATATCCCCCTCATATCAAGGTGGATGAACACGGTGTCCCTTACTGTATGGGAAACCCTAAAATGATTAACTGGGGTTACACCCCTGACCGCTGTAGAATTAAATATCGCTGCCCTTTGGTCTTGGGTAGGATTGAATCCTGTGATTGCAAAAATCAATGTTCTCCTTCTGAGTATGGAAGGTGCATTTACATTAAGCCCTCCTGGGATCTTCGCTTGTTTACTGTTGTTCCTCGTAATTCTGATGAATGGAGAGAACAAATGAAAAGCAGAATCACTTCGGAGCGAGTTAACAGGCGTATTCTTAATGATTATGGGCTGGAATATTCTCATACACGTGGGAAGAAACGCACCTTCTAGTGGAGTTTGATCCATTCGTTGAATATTCTTCTGGATGCCAGACTCAAAAAACTTGGTTTTAGCTTTGCGGATTTGCTTGCCGAAAAACTTCTG
>DAOSDD010000065.1:0-18641 GCA_035362115.1 Clostridiales bacterium | reverse complement strand
TGATTTGATATGGGGAGGAGGTACAATAACCGGAAATGTTTATGTAGGAGGCAAATTAATTATTCAGGGCTGGCCTACAGTAAATTGCAGCTTAGTAAATGTTGCCGGAGATGTTGAACTGCTTGGTGGGACTATAGGAGTTGACGATTATAAGGCTAATAGATTTAACGTATATACAGGCGGAAATTTGATTATCAAAGGTTGGAGTAGGATAAATGGCAATGTGGATACAATTATTGTAAACAAGGATTTGGAAGTTAATGGCGGTTCAATAAAAGGGAAAAGCAGCACTATTAGAACGAACGTTTATGTTAATAATTCTGTTAAACTGCAACAATGTAATCTTAGTAATACGAATTTAAAATATGTCGTTAATTATTCAAGTGGTTCTACCTATAATTCCAGTGTTTCAATTACTAAAATAAAAGGCAATCAAATTCCGGAGATACCTGGGTTCACTATATATGAAGGTTTTGAAATGCCAATATATGAATTACCTCCTCTAAAACCAGATGAGTGGTATAATATCAATGGATACAAGTCAGAATTAACTTTATCAAATAATAAAAAAATTTTTGTTAATAATTTTAACCCTGCTAGCGTAGATGCTTCAAGCAATGTAATTATTGTAAGTAAGAAGGATGTTAATTTGAATGTAAAAAGTTGGGGTAAGCTTACTGGAGTTGTGTTTGCTCCAAATGGTAAAGTTACTTTTACCGGAGGAGGTTTTACAGGAATAGTTATAGCAAGGGATGGTTTTTTTGTAAATAGTGGAGGAATAAAGGTAGAATCAAGGAATATTAGTGAGTTTATAAAAAATGTTGAAGATTATCCTTTTTGAGGTGTTAAATGGAGAAGTCATCTGGAAAAAATACTGTAATACATTTTAATAGTGAAAGTGGGTATGCCTTAGTATTATCAATTATACTTGTTGTTGTAATATTCATTTTAGGCTCTGCTATACTCTTTTCTATTGCCTCTGAGACAAAAACTAACGAAGTGATGGAGCAAAGGGAAATTGCGAGTTATCTTGCTTATTCCGGAATAGAACATGGTTTGGCTATTCTTGAAGCTACTGCTTATAATGATAATCCTGTTTTACCTTCAGCATCCTTTGAAGTATTTAATGAAGGTAATAAAATTGGAAAATACCAGATAACACAATTAACTAAAACTAACTTGGAGGCAGTTGGTACATATGAAATAGGCGGCAGCCCAAGTATTATTAGAACAACGGTAATACAGGCAATAATTGATAGTAATGGCAAGGTTATAGTTAAAAAGAACTAATTGTAATAATTAAGTAAATGAGTTATAATAAATACTATCAAGGAAATAAAACTATAGTAGTTTTATCTTTATGTATTTATTGAAGCGGTGTGAAGCAATCCGATTGGCGGATTGCACTGATGTTATAAAAAAAAAACGAAGCAATAGAACAGGTCATGAAATATCATAGTTCATATGAATTTCGAAGCCTTTCTAATCTTAAAAAATGGGTAATCGTATTTGCTGCAGATATATGTGTAGTTAATATGGAAATATGATAATTTATCAGGTCACCATCTTTTTGATATAATCATGGTCAACTGCATAGTTCATCATCTCATCAAAACTGATACGATTAGCCCGATATAGTTCAATTAATGAGTTATCCATAGTTTTCATTCCGGATTTCGAACCTGTTTGGATAGCATTGAATATTTGGTGAGTTTTATTTTCCCTTATTAAATTCCTTATTGCAGGTGTAGAAATCATAACCTCAACAGCTGCTACTCTATCATTACCATCTACAGTAGGGATGAGTTGCTGTGATACAACACTTTGCAATACCAGTGACAACTGGGTCCTTATTTGAGGCTGCTGGTAGGGAGGAAATACATCTATAATCCGGTCTATTGTTTTCGCTGATCCTATCGTGTGCAAGGTACTTAAAACAAGATGACCGGTTTCTGCAGCTGTCAGTGCAATACCAATACTTTCCAAGTCCCTCATTTCACCTATAAGGATAACATCAGGATCCTGCCTTAAAGCAGCTTTAAGAGCACTGGAAAAATTCTGGGAATCAGTTCCTATTTCTCTTTGGTTTACTATGCTTTTTTTATGAGTATGCACGTATTCTATAGGTTCTTCCAACGTTAATATATGAGCATCCCTATTAGTGTTTATCCAGTCAATCATAGCAGCTAAAGTAGTAGATTTTCCCGTACCTGTAGGCCCGGTGATTAAAACCAATCCCTTCGTAAGCTTCGAAAGCTCAATGATTACCGGAGGCAGACCAAGAGAATTAAAATCTGGTATTTCCGGCTTTACAAGCCTTAGGGAAATACTATATGAACCCTTTTGCCGGAATGCATTTAGCCTAAAGCGATTACTGTCACAGCAAGAAATTGAAGCATCTACTTCACCTTTTAGGTAGAGCGTATCTAGTTGCTTATCTGAAAGGACTGATTTTATGAATATTTCTGTATCCTGGCTTGTTAGCACGGTATCATTAACGGGGATAAGCCGGCCGTTTACCCGGCAAATAGGTGGTATACCGGGAGAAATATGAAGATCAGAGGCTTTTTGTCTTATAGCTTTTTCAAGTATTAATTTTATATCTTCAATCATAAATGCTCGTCCTTTCAGAATTTACAAATATCTACAAATAATTCATAAATTTAAACAAATTAAATCTATACAAATCAATCTGGAAAAATTAAATCTAGAAAAATTATCTGCAATCATTTAATTTTTCTACACTCAATATAATATCTTTTTTCTTCAGCTTCTCCCATAGAAAATGTTTTTCTGGGGAGTGTACCGTCAAGTATTACAGTTTTAAAGAGCTCATGCTTATTAATTGGCGGCAGGTAAAATCCCATATTACCTTCTTTTGTACCGAGGGAGGAAACAACATCATCCCCATGAATATAGTCTATTTTAACGTCTTTATTTTCAGCCAGATACAGATCAAGGAATTCTTGTAGAGTAGCTGTTTCAAGGTTGTGAGCCGGTTTTTCAATAATTGAAAAACCAAAACAATTAGCAGCAGCAAAAGAAAGCATATGAATTTTTGCTGCATTTTGCTGTGTTTGCTTGATTTCCTCAACAGCACTGTCCATATCCTCTTTTGAACAGAATGTCCTGATGTAGGTTGGGGAATACTTGTTAAAATAACCTTCCATTGTATGTAAAATATCATCAGGTTTTACATTAAATAAAACCCTGTGTATGGGTTCGAAGATCAGGCCTTTGTCATGTACGTTGATAACTTCGGCCATGGCATACCTTGCAGGGTGTGATGCTGCTGCTTCCGGAGAAAGGCCAGCTTTCACATTTTCCCAATGGGCTTTTGCAGAAGCCAGGGAATGATTGCCGTCACCTACAGCAAATAGAAGCACTCCTTTTGTTGAATCAACTCCATACTTTTTATAAAAATTATCAAGCTCAGAAAGCTTGTAAAGTGCTGTTGCAATATCATTGATGATTTCAGTATCTTCAATTTTGTATCCTTTTACATGACCTCCACCCATCATTAAATCGAAATCATAGACTTTTTCCATCATTTCTGTTTTGGCTGCCAGAGGCTCAATAACCGTCATATCAGGGTCATCTATGAGAAGCTGTATATGGGGCAATTCAATTGGAGCATCTTTTCTAATTTTTATCCTTGGCGGAAGTCGTTCTATTACTGTTTTCTCAGTAGCCCTCACCAGTGTCTGAGAACCCTTGTTATAATCATATTTTTCAAGGTCTATAGTGAGAATTAATCCCTTCCTTGAAGACACATGGCTTGTTTCCCGGTCTAAATATATAAATCCTGGGTTCTGACAGGTTAAAATACCATTTTCCAAATATTCCTTCATTGTTTTGTTGATTCTACTTATTTTTTCTTCTACACCTGGTTTTTCAAGATAAACTTCAGGTAAAATGAGTTTTAATGCAGATGGTTCATCACCTGCAATTTTCTCAACCTGGTCCCAATATTCAGGTTGGGAAGTATACTGGTCACAGGCAACGACGGCCCATTTTCTCATATCAGTATCTTTTTCAGGCAAAAAAATTTCAGGAATCTTTACACCAACAGACTCCAATAAATCTAATGATCTTCTATAGTTAGCATTTTCCATATAACCTCGATAACCTCACCTTTTTTATTAGTTTTAAAAACTTACATTTATATTTACTCAGCAGTTAAATTTTATCTTAATTTTGTATTGTAGTCAAATAATTAAGTATGTGAATTATTTTATTCAAAATAAGGGATAATAGATTTCAGAATATACTTGCTATAATAAACTATAAAAACAAAAAATTATATAAAATTAATTGTGAAAATTATGCTAAAGGAGCATCGATTGAAAAGAATTACTGACATCCTGGGATTAGCTGTAATTTTTGAAAATGGCAAAAAAAATCCAGGTATTATAAAAGATGTGATATTTAATATAGAAGAGAAGCAGATTAAAGCATTTAATGTTGAAAAGCCGGGTATAAATAACAGCACAAGGCTCATACTTTTTCAGGATGTATGCGAGATAGGTGAAAATGCAGTAATAATTAGTGATGAAGCTGAAGCTAAAGCAACGTCCCGGAAGTTGATAAATTACACTGGGGGACAGTACACTGGGGGACAGTCCTTCACAAATTATAGTGAGAGACAGTCTGCTAGACAACCTGGACGTCCCTTTGCAGAGAGACAGAACGACAGAAAGTATTCCCATATTGATAAAAAAATAGAGGAAGTAAATGTATATTCAAAGTCAGGTAAGGATTTGGGAATAGTAAAGGACATATTATTCGACTGTAAGACAGGATACATTGAAGGTTTTGAATTAACAGACGGACTTATCCAAGATATTATCGAGGGAAGAAAAGTTGTACCGCTAATTGGTAAATATGAGTATGGAAAAGATTATTTGCTGGTAGGTAACGATATTGAACAGGAAATTACAACCACCGGTGGTGGGTTAAGAAAAAAATTCTTAAGGATAGATTCTGTTTATGTAACTGATAAGTAAATTCAGTTGCTGTTGAAGGGAGGTGTTTGCATGGGAAACGGATTTACAAAAGGAATAATTGTAGGAAGCTTAATCGGAGTTTCCATGGTCATGGCTATGAATAGCGGCGTAATGGGAAGTAAAAGCAGGAGAAAGATGATGAAAACAGGAAAAAGATTTTTAAGGAGGTCGGGAAATATTGTAAGTGATATTGCAGGTGTATTCAGATAGAAAATCAATATATGAAAAGATATCACGAATCAATATCATTAATTAATATGGTGTACCAATACCGTTAATAATTACCATGAATCAGTAAGTATGAATCAAATTGTTCCGGCAGGAAATGGGGGAATATGTATTCCCCCATTTCCTGAATCTATAGAGGAAGTATAAATATGCAAAAAAGAAAATTGATGCTGTTAATAATTATCATTGTTATTTCCGTACTTATACTTATATTTATCTATTCATTCAGAAAAAAAATAGGGAGAATTTTGAGCCCGTTTTTTATGGCTATTGTAATAGCATATCTGGTTCACCCTATGGTTAAGCAGCTTGAAGGTAGAAAAATTTCACGTCCGGTTAGCATTATTATGGTGTATTCAGGTGTAATACTTGTCTTTACTGCAGTCACAATATTTATAGTACCTGAATTAGTAAATAGTACAAAAGAACTAATAAACACAGTCCCGGATATTATAGCTAATTATCAGGGAATGTTTAACAATATATTATCAAATATCAGATCAAGCAGCTGGTCTTCAGATATTAAAGATGTATTGCTTAATGAAATCAATTCAAGTGCTGAAATGATTCAAAATTATACTGTCAATACCCTTAAAAGGACAATGACGAGGCTGATAGACTCGGTAGCAATTATACTTGATTTTATGCTGGCACTTGTTATAGCATATTATTTCATCAAAGACTCACTCTTTTTTAGATCCCAGGTAATTTCTCTGATACCTAAAAAGTGGAGAAAAAACGTTTTGCAGACGGGCAGGGAAATAAACCTGGTGTTATCTAGTTTTGTTCAGGGGCAGCTTTTAACGGCACTTATTGTAAGCATTATGGAAATTGGAGGTCTGTTGCTTCTGAAAGTCAAATATCCTCTTGTACTTGGCTCAATAGGTGGAATAGCTAATATCATACCATACTTTGGACCCATAATTGGAGCTATCCCTGCAGTGGCAGTTGCTCTGGTGGAATCACCAATTAAAGCAATCTGGACAGTAGCGTTATTTGTGGTAGTACAGCAGATAGATAATGCATTTGTTTCCCCTAAAATAATTGAGGGAAGGGTAGGCCTCCATCCTGTTACCACAATAATGGCTGTACTTGCCGGAGGAGAATTCCTGGGTATAACAGGTATGATTATTTCAGTGCCGTTAGTTGCAATTGTTAAGGCAATATTCAAAAGGGTAGTAGATGAGATAGTGAGATAAAATGCCCCCATATTGTTTTCCTTCTTGACACTATTTACATACTTTAATATATTATTATTTATAATGAATGTAAAATATTATAATTATAAAGATTTACTAAATATTACCAGGTGTTATTAAATATTATTAACTATTTATTATATGTAGAAAGAATTGAGAGGTTTTAATAATGCAGAGCTATGGATTAAACGAACTTAGAGAGAAGTATTTGAGCTTTTTTGAAAGCAAAGATCATTTAAGGCTGCCCAGTTTTTCCCTTGTACCTCGGAATGACCCCAGTATTCTCTTGATAAATGCAGGTATGACGCCATTAAAGCCATATTTTACAGGAGAGCAGAAACCTCCGCACCATAGGGTAACAACCTGCCAGAAATGTATAAGGACGCCTGATATAGAAAGAGTTGGAAAAACAGCAAGACATGGTACTTTCTTTGAGATGCTGGGTAACTTTTCCTTTGGGGATTATTTTAAAAAAGAAGCGATAACCTGGGCATGGGAATTTATTACTCAAGAGTTAAAAATGCCGGAAGATAAGCTTTGGGTAACAATTTACGAAGAAGACGATGAAGCTTTTGAAATATGGAACAAGGATATAGGGCTAAGTTCTGAAAGAATTGTAAGAATGGGTAAAGAAGATAATTTCTGGGAGCATGGTACAGGACCTTGCGGGCCATGTTCAGAGATTCACTTTGATAGAGGAGCAGATAAGGGATGCGGAAAACCTGATTGCAAAATCGGCTGCGACTGTGACAGATATATTGAGTTCTGGAACCTGGTATTTACCCAGTTCAATAAAGAAGCAGATGGGACATATGCTCCTCTAAAAAAGAAGAATATAGATACCGGTATGGGTCTTGAAAGACTGGCTTGTGTTATGCAGAATGTAGACAACCTTTTTGAGGTGGATACAGTCCGCAACATATTGAATTATGTTTGCAAACTTGCTGGCACAGGGTATGGTAAGGATTCCAAAACCGATACCTCCATACGTGTAATTACAGACCATATAAGAAGCACTACAATGATGATATCTGATGGGATAATGCCTTCAAATGAAGGAAGAGGATATGTTCTAAGAAGACTCTTGAGGAGAGCCGCAAGGCACGGGAAACTTCTTGGGCTTGATAAACCTTTCCTTTCTGATGTCTCCGATATAGTTATCAATGAGTCGAAAACAGCATACTCTGAACTTGAAGAAAAACGCGACTATATCAAAAAAGTCATCAAAACAGAGGAGGAAAGGTTTGAAACTACTATTAACCAGGGACTTGCAATTTTAAATGATTACATCAGTCAATTAGAGGATGAAGGCAAGAAAGTTGTTCCAGGGACAATGGTGTTTAAACTTCATGATACCTATGGATTCCCGCTTGATCTTACAAGAGAAATTGCAGAAGAAAACGGTCTTATGATTGATGAAGCAGGTTTTAAAAAAGAGATGGAAGTTCAAAAGAACAAAGCACGTGAAGCACTGAAAAGTAAAGAAGGTTCAGCCTGGTCACAGGAAAGCCGGATTGGTTTGGATAAAGATTTTAAAACTGAATTTGCCGGATATGGAAGTACAAGCTGTAATGCATCGGTATCCTATATTTTAAAAGATGACGATATAGTTAATACTGCAATGGAAGGAGATAAGGTAGTTATACTCCTTGACAAAACGCCTTTTTATGCAGAAAGTGGCGGACAGGTTGGAGACACGGGATATATCAGGACCGAAACTGGAATGGTAAGAGTTGAAGATTGTAAAAAGACTCATGACGGACATTATTTGCACGTTGGAATAGTTGAGGAAGGCATACTGGAAAGTAATACTGCTGCTGAGGCTGTAGTTGATGTAAAAAGGAGAAAGGCCATAGCCAGGAATCATACTGCCACTCATTTGCTGCATAAAGCACTTCGTCATAACCTGGGTACTCATGTTGCACAGGCAGGCTCACTTGTGGACGACCAAAAACTCAGATTTGATTTTACCCACTTTGAACCTGTTTCAGAAAGTGATTTAATGAAGATTGAAGAAGAGATAAATGAGAAAATCCTTGAAGACCTTCCTGTTAAGATAGAAGAAATGGAGCTGGATAAAGCTCGGGAAAAAGGTGCTATGGCTTTATTCGGTGAAAAGTATGGCAATATAGTAAGGGTTGTACAAATCGATGGCTATAGCATCGAGCTTTGTGGCGGCACACATATGACATCAACAGCAGGTATAGGTTTCTTGAAAATAACAGGGGAGACCGGAGTTGCTGCAGGCACAAGGAGAATAGAAGCTGTAACCGGGTATTCCAGCCTAAAGTATTTCCGTGAAAATGAAATGCTTCTTAACGATATTGCTTCTACATTAAAATCAAGCCCTCAGGATGCGGTTAAAAAGATAGAGGCATTAACATCGGAAATTAAAATTTCCCATAAGGAGATTGATCAACTAAGAAGCAAGCTCGTAGGAAGTAAAACCGATGAGATATTATCGAAAGCAGTTGAAATAAACGATATAAGTGTTATTACTGCAAAATTTGAAGGAATGGATATGGAAGCCCTGAGAAATACCGGGGATGTGTTAAAGAACAAACTTGATGATGGAGTTATAATACTTGCATCAGAGCATGGAGGAAAGGTAAATTTAATTGTTACTGCTACAAAAAGTGCTGTTGAAAAAGGCATCCACTCGGGGAATATTATAAGAGAAGTTGCAAAAGTTACAGGCGGCGGCGGTGGAGGCCGACCGGATATGGCTCAGGCAGGTGGCAAGGACCCATCAAAAATAGATGAAGCATTTAAAAAGGCGCTGGAGATTGTCAAGGCTGGTACTAAATGATAAAATGAAACGAAAGAACCGTCCCGATGTTTCGGTACCAATGTTTCGATAGGAGGTGAAATCACATGGAAGATTGCATTTTTTGCAAAATTATAAGAAAAGAGATACCATCTTCAATAGTGTATGAAGATGATAGCGTGATTGCTTTTAAGGACATTAATCCAGTTGCACCGGTGCATATACTTATGGTACCCAAAACTCATCTTACAAGTGTTAAGGAAATTAACAATGAAAACGGAAGTATACTTGTAAGTATTCACCTTGCTGCCAATGAAATAGCAAAAAAGATGGGAATCTATGAGAATGGCTACAGATTGATAAACAACTGCGGAGTTAATGCGGGGCAAACTGTACCTCACCTTCATTATCATCTCATAGGCGGGGTAAACCTGGGACCTAAAATTGTTTAATCACAAGTTTTATTTCCCGTGTGGAAAAGAACATTGGTGAACTTATAGGAAATAGTGCAATATTAGCATAAAATTACCGCAGGTTAGTGTAAAATTACTATAGCTAATATTGACTTTGATTTCTATAATAAGATATAATATAATATGTGCTACAAATGATTTGGAAAAAAACACAGCAAAATATGGAGCTTAGTTCTGGCACAATTGATACCATCGGAGGGAGGGAAGTACGTGTCTGAAATTAGGGTAAGGGAAAATGAGTCTCTCGATAGTGCTCTTAAAAGATTCAAGAGACAATGCGCTAAGTCAGGTGTCCTTGCTGAAGTAAGGAAAAGGGAGCATTATGAGAAACCAAGTGTGAAGAAAAAGAAGAAATCTGAAGCTGCAAGAAAAAGGAAATTTAGGTGATAAGGAGGCATATGTGCTATGTCCCTTAAGGAACAATTATTAAATGATCTGAAAACAGCGATGAAAGAGAAGGATACTGTCCGTAAGGACTCTGTCCAAATGGTAAGGTCTGCAGTGCTTCAGGTTGAAAAAGACAAGAAGGTCACCCTTGACGATGATGGTATTATAGATATAATAGCCAAGGAAATAAAACAAAGGAAAGATGTTCTTCCTGATTACGAGAAAAGCGGAAGACAGGATTTAGTAGATAGACAACTAAGAGAAATAGAGATATTATCACAATATATGCCACAGCAACTATCGGAACAAGAGCTTGAAACCATTGTCAGAGAAACAGTCCGGGAGCTTGGGGCCAATTCGGTCCGGGAACTTGGTAAAGTAATGCAGGCTGTTATGCCAAAGGTCAGAGGAAAAGCAGACGGTAAACTTGTAAATCAAATAGCAAAGAAAGTGTTAGGCTGATTTGATAATATTAGATGTTTGGAATATAATATATGATAACAAAAACAAATCATATGCAAGGTATTAATAGGGCTTAATAAGCCCTATTTTTATCCCGCCTGTTTTTGTGTCCATATAAAATAAAATATGCGAGGTGTTTGGTGTGAATAAAAACCATATGATCACTGTAACATTTGCGGATGGCAAAATTGAAAAGTTTAATAGCGGTATTTCATTAATCGAATTGAGTAAAAAGTATAAAGAAAACTATCCATACACAATAATTGCAGCTAAAGTAAATAATGAAATTAGAGAATTGACTTATATGCTCAATAATGATTGTAAGGTGGAGTTTATTGATCTTTCTAGAGACGACGGGATGAGAATATATATACGAAGTCTTACTTTTATTCTTGTTAAAGCTGTTAACGATATATTCCCTGAAAGAAAAGTTATAATCAACCATTCAATCAGTAAGGGACTTTATTATGAAATAAAGGGAGATAAGGATCTTAACGCAGATGATGTGGGGAAAATAAAAAACAGGATGGTTGAAATTGTTAATGCACGAATACCTTTTATAAAGCGTACTATACCTATTGAAGAAGCTAAAAATATATTGAAGGAAAAAGGAAGGGACGATCGGCTCCGAAATATTCAGCAGCGTCTGAAACCCTATATTACTATTTACAGCTGTGATGAAGTTGACAACTATTTTTATGGATATATGGCTCCAGACACAGGATATATTGATAAATTTGATCTTAAATATTATAAAAACGGGGTCATTCTACTATTTCCCAAGAAGGATCAGCCAAATATACTGCCTGAATTTAAAGAACAGCAAAAACTTTTCAATGTATTCCGTGAAAATAGGAAATGGGGCAGTATCCTGGGGGTAGAAAGTGTAGGAGGACTAAACGATGTAATAAAATCAGGAAATGTACGGGACCTTATAAGAGTATCTGAAGCCCTTCATGAGAAAAAAACAGCCCAGATAGCCGATATGATAGCTGAAAGCAATAATAGAAAAAGAGTAGTATTGATTGCAGGTCCATCATCCTCAGGGAAAACAACATTTTCAAAAAGGCTGGCCATACAATTAAGAGTGAATGGCTTAAAGCCTGTTACAATACATCTGGATGATTATTTTGTAGATAGAGAAAGGACTCCGATAGACGAAAACGGTGAAATGGATTTTGAAGCTTTAGAAGCTATTGATATAGAATTATTCAACGATCATTTAATCAAAATGCTAAATGAAGAAGAAGTTGAAATACCCATATACAACTTTCCTTTGGGGAAAAGGGAATATTCAGGTAGAAAAGTGAAATTGGACGAAAACGATATAATTATCATCGAAGGTATTCATGGTCTTAATGAAAAGTTAACGCCGTCCGTACCCAGAGAAAATAAGTTTAAAATTTATATAAGCGCAATCACATCCATGAATATTGATGACCATAACAGAGTTCCTACCACAGACACACGGCTTCTCAGACGAATTGTAAGAGATAACCAATTCAGAGGAAGCAGTGCTGTAGATACAATAAAGCGCTGGCCTTCAGTAAGACGCGGGGAAGAGAAAAACATATTTCCTTTCCAGGAAGAGGCTGATGTAATGTTTAATTCAGCCTTTAGGTATGAGCATGGAGTAATGAAAATTTTTGCAGAACCTATATTGGCAGGTATAGATGACTCATGCCCCGAATATCCTGAAGCAAAAAGACTCATGGAGTTCTTAAGCTATTTTCTGCCCATTGCCGAACATGACGAAATACCAAATAATTCCATATTGAAGGAGTTTATAGGGGGAAGTTGTTTTTAATGAGTCAATGAGATTAAAGGATTGTTAATCAGTTAACAATATGCTATAATTAACTCAGCAATTGATTTAAGCAATTGATCCTATTGAATGATGAGATGTATATGGACTAAATATAACGCAAAAATGATTTTACAAGGAACAAATTGGATTTTTTACGTATTAATTAAGGTAACATAAGCGCACAAAACTTTTGTAATGCAGTTTCTTTTGTGCGTTATCTATAAATCCCTGAATTTAAAAGAGGTTGGTGTTATGAGAGTAGATAATATAAAAGAGATACTTGATGCGGAAATACTGGTTGAAGGAAGCAACCCTGATATAGATGTATGCACAGCTTGCGGATCTGATCTTATGAGCGATGTAATGGCCTATGGTGATGAAAAGGATATTTTGCTTACTGGATTGGTTAACCCCCAGGTTATCAGGACTGCTGAAATGATGGATATTAAGATGATAGTTTTTGTAAGGGGAAAGAAGCCTGATAAAAACATGATGGAACTGGCGGTAGATAAAAGCATCATATTAATGACTACCCGGTATCCTATGTTTATAGCCTGTGGCAAATTATCAAGTGCTGGCATAAGGGGAGGGAGTGTATAGGGTTGAGCAGCAATTCAATCAAACTATGCTATCAAATTCCCGGGAATGACTTTACACTTGCGGGGGAAGCCTCAAGTAATGTTAAAAAAATGCTGACTCAATTGGGAGTTAGTCCTGATATAATTAAAAAGACTTCCATAGCTATGTATGAGGCTGAGATAAATGCTGTAATACATGCAAATGGAGGGACGGCAGAGGTAGAGATTGACAGCGAAAAAGTAAGTATAAAAATAATTGATGAAGGACCGGGTATACCGGATATCGACCTTGCGATGCAGGAGGGTTATACAACAGCACCTGATAATGTAAGAGAGATGGGCTTTGGTGCAGGTATGGGCCTTCCAAATATAAAAAGATATGCTGATATGCTTGAAATAGAATCCAAGGTGGGTAAAGGCACTACTGTAAGAATTGAAATATGCCTTAAAACCTGATAAAACTTTAGGTCCTTTTCCTGTTTTGGAAGGGGTTGAGAATATGGAGAATTATTTTCATTCTGTTACACTGGATGAGAATAGTTGCAAGGGTTGTACAAACTGCATAAAAAGATGCCCTACGGAAGCCATAAGGGTGCGTAAAAGTAAAGCTCGCATAATAAAAGAACGCTGCATTGATTGCGGTGAATGTATACGGGTATGTCCCTATCATGCCAAGAAAGCAATTACCGATTCCTTTGATATAATTCAGAACTATAAATATAAAATAGCATTGCCCGCTCCAACTCTTTATGGTCAGTTTAATAATAAATATTCAAGAAACAGGATATTAAATGGATTAAAATCAATTGGATTCGATGACGTATATGAAGTAGCAAGGGCGGCAGAGATTGTAACCGGTGCAACCAGGAAGCTTATTAAAGAAGGCGGTTTTAAAGTACCTCTTATTTCATCTGCTTGTCCGGCAGTAGTCAGGTTAATACAGGTGCGTTTTCCTAATTTAATTGATAATATAGTCAAAATTGAGTCTCCCATGGAGGTAGCTGCTAAAATGGCTAAAAATAAAGCCATGAAAGTGCATGATTTATCCGCAAATGACGTAGGCGTTTTTTTTATTACGCCTTGTGCCGCTAAAGTAACCAGCGTAAAGGCACCTTATGAAAAAGACATGTCTGCAGTAGATGGGGTTATTTCAATGAGAGACATATATTTAAAGCTTTTAAATACTATGGATAAAAGTAAGAGTCTTGAAAATCTTGAACAATCAAGCGCTGAAGGCATAAGATGGGCAAGTTCCGGCGGAGAGGCTCTTGGACTGGGCATAGATAGCTATCTTGCCGTTGATGGCATACACAATGTAATAAAAATCTTTGAGGAAATTGAAAATGAAAGACTTGAGGACGTTAATTTTGTTGAGGCTCTTGCTTGTACGGGAGGATGCCTCGGGGGACCACTAACAGTTGAAAATACCTATCTTGCAAAAACCCGGTTGAAAAAACAAATAGAAGAAGCGGACAATATTTCTGTTCAATGCAACATGCTTGATGAATATGATGAAAGTCTGGTCTGGACAGGTAGTATTGAACACAGGCCAATTATGAAACTGGATGAAGATATAGTTGTTGCAATTAAGAAGCTGGAAACGCTGGAAAAAATAAACAATAACCTTCCGGGACTTGATTGTGGAGCATGCGGAGCACCAAGCTGCAGAGCTCTTGCGGAAGACATTGTCCGCGGGAATGCCAATGAAACAGATTGTATTTTCAAGCTCAGAGACAAGGTCAGAAGTCTGGCAGTACAAATGGCTGAACTGGAAGCCAAAATGCCGCCGGTAATGGATAAGGGTAAGGATAACGATAAAGATATAAGATAAAGATATAAGATAAAGACAAAGATAAAGACAAAGATAAAGATAAAGATAAAGATAAAGATGAGGATAGAAATAAGGCATAAGTATAATATATGGGTATAAGACATAGAGATAAGGGGTGTGCATCTTGACTGTAAAAGAATTCGCAGAAAAACTTGGTTTGGCTGTTCTTACAGGTGACTCTACTCTGGAACGGGATATCACGGGAGTATATGTATGTGACTTACTAAGCTGGGTTATGTCTCATGCTGAAAAAGGAGACGCCTGGATAACCGTCCAAGCTCATATAAATATAGTGGCTGTAGCTGTATTGTTGGAAATTCCGTGTATAATAATTCCTGAAGATATTAATGTTGAAGAGACGACTTTGAAAAAAGCATCGGAAGAAAATATAGCAATTTTAAGAACCGGCATGGATGCTTTTGAAATATGCTGGAGGACTCATGAAATATTACATTGATCTGCATATTCATTCAGTCCTTTCACCTTGCTCAGATAAAGACATGACTCCTAATAACATAGTGAACATGGCAATTTTAAAAGGACTGGACATAATAGCGGTAACTGACCACAATTCTGCCGAAAATCTTGAAGCTATTTCAGATTGTGCCTGTAAATCAGGCATTTTGTTTGTACCTGGAATGGAAATTGAAACACGGGAAGAGGTTCATATAGTATGCCTTTTTCCTGATGTTGAACGGGCACTTAAGATGCAGGAAAAAGTATATAAGGTTTTACCACAAGTTAAGAACAGACCGGAAATTTTCGGAGAGCAATTAATCATGGATGAAAACGACAATATTATCGGACAACTTGATAAAATGCTTCTCACAGCTGCAGATATGAGTTTAGAAGAAGTCTGTCATACTATGGCTGAACTTGGAGGCGTCATGATACCTGCTCACGTAGACAGGGATTCTTACAGCATAATATCCAACCTCGGGATGATACCATCGGAAATTAAAACAGGTAATCTTGAAATATCAAAAAATTGTGATTTAGGGAAATTCTTGTCATTATATCCGCAATTATCAAGGTATAATTTCATACGGTCTTCAGACGCTCATAATCTTGGAGATATACTAGAACAGAGTAGCGTTCTGGAGCTTGAGGAGAAAAGCATTGAGTGCCTCTTGTATACAATAAACTATTAAAAACATTAAAATCCAGTAACCATTTGGTTCCTGGAACTCAAATCATTAAATTAATTCAAATATTATGCCAATATTTTCGTAAAACTTATTGAATAATTAAATTAAATTTGATATAATTGGGGCGGAAATTGTTAAATACTTAACATATTATATAGCAGTGCAAGAAACACTGCTTTTTAATGTGTCAAATAAATACCGTATTTAATGAGTCCGAAATTTAGTATATATAACGCAAAAATGATTCTACATGGATTAATTTGAATTTTTACGAATTCATTAATGTAACATTAGCGCACAAAACTTTTATAATGTAGTTTCTTTTGTACGTTATCTATAGTTAATGATTAATCCTTGGTGTTATTTTTCAATTATGGATTAACAGTTAAGGATTAAAAATTATAAATTAAGCATTATGATTATTGATTAGAATTAGGAGGTAGTGCAGATGAGTGGGGGTAAATGCTGCTGCGGCTGTGTTGATGAAAAAGAGCAGAAGCTGCAGGAAATAATTCAAAAGTATAAAGACACAAAAGGTGGCCTGATTCCTGTGTTACATGAAGCCCAGGATTTGTATGGCTATTTGCCGTTAAGTGTCCAGAAAAAAATATCTGAAGGCCTTAACGTATCTCTTAGTGAAATTTACGGGGTAGTTACCTTTTACACCCGTTTTTCGCTCCAGCCAAAGGGTATATACAATATTCAGGTTTGTCTTGGTACAGCTTGCTATGTAAAGGGTGCAAATCTTATACTTGACAAACTCCAGGAAAAGCTGGGAATAAATGTTGGTGAGTGTACTGAGGATGGCTTATTTTCCCTGGAAGCTTGCAGATGTATAGGAGCTTGTGGTCTGGCACCTGTAATCACTATTAACGAGGACGTTTACGGAAGACTTAAGCCTGAACAAATTGAAGACATTATAGAAAAATACAGAAAGCAGAAAGCAGCCGTATAAGAAGGAAATGTTGAATATCAAAAAGGATATTGAATATCGACAGTGAGGATTTTAACAATGAGGGACTTATCTCTACACTTAATGGATATTGTACAGAATTCAATTAAAGCACAGGCCTCAAAAATTGACATCATACTAACAGCAGACGCAGAAAATGATAAGTTTATAATTGAAATAGAAGATAATGGTATAGGTATGGATGAATCATTGTTAAATCAAGTAAAAAATCCTTTTGCAACAACCAGAACTACCCGGAAGGTAGGATTGGGTATTCCGCTTTTGGAAGCTTCTTCTGCAAGAGCAGGAGGAAAGCTTGAAATAAAATCGGAAAAGGGTAAAGGAACTTGTATAAAGGCTGATTTTCAAATATCCCATATAGATAGATTGCCATTAGGTAACATCGGAGAAACAATGATGGGTCTTGTAGCAGCAAATCCGGAAACAGATTTTAACCTGAATTTATGCAATATGAAAGAAAATTTTGCATTCAGTGTTTTGGAAATAAAGGAGCAATTGGATGATGTCCCTATCGATAACAGCGATGTACTGATATGGATTCGTGACTATATAAGTGAAGGAATAAAGGTGATTTTTGGAGGTGTATTAAATGAAATCGATAGCTGAGCTGGAAGCGATTAGAAAAAGGACTCTCGAGCAGATGAGCATAAGAGAGAAGAGCGAAAGAATGAGAGTAGTTGTAGGTATGGCAACATGCGGTATAGCAGCTGGTGCAAGGCCGGTTATGAACGCTTTTCTAGAAGAACTTAAAAAGAGAAATATAAATGATGTTAGAGTTACTATGACCGGTTGTATAGGTGCTTGCAGACTTGAACCCATAGTTGATGTTATTGACGAAAAGGGTGAGAAAGTTACTTATGTTAGGATGACAGCTGAAAAGGCTGCACGCGTGGTTGCAGAGCATATTGTTAATGGCAGAGTTTGTCTCGACTATACTGTTGGGGCTGAAGAGAAAATTTAGTTGTTGTGAGGAGGGTTACTGATGCAGATATTTAGAGCGCATGTTCTTGTTTGTGGAGGTACAGGTTGTACATCATCAAATTCTCAAAAAGTTATTGATGAATTTGAAGTACAACTAAAGAAGAACAGTATTGATAATGAAGTTAAGGTTATAAAAACAGGATGTTTTGGTTTGTGTGCTCAAGGCCCCATTGTTGTAGTTTATCCAGAGGGTGCAATGTATACAATGGTCAAGCCGGAAGATGTAAATGAGATTGTTGAGGAACATCTGATCAAGGGGAGAATTGTAAAAAGACTTTTACATGCTGAAACTCATGCTGAAGAGGATGGGCAACATAAATCCATGGAGCATGTTGATTTCTTCAAAAAACAATTAAGAGTGGCATTGAGAAATTGCGGAGTCATTAATCCGGAAAATATTGATGAATATATTGCACATGACGGCTATAGAGCATTAGCCAAAGCACTGATAGAAATGAAACCCCAAGAGGTAATTGATACTATTAAAAAATCAGGCTTGAGAGGAAGAGGGGGCGGAGGCTTCCCAACCGGCCTTAAGTGGGAATTTGCAGCAAAAAGTCAGGACGACAAAAAGTTTGTATGTTGTAACGCCGATGAAGGAGACCCGGGTGCTTTTATGGACAGAAGCGTCCTGGAAGGAGACCCTCATTCAGTAGTTGAAGCAATGACTATAGCAGGATATGCAATAGGCGCGGATCAGGGTTATATATATATAAGAGCTGAGTATCCCATAGCGGTAAAAAGATTGAATATAGCTATATCTCAGGCCAAAGAATATGGACTTTTAGGTAAAAACATTTT
>DAOSDD010000064.1:0-18728 GCA_035362115.1 Clostridiales bacterium | reverse complement strand
ACAGCAATGGTGTTTCGGGTTATATACCAACAGAAGAGATGTTTGAACAAGGCGGATATGAACCTGATGGAAGCACTATATATTATTTATACCCGTCACAGCTTGACAACTCTGTAGAAAAAATTGTGAAAGATGCATTAAATAAGATCGTTTCGAAATAATATGGTGTAAGTTAGAGAAATACACTTCAGGGACACTTCCTCATGATGCTTCGCAAGAAATCAGTGAGGAGTGTCCCTGTGCCTTTCTGTTACTTTGTATTTACATATATTTTTATGTTTATGTATTTTTAGTTTTCCAGTAATTTTAGTGCATTCTTAAAGCATACTTTTTCATAAGCAGTTTTTGATATTTTATCTTTTTCCAGGGCTTCATCAAGCCAGAAAGAAAGTTTCATATCGTTCCTTGGATCGCAAATATCAGTTCCAAAGTAAAGCTTATCCTGGAATTCTTCTATGAAAGTATATCCAAATTCCGGATCACGGCTGACTGCATTATAACCGCTGCCAGCTGACAAGTCACCATAAAGATTGGGATAATTTCTCATTAATTCCACTACTCTGCCGGGTGTAACTTTGCCATCAGGATAACTGTTCCTGTTATTCTGGTTTACATCACTGCTGATTTCCGCCCAGAATGGTTGTGAATGGCCAATAAAATGGAGGTTAGGAAATTTCTTCAGCTCTTTCTCCAGTCTGGGTAAGCCAACTTCATCTACCAGACCATAACAGCCGCCTATTTGAGGTCCTATATGGAAAAGCACAGGCATGTTGCAATTTTCACTGTGGAAAAACAGATTTTCTACAAGTGGATCATCAAAATACAAGTTTGAGCATATTTCTCCGATCCCTTTTGCGCCTAGTTTTTTATAGTAATTAATATGATGGGATAAATCGGAGCCTGGAGAATTATTACCCATTCTAGGATCAATATTGCAGAACCAGTAGAATAATTCGGGATACTCAACCGTCAATATATATGCTTCTTCATTAGATTGAATACGGTTCATGCACTCAGGGTTTATTCCCGGTAAAATAACAGCTTTGCCTATACCAAGTTTTTTGTACATTTCTCGCAATTCTTCAGGAGATGCATAATCTCCTCCGCCTAATCTTTCAACACCTTTTTGCATCCTCGTGTGAACGTGGATATCAATTTTCAGCATTAAAATCCCTCTTTTCAAAATAATTGTTTAGCATATGCATCAAAGCCCTTAAACTTAATAATCATAATCTGAATTGATGCAAATATAGCTATTTGTTTATTATCTGTATACACTCGATACTTATAATAACAGTATAATTGTTATGCTAATAATTATAATATACAAATAAACAAATATATACAATATGTAATTTATTTTTTACAACTTATTTGTTATTATATAAAGTATTAATGTAAGTAAAAACTGGAGGGATGTATAATGGAAGGACCCAGAGCTGCAAAAGTTAGCGAACTACCTTTAGTGGAAAGACTTTCTAATGAGGTTTTTCGTACATATGATGATGATGGACAAACAATGTTTCAAGAATTCCCGGATTTATTTTGTGAGGAGAACATCGATAATGTAAGAGTAATTTTTGAGGATGGGAAACCTGTATCTAACATGAATTATGTTATAAGACCTGTGTCAATATACGGATGCAGCATAAATGCAGCGTCATTAGGAGCTGTTGCTACATTGAAAGACTACAGGGGACATGGTTATGCTTCCTCTCTTCTTGATGATTGCGTTAGTAGAATGTACAATGATGGGGTTGATGTACTTATAATATCTGGTGACAGGAGGTTATACAGAAATATTGGAAGTACGCAGGCAGGGTTAATGTACATGTATCAGATTAAAGATAATGACATAAGTAAAATAGATTTCAATGAATATAATATTAGAGAGCTGAATATAAAAGAATGCAGCCAGGATGATCTTTATAACCTTGCAAATCTTTATAAGCAGGAAAATGTTAGATTTGTTCGCTACTATGATAAATTTTATGAATTGCTGGATTCCCGCAAATTCATGAGAAAAAAGACAGCTCAAAAAAAAGTGGTTGTAGTTGAAAGTAAAGAAGGTTTAGAAGCATATTTTTATATGGTTGTTGAAGGAAACGAAGGAACCTTATATGATTGTGCAGGTTCTAGAGAATTAATAATTAAAGCATGTAAAATCCTGCTGGAGAAATATGATTTAAAAAGCATAAATGGAAGACTTATGACATATCATACATCAGCTATTAACTACTGCAGAGAAAATAATATTCCTTTAGAAGAAAGAAGGTTAATTGGTACAATAAAAATAGTTAACTTTAAGAGTCTTATGGAATCTTTACGACAGTATTTCTATGAAATTTATGACAATAAGTTTATCAATGAACTTGAATTTGAAAATGACGAAAAAGGCGCATGCTTTAAATTTAGAGAGGAAAAATGTATTATATCTGATAAAGAAAAGTTAAATGACCTGATTTTTGGCGGAGCTAAGGTAACCGGAGAGGATTTTGTCTCCAACTCGGATTCCACATCTAACTATGAAGTCTTTGCAGAATTTTTTGAAAGGTGCCTTCCCATACCATTTATTGATCCACTAAGTTTAAATTATATATAGTTAATACTAATATGCCGATGTAGCATTAAGTATTAAAATTTATAAAGAAAGTACATAAATATGTACTTTCTTTATATTTGGATATTACTTACATATAAAAAATGTATTATTTCTTATAAAAATATAAATATTTTGTATACACTGCACAAAAAAAATGCTATAGAATTATAAGTAGAAAATGACAAGGAGCTAAAAATTTCTATGGATAGTATAGTACAAAGAGAAAAAAACAACCTGGAAAAAATAAATAAGCTAAATAATTCGAAAAACTCTTTATGGAAAAGGATGTCGTATTATAAGTATTTCTATTTGCTTATTTTACCCGCAGTTATATTCTATATTATATTTTCATATATGCCTATGTATGGTGTCGTACTTGCTTTTAAAAATTTTAGTTATTCCAAGGGAATACTTCGTAGCCCATGGGCTGCCAGACATGGATTTGAGCACTTTTACAGAATTTTCAGCGATGCTGCTTTCAAAAAAGCTTTTGCGAACACTCTTATAATAAGCGTACAAAGAATTATTTTCGAATTTCCCGTTCCAATAATTCTTGCACTTCTAATTAATGAAATAGGAAAAAGTAAATATAAAAGATTTGTACAAACTGTTCTCACATTCCCTCACTTTGTATCGTGGATTATCGTAACCGGTATATTTTTTAACATCCTCTCGGATCAGGGAGTGCTAAATCAGATCATAGTTGCCTTTGGGGGAGAGAAGGTTAGCATTTTAACTCAGAAATCAACTTTTAGAGCATTATTGTATGTTACTAATAATTGGAAAGAAGCAGGGTGGGGTACAATTATATACCTTGCAGCAATATCCGGAGTCAGCATAGAACTATATGAAGCGGCAATAGTTGATGGAGCAAAGCGTTTTCAACTGGTGAAGTATGTTACATGGCCGGCAATCAGGTCTACAATTGGTATAATGCTGATACTTGCAATTGCTAATATTATGAATGCAGGATTTGACCAGATATTCAACATGTATAATGCAGCTGTTTACGATGTCGCTGATATAATTGATACATTAATTTACAGACGTACCTTCATTATTGGTGCAGATTTTAGCTCATCAACAGCAATTGGTTTGTTTAAGTCAGTTGTTAACTTCATAATGCTTTTTACAGGTAATGCTATAGTGAAGAAAATGAGTGGAAGAGGTATATATTAATAGAAGTAACCTAGTTGAAAACTATGCAATAGATGATTTTAGCAAACGATTTTATTTAAAATCCATTGAAAAGAGGTTGGCTTATTTTGAGTAATAATTTAGAAAATAAATTAATAAAAAGAACTACGGGATTTGATGTTTTTAATTATATACTTATGGCAGTAATGGCAATAATCACTATATTCCCGTTTTATTATGTAATTATTATATCTTTGGCAGATTATGCAGAAGTGCAAAAGCAGCTTATATATATTCTACCTACATCAATTAATTTTGAATCGTACAAACTCATTTTACAGGAAAAAATTGTGCACAGTGCATTTTTTGTTTCAGTTTTTGTAACTCTTGTGGGTACATTGGTAAGTATGTGTCTTTCAACTGCTGCTGCATACACTTTATCCAAAAAAGATATGCCTGGCAATAAAATATTTTTTACGATGATATTAATTCCAATGTTTTTCTCAGGAGGGCTTATCCCCTATTATTTAACAGTTCAAAAGGTAGGGCTTATAAACAAAATATGGGTTATGATAATTCCTCATGCTATAAATACGTTTTATCTGATTCTATTAAAAAACTTCTTCCAGGAATTACCCCCAAGTATTGAGGAATCAGCTAAAATTGATGGTGCAAATGACATCTATATTCTCTATAAAATAGTACTTCCAATGTCTGCACCTGTAATAGCAACAGTATCCTTGTTTTATTCAGTAGATAAATGGAACGAATATTATACAGCATTGTTATTTATTTCAAGTAGAAAGCTTTATCCTCTACAATTAGTATTAAGAGAGATTATAATGAACTTTACTCAGCTTATGGCAAGCAGTATTGGAGCAGCAATTATGGAAAGCCAGAAGACAGTTTATTCACAATCTCTGCAAATGGCAGTAATTGTAGTTGCTACTGTACCAATTTTGCTAGTTTATCCATTCCTCCAAAAACATTTTACAAAAGGAATTATGTTTGGGGCTGTTAAAGAGTAATAGGAAATACAATTTATTTATTTGATTAAATAAAAGTAATATATACATCGGTAATAATGGAACAATATAGTTAACAGCAGCTTTTAGCTGTTAATATAAACAAAATTTACAAGGAGGCAAATGTATGAAGAACTTAAAGAAACTTGTAGCAATTCTTCTTGCTGTAGTAATGGTTATGTCATTCTTTATTGGTTGTAACAAGAAAGACAAGGCAAACAAAGATAATAAGACTACAACAGGTGATAATACTACAAAACAGCCTGAAGATCCTCTTAAAGAGCATGTAGAAATATCACTGGCTTATTGGGGCGCAGGACAGGCATTACCTGAAGATGTAAAAGAAGATGCAGTAAGAGATGCTCTCTACAAAAAACTTAATATCACTTTAAAACCCGTTAACCTTACATGGGATGACTATCGTCAAAAGATTCAGATATGGGCTGCATCATCTCAGTTACCAGATTTGTTCGCAATTGATGCTATATCAACACCTAATTACGAAAAATGGATTACAGAGGGTATTGTTCACGAACTGCCTAACAACTTCAGTGCATACCCGAGCCTTAAGGAAATAATGGATCAGCCTGATATCCAAGCATTCAGATATCCTTTGGCAGATCCAAATGGCAAGTTCTACTGTATACCACGTCCTACCTATCCAAATGCTGATATGTGGGCAAATGACCTTACAGTTCTTATGAGAAAAGATTGGATGGAGAATGTTGGCATTACAAAACAGCCGGAAAACATGGATGAATTTATTACCCTGATGAAGGCTTTTGTTGAAAATGACCCGGATAAGAACGGAAAGAAAGATACTGTAGGATTAACAGCCTACAGTGCAAGCTGGCTTACTGCCCTTATGCTTTCCTATGAGCCTGGTGTTGCTACTGGTGCCAACTACTGGGTAAGAGACGAAAAAAGTGGCGGATGGCTTCCCGGCTTTATGACAGAAAACTGCCTTGAAGGTCTTAAGGAGCTTAAGAGACTTTATGATTCTGGTGGATTGGATAAAGACTTTGCTACAATAAAAGGCACAGAAGGTCAGGATAAATTTGTAACAGGCCGTGCAGGAGCTTATGCTCATACAGGTTATCCTACAACTCTTTCAGCATTAAACAACAAGTTCGTTAAAACTTTCCCTGATTTTAAATTTGATGAAGCTGTAACTTATTTAAAACCATGGTCGGCTGCTGATGGAAACAAATACAGATTAGTAGCCCCAACACCTTGGTCAGAGAGTTATATTAACGCAAAAGCTGACGATGTTAAAGTTGACAGAATTTTAAGATTATTTGACTATTTATTCTCGGAAGAAGGATTTAACTTAATAAGACTTGGTATTGAAGGTACAGATTGGAAGAAAGATGGAGATAAAATAGTTATAACCCGTGAAAAAAATGAAAGCGGTAGTTATGATCCCCTTAATAAGAAGTATCCAATAACAGGCCTTGGAAGTCTTTCATCATGGGCACAGGATTTCTCATATAAGAATCCTGCAGTTCCTGAGGGAATTCTAAAAATGGGCAATGAAGAACTGGATTGGCGTATTAAAAACTGTAAGCCTATTAATACAGACCTTCGCGCCGGTTTCATAGATTATGCTTCAAAAGATAAACATGTTGAACAGTTTGCAGATGATATGGTAAAAGCAATACTGAGCGATGATGTTGAGAAGACATGGAACCAGATAATAAAAGAACACCGTGCAAACGGATATGATGAAGTAATAAAGGACTTCAATGCAAAAGCAGCAGAACTTGGTATTAAATAATAAAAAGCAATAAGTTAAGCAAAAGACTAAATAGTATTGCAGTATTGCGAAAAATGAACTTTAAGAAAAAGCACAGGGCTTATTTATCAAAATAAGAAGCCTGTGCTTTTTATGTTCTTAAAAAAAGTAACTTGTCTTAAAAATAAAAGATTGTTATAATAAATCTATAGGTCATATTCTGAGTATACATAATAACATTATTTGCAAATTATTGATAAAAAATAAAATTAATGATAGACAAAATAGTAGTTATTAGTGTTAAATACAATATGTTATATAATTATTAAAAAATATATTCCAATTAAAGCATATATTACATAAAATAGAAAGAACTTAAAGTGATTAATATAAAATAACATAAAATAGTTTAAAACATGTTTATACTAATCATTTGCAATATTACAGGGGGTGTAAATGATACTTAATTTTTTGAAGAAAATGCAGATTAAAGTGCAATTGATTATACTTGCTGTTTCTGCCGGTATAGTTGTATTTACAATACTGGTTGTGGCTTATTTCCAAATAGCAGACTTTATCAAAAAAGATAGTTATGAATATATGACTGAAATGGTTTTTCAAATAAAAAAGAATATATCTACTAACATAGATATTCTTGATAAATTACTAAATAATGTTGCCTATAACAGTTCGGTGCAGGAATTTATGATGGAAAAAGATCCATATAGGCATTATAAATTATTTCAACAGGTCGATAGTATATGTACTAACTTGCAGGAGATAAAAAATGATATTTATGATATAGTAATTATAAGCAATATCGGAGAAAAGTACCAACTAAGGGGATATAATGAGAAATTAAACGAGATAATAAAAAATATACCTGTAGAGGAAAGTATTTATTATACCGGTACTTATTTAATAAGATATCCGAATTTGCCGGATTTTGATTTAAACTGCTTTATTGTTATTACAAATGTATATTCTGTGAGCATGGACAAAAGTCCGGGGGAAAAAATCGGTATAGCTGCATTGATTATTAACAAAAATATGCTGGGATTTGAAACCAATAAAGAAGATATTAAATCGTCAGCCCGGTTTTATCTTACAGATCGAAATGACAATTTATATTCAAGTAATGATAATAATAATTCTATATTTGATAATATAGCAAATACATTCGAAAATAATAAACATAAGCAGATAAATAATAGAACTATCATAATAAATAATGAGAGTTTTGTAGTTTATGGTGAAAATATTGATAGGATAGACGGCAGGATAATTAGTGCTGCCCCTGTAAGTGAACTTTTCCGTGATATTAGATGGGTTCAGCAAATGACAATAGTATTATTTGTTATTGCCATTATACTACTGTCGATACCTTTTATGCTAATAATTAGTAATATACTCAACCCATTAAACGAATTTGTTAATCATATTGGTTCAATAAGAAAGGGAAATCTAAAGGAACTTAAACAAAGAGTAAGTCTGGAGGGGTATGAGGAAATTGAAATTATGGCTGGAGAATTTAATGCTCTTCTTGATGAAATAGATAACCTTACTCACAGACTTGTAAAAACCAGTACTAAACTATATGAAGCAGAGTTGGAAAAGAAAAAGGCTGAACTGGAGTATTTAAAAAGTCAGATAAACCCTCACTTTTTATATAATACTCTTGAGGTTATGAAGGGCTGCGCGGTGGATGAAAATGCTTTTAAAACACTTGAAATAGCAAAATGCCTGGGCCAAATATTCAGGTATAGTGTTAAGGGAGCTGATATAGTAACTCTTAGAGAAGAGATGGAAATTGCTAAATCCTATATTCAGATTCAACAGGTAAGGTTTAATGAAAGATTTAATGTCTTTTATAAGTATGATGATGATGTTTTGAATTGTAATGTACCTAAAATGATATTGCAGCCTATTATTGAAAATGCGGTATTTCATGGACTTGAGACGAAACTTGAAAAGGGGAATCTTTATATAGAAGCAGAGATTAACAAATCGGATGATTTAAATATATGGGTTATGGATGATGGATCCGGAATGGATGAAGAAACCCTTTGTGTAATCAGACAAAGACTGGAAGGAGATACAGGTGAAAGAGAAAATAAGGATGATATAACTACGAAAACTATAGGA
Organism: Clostridiales bacterium; assembly: GCA_035362115.1. Classification (GTDB taxonomy): domain Bacteria; phylum Bacillota; class Clostridia; order Acetivibrionales; family DUMC01; genus DUMC01. The sequence goes on along the minus strand of DAOSDD010000064.1, from coordinate 10,084 downwards.
ATAGGAATTACTAATGTTAATAATCGTTTACGTCTTACTTATGGAGAAAATTATGGAGTTTCAATAGACAGCCGTGAAGGAGAAGGAACGGGAGTTCTGTTAAAAATACCTGCCAGGAGGGATATGTTTGTATAAAGTATTTATTGCAGATGATGAAAGCATGGTAGTTAAAAGTTTAAAGGCAAGCATTAAATGGTCTGAATATGGATTTGAAATTGTTGGTGAAGCATATAATGGAATAGAAGCATACAATGAAATAACCAGCCTTAAGCCTGATATAGTATTTACAGATATAAGAATGCCTGGTATTAACGGGTTGGAGCTTATTAAGAAAGTCCGTGAAGAAAATATCAATACATGTTTTGTTGTGATTAGTGGCTATGCCGAGTTTGCATATGTCCAGAAGGCATTGAATTATGGTGCTTTGGGCTTTTGTCTTAAACCTTTTGATGAAAACGAAATAATTGGTGTGCTTAATAAAGCTAAAGATGTAATAAAAAAATCCAGAATTTTAATAGAAGCTGAACTACTTACTATAATTGATGATAATAGCAGCTTCGGAAGAGATAGAAAAGCCAAAATCCTGGATATTTTAGGTGTTGAGAAAATAAAAGAAACTGGCATACAAGCTCTTGTTACTATTGGATGCAATACAATATGTATACCGGAGATAAATAGTATTTCTCTAAGAATTGGAAAGAACAAAAATGCATATATACTAAGTGGCAGCAATTCTCCCGAATCAATCAAGGGGTATCTTGCAAGGTATCCTGGCATGCATGGCGATAGAGATCCGAAAAGTGTGGGAAATTCAGGAAACCTTGCAGAAGCATTACGAAACAACACTTTACAGAAGAGCTTAATTGGAGCAGGGTTAAGCGGGGTATATTATTCCTCCGATCATTTACATGATATTATAGATGAAGCATCAGTTGCTGCGTATCAATATTTTATGACAGGGGATAGTGATGTATATCAATATACTGAGCCGGAGCAGGACGAACTTGGCTTTGTACTGATGCAGCTTCAAAATTCTATAGTAAAAGAAGAAGCAGCCTTAATACAGGATGCATTTAGTATGGTAGAAAAGGTATTTGCAGAAGGAGCTTATAATATTAAACATGCATTTCAAGTTTATAATATAGTTACACATTCCTTTTATTCACATGACTCCGTTAAATCCGGCGAATATATTTTCGATTACGAGCAATTAACAAACTCATACAAAAATTTCACTGAAATGCTTGAAAATCTTAGCAGGCAACTGGTGGAAAATGCAGGTATTGTACAGGAGCTAACAGCTCAAGATATAACAAACGAGACTTTTAGACCTATTCTTCAATATGTAAACGAGAATTACTGCAAAGATACATCTTTAAGCGATATATCTGAGATTTTTACAGTTAATCCAAGCTATATAAGTCAGCTTTTTAAGAAACAGACGGGAATAACTTTTACGGAATATTTAACGAACTTGAGAGTCGGACATGCGTGCAACCTTCTTAAGTCTACCTGCTTCTCTATAAATGAGATTGCGGAAAAAGCAGGTTTTAATGATTATTATTATTTTACTAGAGTATTTAAAAAGGTTACAGGTATGACCCCAACTCATTATAGAAACAAAGGCTAGAATTTGCTGTTACTTTGTACAAATTATATATTTGGAAAATCGCATGCTGCCATATCCTCCATATTTGATAAACGCGCCCGGAAGCAAATGCTATATTGACCACCTATGGATTTTACTATATTATTAAAGAATAATTTAGTATATCTGGAGCAAATAGAAAAATTAAAGTGTAGGTAAGGAGTAGAGTAGTTTTGCAAATAAATGGAGCGGTTGGGAACGTACAGCTGATGCAGAAAATAAATCGGCTGAAAGTTTTAAATTATATTAGACAACATTCGGAAGCTGCAAGGCCGGAAATAGCTAAAAGTACAGGGCTTAGCCCATCTTCTGTTACAAATATAGTAACATATCTTATGGATAAAAAACTTGTTATTGAAGTAGGAAGAGTAGATTCCAAAGAAGTTGGAAGAAAAGCAGCTTTAATTAGATTTAATCCTTCAGCAGCGAGCATAATATCTATAAATATTGAAATTTCAAGGATAACTATGGCTCTTACTGACCTGGATGGAAATATCATAAGTAAAAATGAGGTTCGGTTATATAAGCAAGAAACTAATGATGAAGTCTTAAAGATAATAGAAAAGGGTGTCAGTTATTTACTGCAGGGAGAAAAAAGGTCATTGCTTTCATCTAATATTATTGGAATAGGTATAGCTGTTTCAGGTCTGGTACTTGATGATGGAAGAGTGGAGATATCCACAAGCTTAAGGTGGAAAGGTCTTTCCCTGAAGGAATATTTCGAAAAGATTTTTCATATTCCAATTTACATTCAGAATAACTCAAAAACCAAGGCACTTGCTGTGTTAAGGAAAAATGGCATACATTCAGATGAAAATATTATATTTCTAGACCTGGCAATGGGAGTTGGAATTATTAATTTCTATAGAAATGAAATTAACGAAGCTGTGATTGGTGAAATAGGACATACTACAGTAAAAAAAGATGGTCCCCGGTGTTTTTGCGGCAATAGGGGATGTCTGGAGGTTATGTGCTCTGTAGAGACTATTATTTCACAGTGCAGCGAACTGTTAAAAGAGGGTAAATGTGCTGAGTTGCAAAAAATTCTTAATAGAAATAGTATGGAAGAAAAAAGTGTTTCCCAAACAATTAATAATTCCAAGAACGATAACACAAAAATAGAAAGCGATGTAAATAATACCCATATCAGTAATACTACTAATAAGAATGAGCTTCTGACATATGATATGGTTCTTGAAGCATTTGAAATGGGAGATAAGGATGTACGCGAAGTTTTAAGAGAATGTGGTGAGTATCTGGGTATAGGAATAGCCAATATAATAAATATATTTAATCCTAAAAAAATAATAATAAATGGTGACGTTTTATTATGTTCTGATTATATATATGAAAACGCCTTAGTTGAGGCAAGGTCCAGGGCTTATGAGCGGTTTATGGACGGCCTTGAATTTAATAAAGTTAATATTGATATGGAAAAGGCTATTAAAGGTGTATCTTTATATGTTACAGATAGAGTATTTGATTTGGCTGGTCCTGAAATATAACTAAAACTGATGTTAGGGGACAAACCTCCTTAGAGTAGGTAGTGTCTGTTTTACGTTGAGGTATGTCCCTAATAAATCTAAGCGCCGTTATGATAGCTACTGGTAAATATTTCTTCATATTTAATAAATACACTATTGTTTATTTAAATAGGGACATTCCTTGATAGAGTCTGTAGATATCCGCTCCTGGACAAGATATGTTCCCTTGATTGTGTCTGTCTATCAGATTGTACCTGCCCGTCCATATTGAAAAGCATTTTCTCCAGTCCTTCCCGCAAAGAATATTTTGGAATCCAATCCAGGTCCTGTATAGCTTTAGTGTTATCAAAAGAGCTTTCTTTTATATCTTCCTTTTGCCCTTTATTATATAAAGGTTCATATAATTTATGTAATTGATGTAAATCATATGATTTATATGGTTTATATAGTTCATATGGTTCATGTGATTCATGCGAAGTCATAAAAATATCTCTTAGTATATTATAAAGGTAATTTATTGTGGCAGAAGTTGATGTGCATATATTATATATGTTTCGTGCACCTTTTGTAATGGCTTCGAAATTTGCTGAAACTACATCTTTTATGTAAATGAAATCTCTTGTCTGTTGACCATCTCCGAATATTACAGGTTGCCTGCCTAGTTTAAAGTCATAAAGGAATGAAGATATGACATTACATTCTTCACTGTCATTTTGCCTTTCACCGTACACATTTGAATATCGTAAAATTGAATAGTCTATATCATAAAGATGTGAATACAGACGAATATAATACTCTGTAAAATACTTTGATAATCCATAACATGATGCAGGCTTTCCCTGGTATGATTCCTTTATAGGCAGCTGCTGTACATTGCCATAGACGGCTGTTGAAGATGCATAAATAATTTTATTTATATTGAACTTTCTCATATTATTTAGAATATTCAATGTCCCCATAATATTAATATTTGCATCCAGAGTTGGATCTTTTTCAGAATTTGAAGCATTATGCATTGACGCTTCATGGAAAATCATATCAAAGTGGATTTTCTCAAATATTTCATTTATAGATGACTGGGTAATATCCATTTTATAGAATTTTGCCTTAGTGTTTAGATAATCTAATTTACCACTGGATAGATTATCAATAACCCACACATCATGACCTCTTTCAATTAGCATATCAACTATATGGGAGCCTATAAACCCGCAGCCCCCTGTAACCAGCATTTTCATTGTATCCGATCTCCTCTTTCCCTAAGAAATTTTAATAAATAAGTGTATGTAAGTAAACTTACTTCGCTCAAAAAAATAGCACTAATTCATAATATATGATCAATGACTTTTAATAATGACAAATATTTTATTTGAATATATAATATAAATGCAAATTTAAATGCAGTATAAATTGCAAAATAATATATACGTGAAAATATAGGCAAGACGGATATTAATATGGGGTGCATTTTCTTCTTATGATACAAAATATGGCAGCATACGATTTTCCGAGTATAAAATTTGAACAAAGCTTACGGATTGTTATGTTTAAGGCAAAGAAAAATTCGTAATTCACGACATGGATGTCGTGAGCCGTCACCAAAACCATGGATGGTGAATGTGACGGGTAGAATTTTTCTGTAGACTTAAACTCTACAATCCGTTGCTGAAGTGAATATTATACATGGAAATCGTTTCTTGCCATATTTTTCTTCAAATATAGAAGATGCGCCCACCCATTAATATGGCTGTGGTTGCTAATTTATTAAATATGAACTACACTTATTTCAGCATGTTATTTAAGAAGGAAACAGGTATGAATTTTTCTGAATTCCTTTTTGCTGAAAAGATGAAGAAAGCACAGAAGCTTATATGCGATTCTTCAAATAAAATTAAAATACAAGATATAGCAGAAAAATTAGTGATAAGTCCGACACCTAAAAAGTATATTACAAAAATGAACTTTACATCTGGCAATGAAGATCTGCTTTAATCCTTGAAGATATCTTCCAGTTGTATTATTAGATCATCAAAAATTCCGACTTGAATTTTATCGTTTCTGCAGTATATTTCTGGACGTCCATATTTGTTTTCATTACTGAGTTTAAAAACTGTGACTGTTTCCTCTTCTGGCCTCACAATCCAGTATTCTTTTACCCCAAATTTTTCATAAGCGGCAAATTTCCTAATAACATCTTTTTTTGCGGTATATGGCGAGGTAATTTCTACAACAAGATCAGGAGTTCCTTTACAACCTGCCTTATCTAGTTTTGTTCTATCGCAGATTACTACAATGTCGGGTTGTAAAACGGTTGAAGCATCATCATCTGATTCACCTTCATCCACCAAACGAACATCAAAAGGAGCAATGTAGGCTTTGCAGGGTTCACCCTTTAAGTAGTTATAAAATTCCGAACACAACGCCAGGCAAATTTCCTGGTGCCTTTTTGATGGAGCAGGGCTCATACTATAAGGAACACCGTCTATAAGTTCCCATCTTTCATCTTCAGGCCATTGCAGATAATCTTTGTAGGTATATCTTAGACCTTCATAATCTTCATATTTACTGATTATTTCCATAACATAACTCTCAACGGCGCCGTGTTTTTCCGGGTTTATGTCAAGATAATCATATTTTTCTTTTTCCATATAGACATCACCTCATAAATTGATGGTTTACATTAATTGTTATATGTGAATATTATATGCAAGTAATTTATACAAATATTATATACTAATGGTAATTGCAATAAATATGAAGACAACTTTATTATATACAAACTATGTATGTTGTCAAAAAAATTCATTATGTCAGGGTGCATATTAAAAGTGTAACTCTTGTTGTACAAACTGCGTTTTCAAGTAGGCTTCTAGTATAATATCATATGCATAAGTACATTTTAAGTAGTGAGTTATTTATTTTAACATCATGATAAAAAAGGATGAATTATATAATGGTTCATTATACTAACTACAAAGGTGACAGATATTATCTGCACGAAGGTATAAGCAAAAAAGGCAACCCCATCTATTGGTTTTCCAAAAGTACAATGGGTAAAGGTAAGCTTGCTGAGAAAATACCAAATGGGTTTGAAATTTATGAAGAGCCAAATGGAATGGTATATTTGTGGAAAAATTTGCCACAGATAATAACTGTAAATGAGATAAACATTGTACAAAATAGTATCTCCAAAGAGCTGGATGCAAAAGTGTATGTAAAGAAGAATGTGATTACAATATATCTATTTGAAGGTGAATGCGTAGGATATCAGGCACTAATGAGGTTTATTCTAATTGATGAGAAAACCAGAAAATTTGAAGCCCAAAGATACTGTTTCAGAGGTTCAATAGACAGTTGGATAGGGTTGGATACTAACACGGATTTAAAGAAGCTTGCTAAGAAATGTTGCCATCACCTGGGGAAAGATTCGTTTTATGATTTGCCATATATGGTAGATGGCTTTTTATAAAATACATGACAGCGTCATGTATTTCCTGGTTTATGTCAAGATACTCATATTTTCCTTTTCCCATACAGACATCACCTCATAAATTGATGATTTATGTTAATTTGTTATACGTGAATATTATGTACAAGCAATTTATACAAATAATATATACTAATGGCAATTGCGGTAAATATAAAGACAACCTTATTATATACAAACTTTGTATGCTGTCAAGAAAATTCATTATAGTAGTAAAATTTCAAACTATAAAAAATTAGCATTGTATGTTAAAATATTATAGATTAGAAAGTTGCCTTAAAAGGTAAGCTGATAGGTACTTATCTATCTGCAGGAATGCTGAAATAATTAACTCTGATATATTTTTACCTCCGCCTGTGTGCTAATTGCCCGGGACACGTGTAAAATCTGAGGTAGAAGTAATGCTTCAGCTGATCCTTGCAAATTTATTACAAATAACATAAATGGTGTAAATAACGCGAATGATGTAAATGGCACAAATAATTTAAACAGCAAAGATATTAAGCAAATGGTACAAATGAAAGGAGAAAATAATTATGAAGTTGCATTTTTCAGGAGATTTGCAGGAATGTATGAAAGGTATAGGAATACTGGCCGGGGATTTTGGTTACGAGATTAGTAATAATGGTAAAGATTGTTTAAATATTAAGGTGGAAAAGAGATCCGGGTGTGATATTTATGTAGCTAAAAAGGGTCTGGACGCTGTAATTCGTTATTCAGAAAAAATACATTTTTTCCGTGCTTTGGGCTTGCTGCTGGAGGCCTTGAAGCATAATGACGAGGATTTTGAAATTACTGAAGAGCCTCAATTTACCATGAATGGTGCTATGTTTGACGTTTCTCAGGGTAATGCAGTAATAGGTGTGGAAACAGTCAAAAATTTCCTCAGAAGGATGGCTGTTATGGGACTTAATATGCTTATGCTATACTGTGAGGACAGCTATGAGGTAAAGGAGCAGCCGTACTTTGGATATATGAGAGGCAAGTACTCATATGAAGATTTAAAAGAATGTGATGATTATGCAGATATTTTTGGTATTGAGATGATTCCCTGCATTCAAACACTGGCTCATCTTATAGACATATTAAAATGGCCTGTATATTGGGATATGCGTGATGATGAAGAGACTCTTCTGGTAGGGGAAGAGAAAGTCTATAAGTTTATTGAGGATCTTATTGTAGCTGCAGCTGCACCATTCCGTACAAAACGTATCCCTATTGGTATGGATGAAGCATGGAGATTGGGAATGGGAGCTTATTTTGATAAACACGGTCTAAGAAAGAAATTTGATATAATGAACGAGCATCTGGCAAGGGTGCTGGAAATAGTAAGAAAGCACAATCTGAAGCCAATGTTCTGGAGTGACATGTATTTCCGTGCTGCTTCCAAATCGGGGGGCTATTATGATATAGACATAGAAATTTCTCAGGAACTTCTTGATACAGTACCTAAAGGTGCTCAACTGGTTTATTGGGATTATTACCATGATGATGAAGAATTCTACCGTGAATTTATAAAACTGCACCGCAAATTTGGATCAGAGCCTATTTTTGCTGGAGGCATATGGACCTGGATCGGTTTCTGTGCCAACTGGGGTAAAACTTTCCGTACAACCAATCCTGCATTGAATGCATGCAAGAAAGAGGGAGTCAAGGAAGTATTCGTTACTATATGGGGAGATAATGGTACTGAAAGCAATGTCTATTCCAATCTTCTGGGACTGCAGTTGTTCGCAGAACATGGATACTCAAAAGAACTGGATATGGACAAATTAAAGAATAGATTTGAGTTCTGCACCGGGTGCAATTATGATGATTTTATTTCTATTAAATATCTTGATGAAATCCCGGGAACAGATGAAGATAATATGGAAACCTGCAACCCAAGCAAATATCTTATGTGGCAGGACTTGCTTACAGGTTTGATTGATTATAATATAGAAGGACTGCCGCTTAACGCACATTATGAAAAACTGGCGAAGACCCTGGAAAACGCTGTTAATCGGAATGGTGAATATGGGTTTATATTTGAGTATCTGTCTAAAGTAAGCCAGGTGCTGTCAATTAAGTCGGAAATGGGTATAAAAATAACCGAAGCTTATCGTAATGGGGACAGTTCTGCATTAAGGGCTTTTGTTGAGATTCAATTGCCGGAACTGGAAAAGAGGGTTAAAGAACTACGCAGCATTCATAAGGAGCAGTGGTTTGTTATAAACAAGGCTCTTGGATGGGATATTATGGATATGCGTTACGGTTCTCTTCTTATTCGCATTCAGAGTGCAATTGAGCAGATTGGGGATTATCTGGACGGAAAATTTGAGCGTATAGAAGAACTTGATGAAGAAAGGTTAAGCTTTACAGGCAAACCCGGACTGGTGAAATACGGGAATTTCTATGGATTTATCGTATCACCTAGCCGTATTGCACCAAGAGGGTAGACGAAATCGCAGTATGGAATCCAGAGAAAGGTAAGGGATAATAACTATAATGGAATATATTGGTAAAAACCTGCTAAACAATGACAGTTTAGCAGGTAAGGATGTAAATATAGCAAAGCAAGACACAAAACTAAATCTGGAAGATAAATTGCGAGAATTAATATTAGGGCTTGGGGGTTCATTTGTAGGTTTCTCTGATGTTTCAAAAATGCTGCCTGAATCATTAAAAAAATACCCTTATGCTATATCTTTCGGCATAAGGTTATCAGATGCCATTATCGATGAAATAGAAGATAAACCAACGTTTACCTATTTTAATCATTACCGTTCTGTAAATGCTCTGATAGATCAGATTGGCCTGAGGATCATGCTTTTTTTGCAGGATAATGGGTATAAAGCTTACACTATTGCAGCCTCCCAGAGCATACCTGATGCACCTGAACCTTTCAGTGGAGTCTTTCCCCATAAAACCGGGGCTGTAGCTTCAGGTCAGGGCTGGATTGGGAAGAATGGACTTTTTATTCATAGGGAGTTTGGCCCCAGGGTTAGATTGGGGACAGTTCTCACTGATTCCTCTAATTCGAATTTAGGTGATATGGAGTGTTCTGAGGGAAACATAATACTGAAAAGTAGATGTTCCTCATGTAACAGATGTGTGGAAGCTTGTCCTGCCATGGCTTTGACCGGAAAGGAATGGCATATTGGCATGAAGCGGGAAGAAATTATTGATGCAAGAGCTTGTTCTGAATACATGAACAAGAATTTTAAGCATATTGGCCGCGGTTCGGTTTGTGGTATTTGTATTAAAGTATGCCCTTGCTCAAAATGAGAATAATATAAATGAAATAATTTTCACAAATATAATTATAATTCTGCTGAAATAACTCTATTACACTGCAAAAGTCCAATATGTAAACAAAATTTTGCTGACCACTAAGGAATACTTCCTAAGGAAAGTGTTGCAAGACCTGCTTTAGAGACATTTCCCCGCACGGCATCTTTCCGTTGCTATCGAAATTTTGTTGGA
>DAOSDD010000063.1:0-18837 GCA_035362115.1 Clostridiales bacterium | reverse complement strand
TTTGGATTTTAAGTAATTCATACGGATTATAAAACATCAAAATTTCTCCTCTCCATCTCTATAATATCTCTTAAATTATTAAAACATTTGTCAGGTTTGATAATACTATTTTCCACATCAGTACATTTTGCCACCCCGGTAAAAACCAAATACCCAGGGATACCATTGTTATAAGAAAATTGTATATCAATATCCAGTCTATCACCTATAACAATGCAATCCTCTCTATTGCAACCTAATATTTTCACAGCACTGTTAAACATATGTTGATTTGGTTTTCCAATAACAACAGGCTCCTTATTTACAGCATATCCCACTGCAGATGTAATTGCTCCTGTGTGAGGGATGAACGTTTTTCCAAATGGAATTACATTGTCCATATTTGTTGAAATAAATTCAGCACCATTTAGTATATTTATGCATGCCTGTTTAATTTGTGAATAAGTTGTCTGTTGATCATAACCTATCACCACTACATCAGAATATTCATCTGTTAATTGAATACCCGAATTGCAAAGCAATTTCCTGAAACTTGGTGAACCTATAACAAAAACATTCTTTCCAAAATAATGCTCTAATAAATAATCTCTGCAGGCCATTCCACTTGTAAGAACTTTATCTGTTGTTGCAGCTATGCCCATTGTTTTTAATTTCATAACAATTTCCTCAGGGCCATTTAATGGGCAATTTGTTGTCAGAAGGTATTTTCTGTTATTGCGGTTCAAATAATCTATAAATTCAGCAGCGTATTCAATAGGTTCATTTCCCCTATATAATGTGCCGTCTAGGTCAATTAAATAAATTTTCATTTTACGCTCCATTCCTGCTACATTCCTGCTACATTCCTGCTACATTCCTGCTATGTGCTAAATAAATTTGCTCTTGCATACCTCTAATATTTAACTGTTTTACTGTCCTTGCTTGTATCGCAGCTATTGTATATCACCCCATGGGAATTGGGAAATTCTGAGCATTGTAGATCCATAAGGTACTAATCTCAGCTTAATACAATTATCAGAATCTACAGCAGCAGGACTTTCTGGAGGAAGATCTGCACTATTTCTGACAATTTTCCATTCTTCGCAAGGAGCAGCATATACTTCTATCTCAACGAATTTATTTTTTTCTTTAAATGGGTTCGAGCTTTCGCTTTGTTCATCTTTATTATCATGTATATTTAAATTATTAAAGTTTTCTTTAACGTTCATATTATTAAGAAGCAATCTATAGTTCCATTTCTTATGAGGATACAGCTCCCAATCTGCAAAAGGCGGCTTTCGGTTTATCAGCTTTTTCCTTTCCTCCAAATCTAGAGCAAAAAGTAATGGACCTCTCTCTATAGAAACAGAATTATTTGCCCAAAATGATTTTATAATTGGCATATCTAAAATAAGTTTAACACAGTCTCCATCTTTCCATAATCTTTCTATATGTATAAACCCATCTCTAATTGTATAGGAAACCTTGCTGCTGTTTACAAACAAGGAAAATGTTTTACACCATCCCGGAATCCTCAATTGCAATTCGAAAGTTTCAGGAGCTTCCATGCAGATATTAAAATCTATATTTCCTTCGAAAGGATAATTAGTCTTCTCATGGATTTTAATCTTGTTTCTATCATTAAGTTCTGTTATTAGTGTGCATGGACCATAAAGCATGGCAGCAAAACCACGATTAGTTTTTAGCCACATATTTTGCACAAACTTAGGCCATCCCTGGTGCATATTTGCAGTACAGCATCCAAAATTAGGTTCCAGTCCAAAAATATTTGAGTCATCTAAATTGTTATACCAATCTCTTTTTGCAATGGTGCATAAAACCTGATTTGCCTGTTGTAAATACTGATGTGAACAGAATTCCTTATCGATTGTCGCCGGTAAAGCGTTAAAGGTGACTTTTTCCAGCAAATCCGCATAAAATGTGTCTCCTATAACCTCCAAAACTTTCTCCAGGCTATACATTAATTCCACGACAGCACAAAGCTCACTGCCATTGGATGGATTATTTCCGTTAAGGTGTTCATCTCCGATAAACATTCCATTTGCCACTCCATGGTATTTATACAAATCTTCAAGGCCTTTTTTTAAAATTTCCTTTTGTTCCTGATCGTTATACAGGCGCATGGCCAAAGCCGGGTATTTAACTGCCATTGCTACATTAACTATATGACTTTTCATATAATCCGGATAACGCATAGTTCTTTCATTTACAGGAAGATGGGCTTCATGTACTTCCTGCCAATTCATATAATTTCCTATTGGTTTCTCATAAGGAAAATCCTTAAAGAAGTCAGACCAATTGAAAGCCTGTTTGAATATTTTGTCGGCCAAATTCAAAAGGTTTGATTTATTAGTTTTTTCATAAAGCCATAGAATAGCATCAATATTTTCTGATGCTCTAAATTTTCCCCAGTCAGTCAGCGGTTTATCATCAATTTTATTAAGCTGATACTGAAAATAATCTGACATTAGGGATAGAATATCAGGAGTTGGCTTTGCTTCATAATACTGCATCAAAGCTTTTAGCATAACCATCCTTGGCCACCAGTCATCATTACTTCCCGGGCCAAAAAATCCATCTGCTTTTTTACTTTGTAGTGTCCAGCCAATCCATTTCTCCACTTTTTCCAGCAAAACATTATCTTTCAAAAGAAAAGCAAGCGGCACAAGTCCATCGCAATAATAAGGGCCTCGCTCCCAACTCTCTCCATTTCCACCCAGCCATCCGCTATCCGGGCCAAGATCACTCCATATTGACTCTATATTTCCCGTAAGTCCTTTTGCCTGCATGTTAAGCTGCACTTTTAGCCAGCCATCAGCCAATACTTGACCCAGTGGCAGCTTACTATATATTTTTTCATACATAAAGACCGCTCCTTTTATTAGTTATGCGAATTTTACCCGAACACCCACTTGACATCAACATGATGGAATAAGAGGAATCCATACCTTCATTTTCCCCTGTCCCCGGTTGTTCCATAAATGGTAAGGTACAGCTACAGCATCTATATTTTGAACATCCCATCGGATAAATCTTGTTTCTGCAGAATTTACTGTATTTACATCATTAGCGGGATCTTCAGTATTTATATTATCTGCAGTATTTATAGTTGCGCTGATATCAGAGAATTCACCATGAGGGTCAATTTTTACATCATCATATTGCATATTGTCAATCTCTTCAATGCAATACACAAGAGGCCCCCTGGAAATTGCAGCCTTGCCTTTGTTTTCTTCAACGCATTCATGACTGTAGTTTAGTTTAACAGGCATATCCAGTGCTAAAGTAATAACATCCCCATCAGACCATTCTCTATCAAGAGTGAGGTACCCTTTATCCATAGCAGCATCTTTAATTGCTGAATTCACATGCAAGCGCCAATTATCACACCATCCTGGAATACGCAATTTGACTTTTGCTGAAAACTTATTTTTTGTATGAAATATTATTTCTACTTTGCCATCATATGGATAATCAGTTTTTTGAATGACTATTATATCTTGTTTATCTATCTCAATTTTCGCTTGAGAAGAACCATACATATTTATCCACAAACAATTATTATTATTCATATAGAAATAGCTGCCCACTGTGGGTATGAAACGTGCAATTTGAGTAGGACAACATGAAGTCGTAAACCAGGGACTTCTTTTTTTATCTCCATCGCTTTCCAATACATTATCATAAAAGAACAGATCGCCGGTTATGCTTACACCAGACAGAACGCCATTATACATAGCGCGCTCTGCAATATCAAAATACTTTGCTTCCTCAGTGAGACGCCACATTCTATAGTTCCATAATACCATTCCCACAGAAGCGCATGTTTCACAATAAGCTGTTTTATTGGGCAAATTATAGTCTGTGCTGAAACCTTCATTAAATTTAGTAGAACCGATACCACCTGTTATATACATATTTTTCTGAACTACATTATCCCAAATGCCTAAAAGAGCGGAAATATAACTATTATCACCGGTTTCATATGCAATATCTGCTGCGGCACTATAAAGATACATTGCTCTAACAGCATGCCCTTTTGCAATTCTTTGCGAAACAAATGGTATGTCATCCTGATTGTATTTAGTGTTATAAAATTCCTGACTATAGTCTCTCCCCCTTGACAAGCCCTTTCCACGCTGATCAATCAGCCACTTTGAGAACTCAAGGTATTTCTTCTCCCCGGTTTTATCGTATAATTTTACAAGAGCAAGTTCAATTTCTTCATGCCCCGGGACCCAATGCCTTTTGCCTTCGCCGAACAAACACATTATATGTTCTATAAACTGGATCGCAACACATAAAAGTTTAACTTTTCTTGTTGCCTCGTAATAGGCAATAGCCGCTTCAAGTAGATGTCCTGCACAATACATTTCATGCATTCCCATATCGGTCCAGCGATTCTCCGGTTCTTGAAGCTGAAAATAAGTCATAATATATCCATCGTTCATTTGAGCGGCAGCAATCTTATTTATAATATTGTCAGCCGTTTCTTCCAATACGGGATTTGGATTTAGTTTGAGGGTATTTGCTACTCCTTCTATCACCTTATACAAGCAGGCATCGTTATAAAATCTGCCTTGAAAGCTGCCTTTTTTATCGAGTGCAGCATTTGCGAAATTAGAGATCCTTCCTGTTTCCTCGCATCTTTTAAGGCACACAGGAACTGTCACTTCACTGTTCCTTTCTATTATCGTGCTCCAGAATTTATCACAAACATTTACTTCAATTGGTAAAATTTTTCTATTCATAACAATTCCTTTCGTGGCATATCAAAAATAAATTTGATTATACACACCCGAACCTTACGGTTTACTGTTGCCAAATGTTTCCTTATATTGTTTGGGTGTCATTCCTACTGTTTTTTTAAAAGCCCTAATAAAACTTGATACATTACAATATCCTAATTGTTCAGAGATTTCATTTGTCGAACACTCATTTTCAAGAATAAGCTGTTGTGAGTATTTTATTCTTTTATTCTGGACAAATTCAGCTATAGTAATATACATATTTTGCTTAAAATAATGACTTAGCCATGATGGTGACATGTTAAATGCACTTGCTGTCAACTGAATGGAAAAGTCCGGTTTATAATAATTTTCATCAATATATTTCAAAATTTCATTTAATGTAGAATCTTTAGTTATTGGATTTTTACGAATATGTTGAATAATGGTATTACATATAAACGAAATGACATCTTCAAGCACATTGGTTGAAGATATGGGGCTCCTGGCAAAAATATAGTCCCATATCCTGTCAAGGAGTACTTCCTGGCTTGCATCGCCTGCCAAGCTGCTTATAACAACCCTTATCAGTTCATATATAACATAATCTATGTAATATTCTGGTAAATAATTTGTAGAAATCTCCTGCATTATTATTGAAGGAAATTTAGCTATATATTCTATATTTGCGCGCAATATGTTCAACTCAAAATCTCTTATATGACCGGGACAAAATCCCGTTGACGGACTTTCAGTACTCTTCATTATATCATTAAAACAATATACTCTCTGATTTTGGCTGCCAAATTTTTTGAACAGCTCGCCTATGCAAGCCTCAAAATAAGATTTACTAACGTCTTGAAGCTCATTTAGTCTGCCAAGTGATATATGTATATCATACTTGTTTTTCATGTTTATATGTTCTACAAAATCATTTAAGAAAGCTATAACTTTTTCATAATCATGTTCTTCCAAATTAAATACAGCTAACAGCATATCATCCACAGGAAAATTGAGATAATATACTGTAATATTGTCATTACTAATTTTCATAAGATCTGATATTACTACTTCATAATCAGCCCTTTTTAGCTTTATTATGCCAACCATAAATCTGCTTTTATAAAAGCTAAAGCAAATTTCCTTACTTAATTGTTTGAAATCATCAATATCTGTTTTATGTCCGAAAAGCATTTGCTGTATAAGATAGTTATGTACGGCAGGCTGAATGTCTTTCATCCATGAAGACATTCTATCTACATTATTGATAAGCATGTTTACTGCAGTACGAATTGTCTCAACCTCATTCAATGATTTGGTTTCAACAATTGGTTCTATCTGTTTTTTTAATTTAAGCAGAGGGTTGTAATTAAGTCTTATTGAAATATATATGCCTAATCCACTTATTATAAACAAAATAATAAACACGAAATAGAAAATATACATATTGTATGTAAATTCTCTATTTGCAATAGAAAATGATACAATACTAATGTATTTCCATCCAGTTTTTAATGAAGTTATACCGGAAACACAATATTTATTATTTTGATACAAAAATACTTCCGATCCATTCAAGAGTCTATTGTTATACTGTAAATAATTATTCAGGATTTTTTCGTTTGCGTTTCCATATTGTACAACGGTATTATTACTCTCATCCAGAATAAATACAGAACCACTAACACTATTATATTGTTCATCAAATAAGTCAATTATATTTTGAACATCAACAATCATCATTATAATAGATTTTGATTGTTCAAAATCAGATGTAGTGGGGTAAAAGTACAGCAAACACCTCCGTTCTCCTATACCGGAAATATTTACATACCCGTATGTATATACCGGCTGTATGACAGTTTCAATAAAATCTTTCAGAGCAATTTTATTATCAAGAGTTGCCGAAAGTACTTTGTTTCCGAAATACTGCTTTGGTATAGTACCAAAATTTGAAATAACCAAATCATTTGATTTGTTATATAATACCAACACATTCAAAAGCTCATTTGTACCCTTAATATACTTAAGTGTACTAACTGCCTGATAATAGTTAAAATATGATTGATCAAGAAAGTAAGTTTTTAAATTGGAATTGCTCATTGTCAGCAGCGCAAGGTTTTCAAACTTGCGGATACTGTTATCTACAGAGTTATGTATATAAACTGTATTGTTATAATCAGCAGACATTAAATCCTTTTGCATATTGGATTTTATCAAATTTGCAATATAGAATAATAGACAGACCATTGGAACAATTAAAATAAGTAAGAAGGATATAATATACCTGTATAAAAAAGCTTTTTTCTGTATTGCTTTCATGTCATACCCTCCTCCTACCCTCATTGCCATTTCATTTACATTTATTATAGCTGCATTATTATAGCTGCTGTATCATTATATTTATTATAGCTGCTGTGTCACTATATTTATCATAGCTGCTGCATCATTACGTTGCTGAATCATTAGATTTATTATAGCTGCCTGCATTTTATAATTCAAGATAGCTATGGCAGCAAGGGTGCATATTTAAAATTTGAAGAAATATTTGCCATGGGCTATCGTTACGGTGCTTAGAGCCTTTAAATTCAGCTACGGGCAAAATCAAACTCACAAAATAACCTGGTCAAATAATAGTTTAATAGTTGTAGTTATTTTGCTCAAACACTGATTTTGCTATTCCTTCGCTCTGATTAAAAGGCTCTATAGCATCCTCCACTTATGCCCCTTACCAATATTTTCTTCAAATAAACAAAATGCGCCCAGTAGCTGTAATTCATTTATCTTCAGTATTTATGCCGGGCGGAGATTGCTCCCCGCCCGATAATTCATTCAAGTCTAATATTCCATTTAAGTCTAATAATCCATTCAAGTCTAAAATTGCTGCATGGCTGCTAAAAGGTTAATTGTTTTTAATATACTGTTCATATGCTCTTTGAAGTATGGTTAATGCATCATTAATTTTCATTTTTTCAAGCTGCTGAACATACTCATCCCATTTTTTGTCTATATTTCCTTCTGTAACAAACTGAGCTCTTGATGTTTCAACAAATGCATTTATGTCGACTAGTATTTTCTTTAAGGCTGCAACATCCTCTGTAGAGAAGAATATATTGGGGAAAGGTTCCTTCTGCAGATGTTCTGCAACGTATTCTTCTGCTTTTGCGCGTGCTACCTGTTGTTCCGGTGGAATAAAGAAAGAGCTGTATTCCTTAAGAGCAGCATATGCACCACTGTCTGCACAAGTGCGTCCCCATTTCCATGAGCCATAGCTTACTCCTTCTTCCGGTTCAAGAGCAATGAGTTTTTCTCCTTCTTTCTTTATCATCTCACCAATTGGTCCAAAGAAAGCCTGTACAGAGTTTATGGGATCATAAAACTCATCTACCCATCTCATGGTTGCTTCAGGGTATTGGTTTTTAGATGTTATTTCAAACATATGCCTGCCGATCTGAGAACCTGATACAATACCCCATCCCTGATCACCGTTAGGACCAATTAATGCACCAAGCTGTACAAAATCATTCTTTGCTCTATCAACACCAACTGCGCTATCAATTGTCCAATCAATGATTACTCCTACCAGATCCTCTTCATTTCTGGTTTTTGCATAATATGTACTTGAATCAGTTGTGAATACTTCCCTATCCAAAAGTCCTTCAGCGTAAAGCTTGTTTAAATATTTCAAGGCTTCTTTATAGCCTGGATCCATGGGAGTAAATACTACTTTGCCATTTCTTAACATAAGGTGGTATGTAAGGTCAGAGTTGGAAGTGTTCTCATACACGCCAAATGCAGGATAAAAATCTGCAGCACTTCTTACTGAACCTGAACCCATTGCATGATGGAATATAAAGGGAATTTCATCCTGCTTCTTGTTTCCATTTGGATCCTGCGTTTTAAATGCTTTTAGAACATCGTAGAATTCATCTGTAGTTTTGGGTACTTCCAGGCCAAGTTTATCCAGCCATTTCTTGTTTATTCCCCATGTTGTTCTTCCAGCTGGGAAGTACAATTCTCTTACTCTAAACAGGGAGTACATATTGCCATCGGAAGCTATGATTGAACGTTTGGTTTCAGGCCTTTTTGCGAAAACCTTTTTTATATTGACTCCGTATTTATCAATAAGGTCATTAAGCGGTATGAAAAAATCCTTATTAGTTAAAATATCCGAGTCAGACATTCCTTCTCCCCAAAAAGCGTCAGGAAGATCATTGCTGGCAAATATCAGACTTTTCTTTTCGGCAAATGCACTACCAGCTATTTCATCCCATTCTACAAGTACATTGGTTTTCTCAGATATTTCCTTAAAAAGCTGCATTTCACCATATTTGTACTGATCTTTGCCAATACTGTGCTTTGCAACAATTTTTATAGTTACAGGTTCATTCACCACAGGATACCCTGTAGCATTAAAATTGGATTGTTGCTGTTTTGTTGTGGTAGCATCATTACTTTCATTTGATGAATTCGTCGATGCTTTGTTGTTAACTGTACATGCTGTAGCTGTAAGCAGTATACATAATACCAGTGCCATTAGAGCTGCCTTTTTGTAAAACCTTTTTTTGACAATATACATATTTACATCCTCCTATTTTATAATTTATACTATTTTGCTTTTTCAAGCAATAATATTCTTACTGTACTTACCCCTTAACTGCATCGCACTTACCCCTTAACTGCTCCTATCATAACGCCCTTCACGAAAAACTTTTGTAGAAATGGATATATAATCAGTACAGGTCCCGTTGCAACGATAATCATTGTATACTTTATCAAGTTTGCAGTGTATCGCATGTCTCTTGCCAGTTCGGGATCCATAGCCATACTTTGCTGCTGAATAAGTATTTCTCTTAGAAATAACTGCAGTGGAAACTTCTGAGGTGTGTTGAGATATATTAAAGCATTAAAATAACCATTCCAGTGATTAATTCCGTAAAACAGTGCAAGGACTATTACAATCACTTTTGATAACGGCAATGCTACCAGAAAGAAAAACTTTATATGGGAACAGCCATCCAGCAAGGCGGACTCTTCAAGTTCATCAGGTATATTCCCTGAAAAATATGTTCTCGCAATAATCAAATTCCAGACCGATACTGCTGATACAAGGATAATAGCCCACATACTATCTATCAACTTCAGGCCTTTGACTAAAAGATAAGTTGGAATAAGCCCTCCTGAGAAAAACATTGTAAATAATATAAAAAGATTTATATATTTTTTTGCTTTGAATGATTTACGTGATAATGCATATGAAGCAGGTAATGTAATAATTAGATTAACTGCAGTACCTACAATAGTATATATGATTGTATTTGCATATCTTTCCCATATTCGTCCGTCTGCCAGTATTATCTCAAAGCCTGCAAAAGTTATGCCCTTCGGTAACAAAATAACCTTCCCTGCATATGTAAAGTCCGGATTACTTATGGATGCTATCACTACAAAGTATAATGGATATAAAGTAATAATCAGAATTACAACCATAATTATGTTTAATACAAAATCGAATATTTTATCTTTTTGAGTTGCTTGTCTTTTCATCAGTGCACCCCCTACCACAAACTGGTTTCTTTGTATTTTTTTGAGATATAATTAATAGTAATAACTAAAATTAAATTAATTATTGAATTAAATAAGCCGATTGCACTTGAATAACTAAATTCGCTTCCGATAATACCTATTTTATAAACATATGTCGAGATAATTTCTGAAGTAGCCAGATTCATGCTGTTTTGCATTAGGAAAACCTTTTCGAAGCCTATACTCATAATTTTTCCGGCATTTAGAATCAAAAGAGTTATTGCCGTTGGTATTATAGATGGAAAGTCTATGTAGATTATTTTTTTAAGTTTTCCAGCTCCATCAATGTCTGCAGCTTCATATAGATCAGGATTTACAGATGTAAGTGCAGCTATATAAATTATGGCTTCCCAGCCTGCATGCTGCCATATGCCGGAAACAACATAAATAGTTCGAAACCACCTTGGGTTACCTAACGGGATGGGCAAATTTTCTCCAAAAATTGCTTCCAATATCTTGTAAAATATGCCGCCTGTAGGTGAAAGCATAACTACCATCATTCCGCACAATGCTGCGACAGAAATAAAGTGTGGCGCATATGTAGCCGTCTGCACAACTTTTTTCAGTTTACTTGAAGACAACTGGTTTAACATAAGAGCAAGTATTATTGGTACCGGGAAACCAGCAACAAGATTATATAAACTCAATAGAAGAGTGTTGCTGAATAGTGTTTTAAACTGGTAGGAATTAAAAAACCTTTCAAACTGACTGAATCCAACCCACTTGCTGGCTAAAATCCCCTGATGCGGGACAAACTCCTTAAAAGCAATCTGTGCTCCATACATTGGTATGTAACAAAATATTAGGAAATACAATACTGCAGGTAATACTAAGATATATAGTTGATAATTTTGCTTTAATTCTCTGGTAAGAGAAATCATAATTCTATTATTATTGTTATTATTGTTATTATTGTTTTTATTGTTGCTGTTGTTATTGTCGCTGTGACTTTTGTTGTTACTATTAATATATGAATCATATGATTCAGTATTTGTATATGTACTATAGTTATTATTTTTTATTATGTCTTTTCCTGCATTATTCTCATTCATAGGACGTGATCATCCTTTCACTTAATCTGATAATCTGATTTATTGCCGGTATTTAATGAATCCAATATTGCCGGTATTTAATGAACCCAGTATTTCCGGTATTTAATAAACCCAGTATTTAATGTACCTGTTATCTGTGCAGTTAAGCATTTTTCATAAATAACAGTAGCATAAATGAAGTACTATTGTAAACATACACATTTTTTGCTAATATACAAAATTTGAGTTCAGAGTGCATTAGATAGCCAGGCATGCGGTTTAGACGCGCTTAACAAGAAATACGGTATGAGGGGTTGAATTTGAAATAACCGATATTTTATATCAACTCTCCGATTCCTGTAATAGTAGATTTACTGCGAAATCATCTGCATTTTTAAAATCTTCTGTATATTCACACCATGGGATATTAACCTTTTTTAATATATCCATAAAACTTGTCAATGATTTATTTGCAAGCTTTGCAGCCTTCGCTAAAGACACCTGTCTTCCTGCAAAAAGACTTATGGCAAGAGAAACATTCACCTTTTCTTCCAAACTGTAATTTAGAGCTTGCATTTCCTGTTTCAGGTACATCAGTTCTTATAGACAAAAATACCAGTCTATATATGATTCTTCTCACCAACAGGGTACATTCTGAAGTAATAAATAACAGAATACTACGTTTCAGAAGAGTATTTCATAATTCTATAATCACAGTTTAACTAAAATATGGTTATTTACAAAATCTTTTAACCTTTTCGGAAAGAATTCTTCAACCTCTTAACTTCATTGCTCACGGAGTGAGAGCGTAGGTAGGGGTAGTTCACATAATGCATACCATAATTTTATGTTTCTGCCGAAAATTTAACTTGGTTTCTGCCAGCAGCTTTTGCCTGGTAAAGGGCCTTATCAACCGCAAGGAATAATTCATTTGGAGAACATTCAATGTCCGGAATCATGGAAGTTACTCCTATGCTGGCTGTAACCCAGGGACTTACAGGTGAGCATTTGTGAGGGATATTAAG
Organism: Clostridiales bacterium; assembly: GCA_035362115.1. Taxonomy (GTDB): domain Bacteria; phylum Bacillota; class Clostridia; order Acetivibrionales; family DUMC01; genus DUMC01. The sequence continues at coordinate 6,468 of DAOSDD010000063.1, read as the reverse complement.
ATCTTCAATGGTTTTCCGCAATAAAAGTGCTTTTTTAATAGCTTCAGGTTTTCCTGTTTCCGGCATGATTACTACAAATTCTTCTCCCCCATAACGGACTGCCAGATCGCCTGTACTTTTAATGAAATCCTTAATTGCCTGCGCAACCTGTATCAGGCAATCATCTCCTGCACTATGACCATAACAATCATTATATGATTTAAAAAAATCAATATCTATCATCATTAATGAAACAGGTCTTTTACATCTCAAACCTTGATCCCATTCCATAAGCATAGTGTCGTCATAATATCGTCTGTTCCCTAAGCCGGTTAATGGATCTTTCAACGAAAGCATCTGGAGTTTTCGATTTGCATTCTCCAATTCAAGTTTCTGGCATTCTATTTTTACCTTCGACTCTTCCAGAGCCTTTGTTCGTTTGATCACCAGTTCATCCAGATTGAGGTTTACTTCTTTCAGCTGAGCTGTCATCACTTCTTGCTGTTCAAGAGCATTAGAAAACTTTTTGGCTAATACTAAAGAGTTTGTAAACACAAAGATTAGTTGGCCAACAGAGGAAAGGTTACCAGTTCTGAACAAAGTCCTCAAAAGTGGAGATCTGTTATCATTCATCCATATACTTAAAAAAACAATATCGTTTAGGCTAGTCAGAATTAAGGCCAAAGCACCTGCTATAATTAACGTGATGCCCTTTTCCTTCCGGAGAAGAATCTTAATGAAAGTACTTATTATGTATACAATTACAATAAATGAAAATATCTGATATACAGGATTAAGCAAAGTAAAAAATTTTGCAGGAGTGAGAAGAACCAGACATCCAAACGTAATCCCTACCATATATATAATTTTTACAAACTTGGTATTAAAGTCATTAAGAAAAACCATTTTAAAAAATATTAGGATTGAAGGTACCCCAAGATAGAAAGTCAGCGTCTGGATTTTATGAGCAATTTCCCAATTAAAATCCGGAAATAGATAGATGAGGAATCTTTCTCCTACCAACAATGTCCTTATTCCAATAAAAAGGCAGAACAAACCAAAATAAAGGGGGGTTGTGTCCTTTTTTCTAAAGAGAAATAGTGCGATATGATAGAATCCTATAATTGTTAAGCTGCCAAATAATAGAAGATCGCATGCTATACCTTTATAGCGCAGTCCAATAATCTTTTTTTCATTACCTATGAATATACTTTCTAATATTCCCCCACTACGGTGATAAAAGTTAGATACCTGTATTACGATTTCATTTTTACCCTGCTTTGCTTCAAAGAAAGCAACTTGCGGGAGATACTGAGGGGTCATTGCCTCTCTGCTTTTACCAACCATTCCGGCAGCAGCTATAAGTTCTTCATTAACCCAAAGATTATAAGATGTTAATATTCTTGGTATCTTTATACCCAATCTCCCATTTTTATCTGTCTTAAAAAGTAACCTGTAGGTAGCATAACCATCTCCAGATAATTCTTTATCGTTAATTATATACCGATTCCATGAACTTGGAATATCTATGTACCCGCTTCTTTGTATACCTATCTCCTTTAATTCGCCAGGTTCAAGCAGCTGATTCCAGTAAAATTCCCATTGTCCATCCAGTTTAATAACTTCTTCATCTAACTCTCTTTGGTTTAGGTCAATTATCCCCTCTACTACCTTTGATCGATTACTGTAAACCTCGCTGGAATAGCCTCCTAAAAGAAGTACTATTAATACAAACGGCAGCCAAATTAGAATAATTATCAACTTTCTTTTACGCATTGTAACACCCCTTATTAGATGAATGTAAGTTAATTACACTGGTCATTTAAACAAAAATGACTGTAAATAATAATATCGGCTAAAATCGTCAATATATTATACCAATTCATCCAAATAGGTGAAAATTTTATGCAAATTTATTTAACAAGGTAAAATACGTATAATTGTTTCATAGGCTAAAGCCGCTCTCCGCCCACCTTTTTAATCCATTCACGGGTAATGTCAACTGCTTCAAGACCCAGGTCGGCTATGCAGTTGGAACAGAAGATAATACCATCAATTTCCCCAGACTTGAGCCATTCATAATATTTGTCAAGCTGATATTGCATTAAATCTATAGGCATCGGATTCTTTCCACCATAATCCCACATATAGCAACCGGCTACAATAGGTTTTTCTGTACCAAATAACTCTCTTAACCTTGAAAGGTTTTTGTCAAGATTAACAAGATCCTTTGCCCACGCTGTTCAACTCCATCCGATGTAATTCGAACAACATCTTCAATACGCAGTCCGGTTTCTGTAGTATTACTTCCTATAGCAAGCCGTCCTCTTCAACATATGATATTTCAAATTGATTCCAAAGCTTTTCAAGAAATTTAGCCGGTATCTCATGTATTCTTGCTGCATTTTTATTAGTTTCTGTAATAAATAACCTATCCCCCTCTTCGATTATATCAGGGTAACTCATGCGGACAAAAGTATCATCCTCATACAACAGGATCTCAGGCTGCGTCCATATTATAACTCTTCCATTTGGGCTATCCTGCTCAATACCACCGCATATCCAGGCAGGGTTTCTATCCTCATACCCTGTTCCTCCATGGTTATGATACCAGTATAAGTACTTGCCGTTGGAGCACTTCCATGCAAAATTTGCAGCTCTAGGATGTTTCATGAGACGTCCGTCATAATAACGTTTATATTGGGGTACATCCCAAGTGTGACCTCCGTCACGGCTATAGGTGTATACCGGATGTCCATCAACGGAACGATAAACGCAGTAAAAAGAGCCATCACTTAAAGCACTAAATCTTTGTTCTTCTGAAATGGGGCCTCCACCTGGAGGTGTTCTTAAACCCATATCTCCATCCGGCAATGTTTCCCACATTATTTTTTCCGGGTTAGTTTCTGTTAAGATATTGTTGCTTTCTAGAATATCCTTTTGATGCTGATCTCTTTCATTTGCTTTGTTATGCTTATGCAATAAATCCTTCAGCAAATACATAAATCAACATATTTAATTAACTCACTCATAACTTTTTGAGCCTTTTCACTGGACCACAGGTTTTTTCTATAATTTAAATCACAGCTTACTGTAATGCCCTTTTCCTTTGCACATTTACATGCATCAAGACAAATTTCTGCTGTACCATCAGAAAGTGCCGGAGTTATACCGGTAAAGTGAAACCAAGAAGCTCCATCAAAAATTTTATTCCAATCAAAGTCCTGCTTTCCGGCTGCAGCTATAGAGAAATATTTCCTGTCGTAAATTACCTTAGAAGGCCTTTGAGATGCTCCCTTTTCTACAAAATATATTCCAAGTCTTTCACCGCCATAAACAATATGCGAAACATCAACATTATATCCTCTTAAATCCTTTACTGCCGCTTTTGAAAGATCGTTTTCGGGCAATCTTGTAACAAACCCAGAATTCAGGCCATAGTTTGCAAGAGAAACCGCCACATTCGCTTCTGCACCTCCATATGAGATTTCAAGTTTCTTTGCCTGACCTAACCTGAGATATCCCTCCGGGTTTAGCCTTGCCATTATTTCACCAAAACAAATTATTTTTCCCATTGCTTTATCTCTCTTCTTAAATATTTTATTATTTCTGGAACAGGTTCTTCATAATATATGGCAGGTATATTTTCCCCAAATCTGTTAAGCTGTTACATTTTCCTGTAAGTTATGTAAGTTGCTAACATTTTCTTTTGTTTATTAGTGATATATTTGCATGTGTCAGCTATATTCTATATATTTCTAGCAATTATTTCAATGGTATAATGGTATATTTGATGTTTTTATAAAAAAAGGACCCTATCCTTTATACCTTTCTGGTATGCCATTCCGGTGTTAAGATAGGTTCCTTTTCTCAAAAATGTAATTTTCGCTATAGTTGCTATAGTTATTATTATAGTTATTATAGTTATTTATTTATTGTAAAAATTCTTGCGATTTCTTACTCTGATAACTTACTCCGATTCCTTGTTTCGGCACTCTATTCCGATACTTTATTCCCATGACTTACTCTGCAATATGCATTGATATAGCTTTTGTAGGACAAAGAGCCTCACATATGCCGCAGCCCAAGCACTTCTCAGGGTCTATTACAGATTTTTTATTCTCGATTTTTACAGCGGTACAGTGTGCAGGCTTTTCACACTTTCCGCAGCCTATACATTTTTCTTTATCCACAGCAGCCCATCCTTTAAGAGCATCTAAATCACTTGATGAGCGTAGATGCTGAAGAGACTTACCGGTTATTTGAGTGTAATCACTATATCCCATTTCTTCGAGATACTTCTCCATACCTTTAACTTGTTTTGTGATGTTCTCCCATCCGTACCACATAGCTGCAGTACATACAGTAACAAGATCTGCTCCCCACATCATCATCATTATGCTGTCCTGCCAGGTTTCAAGACCGCCTCCTCCAACAATAGGAAGGTTGGTTTTCTTTGCTATATTAGCTACAAGTGAGAAACCCATAAGCTTTGTTGCAGGTCCTCCAAGACTTCCATGGGAAACACCATTCAAAAGGTGGTATTGGGGCTTCCCTTCATTATATATGTCAACAAGAGGAAGCGATGATTGCGCTCCTGCAACACAGACGCCATCCGCACCTGCAGCTTCTGCAGCTTTGGCTGTTACTCCTATATCGGACACATTCGGTGTTAGCTTCACAATAACCGGTATTTTAACTGCATTTTTTAGTACTTTAACAATTTCAGTTATTCTCTCCGGGTTTTGACCTGTAACTGCCCCTCCATGCTCATGGTCGGAAATAGCACTGTCACCCCGAATATTTTTTGTTGAAAGACCTACATTGGGACAAACCATGTTGGCTTCTATAATGTCGGCTCCGGCCTCCTCATGCTTTTTGGCAAGTAAAGTCCACCCATCCATATCCATTCCATCGTGAGTTATATTTGCAAAAAGTTTAAGAGAAGTTCTTTTCTTAGCCTCATCTATAAGTTTTAGACTTTCGTCAATATCATTTCTTCTATCATAGCAAATAATACTTCCGTTATTTAAATAAGTATGCATTCTGAGTTTTCCGTAGAATGGCTGCTTTATAAAAGTCAGTTTTGTACTAACTGCAGCTGCACCTGCCTTTTCAGCTTCAATAAGACGATCAATGTTACTGGTTAGGGGGCTTGAAGCTATAACCATAGGATTCTTGAATTTTACATTACAATAATTTATCATGTCGTACTCTCCTCGTTTACATTTTAAATTTTGCAAGTAACTGGTTAGTTACCTGTCTCCTAAAAAAATCCTCGCACTTTTCAACATACTTCAACACATTTTAACACATTTAAACATGCTTTAATGTTTTCTTAACGTTTTTGTGCAAGGTTTATTTCATTAGTAACCGTTTGGTTACATTATACAACATAATATCATATTATGGCAAGTGAAATTTAAAATTAATTTTTGCCGCTTTTCAGCAGAACCACATATGCCCTTTAGCACACCAAGTTTCATTCATTTATGGATATTGAATGGTACTTATTCACTTGGCGGCTTGTTATAGCCTTTGTCTCCGTAGGGCTGCAATTTCTCCAGCCATGGTTTTTCCATTTGCTTAAGTTCCCACTTAATATCGGCAACCTCGTCTGCTTCCTTTTGCTCCAGCACCTCGTAGGTAAAGGCATTGGCCCCCAACGCATTCCAATCCTTTTGCAGCTGAGAATTCACGTGCATGCCCATGTTAAGCTGGCCCTGTATGGTCAACCATTTGTTTTTTAAATTGGGATAAGGGGCTATATAAATTTTACCGGTTGCATTGTTGGTTATTTGAATAACACCCATGTAGGTCTTTAACCGCTTGTATTCCTCCAGCAGTTCCTTACGGCTTTTCTTGTTCATTATTTTATATCCTTTCAGGTTTACATAATAATTGAATTTATAAATAATTATCTTATCTGCAATTGTCTATCTGAAATTGTCTATCTGCAGTTGTCTTATCTACCCTAGCTGATTTAGCTTTACAGGCAATTACAGGCAATTATTATAAAGGCATTTTTTCCCCTGTGTATAGATAAATATCACATTTCTTTTGAGGTTAATATCCCATCTCTTTTCAGGTTAATGTCCCATCTCTTTCCAGATTAATATCCCATCTCTTTTAAAATTCTTGATAAGGTACGCAATCGTTCACCAATGAGCTCATCATCATTACTGAGAGCTTGATTGAACAACTTAATATCTTCATCAATTTTTTCATTGTCTGTACATACTGCCACTGTCATAGCATCACCCTGTAAACCTACTCTATCAATAATAGGCTTTTCGGTATCATACAATTTCTCATAACGGTAAGCTTCTGTGAAATGAAGTTTTGCTCTGCAAACCAAAATTGCCAGGTCAAGCACACGGTGAAGCGGTAGCTCTTCTGATTGCCTTGACCATTTTTCTCCAGTGTATCTCCACACTTTAGCTGAAATATCTACTTTACCGCGGTCATTCCATTGTGCTAATCCTAGTG
>DAOSDD010000062.1:0-18917 GCA_035362115.1 Clostridiales bacterium | reverse complement strand
TGAGACGAAGAATATTCTCAAGTGGATAAGTGAAAATCTCCCTAAAACTGTGTATATAAGCCTCATGTCACAATATACTCCTGTATATAAGGCGGAAAATTATAAAGAACTGAATCGTCATATCCGCAAAAGTGAATATGAAACCATTATTGATTATTTCTTTGATATTGGCCTGGAAAATGGATATGTACAGGAATTATCATCAGCTGACACCATATACACTCCTGTCTTTGATTTAAAAGGAATATAAGGAAATGTAAGGAAGCAAGAAACCTCTCTGAGGCAAGCAGGCAAGAACCGTCCCCATTTGCCTATTACTCAAACTCTCTGAACCCCATAGCCTCCCAGCATTCCCTTGTTATGGTATTTATTACAGGCAGGCCCTTATCTTTCTGGAACCGATGAACTGCATTTTTAAGATCATCTTCATAAACACCCGATAACCAACCTTTGAAATATCCAAGATCCTTAAGTCTTCGCTGTATTTCCATTACATCAGCACCTCTATCCCCAGGCTCGATATTAGCAAAACCTCTTCCAAAAGGCCCAAAAAGTCCGTTAACTATTACAACCCTAGTACCAAGAGGGACTATATCATATAACTCTTTTACATCATCACTGAACATTCTGATACAACCCTGACTGGCAGCAGAACCTATTGAGCCAGGCTTGTTGGTACCATGTATTCCATACTCTCCCCAAGGTACGTTAAGCCCCATCCACCTTCCTCCAAAACCTTCTCCCCATTTTTCCTTGGTCGTAATTTTCCAGTAACCTATAGGCGAAGGATAACCGGACTTGCCGCTGGCTATGGGATACTTTTTTATACACGCTCCATCTTCCAGGAGATAAAGTGTTTTATCTTCTACTTCAATAAAGATAACATATTCCGGCCTTCTTGCAGCACTAATTACAGCATTTGAATTTTCAGTTTCGGATCTGCAATCTATTATTATTTGAATAATACTTAATAAAATAAGTACACACAAAGAAACCCCTATTATCTTCCTACTCATCACAAAAAAGCACCTCCACATATTACATTTTAAATATATGAGGAAGTGTATTAATATAGACACAATAAATATACAGTTTTTGCATAAGCAAGTAGTGTTATTTTACTTATCTACAACTTGCTATACATTGCTTAATTTTACTCTATTTCAAAAATAGCCTCAATTTCAACAGGAATATTGCCTGGAAGCGCATTAGTCCCAACTGCCGACCTGGAAGCTTTGCCGATTTCTTCTCCAAAGACATCAACAAGCAATTTTGATGCTGCATTAATTACCTTTGGCTGATCATAAAAGTCGTTCGCACATGCAACAAAACCCAATATTTTCACTGCACTTTTTACTCTGTTAAGGTCTCCAGTTTTATCATTAAGTACGCCCAACACATTCAGCATACAAGCATATGCAGCTTTCTGACCTTCTTCAAGAGATAAATCCTTCCCTACTTTACCTACACAAAGGGGTTTCCCTCCTACACTTGGTCCCTGACCTGAAATGTAGATAAATTTATTTCCAAATTCCTTAGCAGGAAAATATACTCCCAGAGGTGCAGGCGTTTTTGGGAGTTCAATACCAAGTTCCTTTAATCGCTCATATATACACATATACTCATCACATCCTTTGGAATATTTTTGACGTCTTTCAACTTACATTAACCGTAATATACCATATTCATCTAAAATATTCTATCCCTGCATCAAATATTTTTTGGTCCTTTTCTCCCGGTACATTTTTCACAACATTTTTCCCGATTCTTTCAGAATGTCCCATCTTGCCAAACACCCTTCCATCCGGGCTGGTAATACCCTCTATAGCCATTACAGATCCATTAGGGTTAAATCTTATATCATAAGTGGGATTGCCTGCAGGGTCTACATAACAAGTTGCTATTTGGCCATTTCTTTCCATAAGAGCTAGATCTGACTGTGAAGCAACGAATCTTCCTTCTCCATGAGATATTGCTATAGTATGCATTTCACCCTGCTTAACATTAGACAGCCATGGTGAAAGATTTGATACTATCTTTGTGTACACCATGCACGAAGCATGTCTGCCTATAGTATTAAAGGTCAATGTAGGGCTTTCATCAGTCATATCCCTGATTTCTCCATAAGGTACTAATCCAAGTTTTATAAGAGCCTGGAATCCATTGCATATTCCCAGTACAAGACCATCTCTTTCTTTAAGCAAACGCATTACCGCATCCTTAACCCTGGGATTTCTGAAAGCTGTAGCTATAAATTTGCCGGACCCGTCCGGTTCATCTCCTCCACTGAAACCTCCGGGAATCATTATTACCTGTGAATTATCTATTTTCTTTGCCATCATTTCTATAGATTCCTCGATATCCTTTGAGGTAAGATTGCGTATTACCATTACATCAGCAAATCCTCCTGCTTTTTCAAAAGCTTTTTTAGCATCATATTCACAGTTGGTACCCGGAAATACAGGTATAAATATTCTTGGCCTTACAATCTTAAGAGTTCTAGTTGATTTTATTTTGTTGCAATTGTTGTAATTTAAGTTATCTTTTAGATTGTAGTTCCAATCCAGTTTCTCAGGAAATGTCCCGGCAGCTTTTGTTGGAAGTGTTCCGGAACCTTTGGTTGGAAATTTCGCCTCAACTTTAGTTGGGAATATCCCCTCAAGGGGCTCCTGCCATCTCTGCAAGGCCTCCTCAAGACTTATTGCTACTTTGCTTACGCTTACATTATTACTTCCGTTTCCGATTTCGCTTCCGATTTCGCTTCCGATTTCGCTTCCGATTTCGCTTCCGTTTCCGCTTACATTTACATTTACGTTTATCTCAGGCTTTTCTGCAGTATGTCCCAGCACATGGTATTTCAGTCCTTGGAAAAGGATATCCAAATCCTCTCTCTCTGGTATCTCAAGAATAATAGAACCATATTCTGGATTGAAAAGTAATTCTTTTTCTACATGTCCTTCAAATTTAAATCCTATCATATTACCAAAGCACATCTTGCTTATGGTCTCTGCAATACCTCCGGTTTTTACTGCGGCTGAGGCAAGTATTTTATCATCTGCAATAAGTTCATGTATTCTGGTATAGTTTTTATCAAGCTGCTCAAAATCAGGCATTTCATTAATATCACGATCTATATGAAGCATTACAACCTTACTTCCTGCCTTTTTGAACTCTGAAGATATTACATGATTTACATCAATAACACTCACTGCAAACGCAACTAATGTAGGTGGTACATTCATTTCTTCAGTAATTTCGGATATGTCCCCGGATATATCACTTAATACACTCCTAAATGTGCCGGACATGCTGTCTTTACCACCTATTGCGGGAATCCCCAGCTTTATTTGAGCATAATATGCTCCCAAGAGAGCCGATAAAGGTTGTCCCCACTTCTCAGGATTTTTACCTAATTTTTCAAAATACTCCTGCAGACTGAGTCTTGCATTTTTATAATTTCCTCCAATTGCAGCAATTTTAGAAATCGCCTCAAGAACTGCAAAAACCGCTCCATGGAAAGGACTCCATTTTGCCAGTTGAGGGTTGTATCCAAAGGTCATAACAGTACCTGTGCATGTATCCCCATCCAGTACAGGTATTTTAGCAACCATACCTTCGGAAGGGCTTAATTGATATTTTCCGCCGAAAGGCATTAGCACCGTTCCAGCACCTATGGTACTATCAAATCTTTCAACCAGTCCTTTCTGACTGCAAACATTAAGTCTTCCAAGATTATTAAGCCATGTACTCTTTATGTTATCCTGGATATCATCTCGGGATTTAGATGACTTGGCCTGCAGTGGTTCGTCTTCCATTCTTTCCTGACTACCCGCCTGGATTCTGAAAAAATTTTTATCCTCAACCGGTGAAGCTATAACTGCTGTAGTTTCCCTTTTTGCACCATTGCTATTTAAAAACTCACGGTCGATATCTACAATTAGCTTACCCCGCCATCTCATTTTTAGTTCCGGAACTTCAGTTACAACTGCAACTGGTGTAGCTTCCAGGTTTTCCTCAGCTGCAGCAGCAATGAATTTATTTACATTTTGAGGAGAAACTACCACTGCCATTCTTTCTTGTGATTCTGATATGGCAAGCTCCGTACCATTAAGGCCCTCATACTTCCTGGGTACTGCATCCAGGTTTATCTCAATTCCATCAGCTAATTCACCAATGGCAACCATTACACCCCCTGCGCCAAAATCATTGCATTTTTTAATTAAGGCGCTCACTTCAGGGTTTCTGAATAGCCTCTGGATTTTTCGTTCCGTTGGAGGATTTCCTTTCTGGACTTCTGCTCCGCAATTCACTAAAGATTCTTTACTGTGCTCCTTTGAAGAGCCTGTTGCTCCTCCGCAGCCATCCCTTCCGGTCCTTCCTCCAAGAAGTATAACAATATCATCAGGTACAGGTTTTTCTCTTAACACATTGTTTTTTGGGGCAGCCCCAATTACAGCCCCTATTTCCATTCTCTTGGCAACATAATCTTCATCATAAATCTCCACTACCTGCCCTGTAGCAATTCCTATTTGATTGCCATAAGAACTGTAACCTGCTGCAGCACCGGTTGTTATCTTGCGCTGCGGGAGTTTTCCGGGCAGTGTATCTTCAACAGGTGTCCTTGGATCTCCGCTGCCTGTAACTCTCATTGCCTGGTATACATATGATCTGCCGGATAGAGGATCTCTAATAGCTCCCCCAAGACATGTAGCCGCTCCTCCAAAAGGCTCAATCTCGGTAGGATGATTATGGGTTTCATTTTTAAACATTACCAGCCAATCTTCATTTCTTCCATTTACATCAACCTTAACTTCAATACTGCAGGCATTAATTTCATCCGATTCATCCAGATCATTCAGCAGATTTCTTTTTTTCAGTTCCTTCATAGCTATTATAGCTATGTCCATAAGACATATGTCCTTTTTTCTATTTTCATATACGAATTTTCTTGAGCTGATATAGCTATCAAAAGCTGATTTTATCGGTACAGTGTACCTGCCATCTTTAATTTCAATATCTTTAATTTCTTTCAGGAATGTAGTATGACGGCAATGATCAGACCAGTATGTGTCTATAATCCTTACCTCAGTAACTGTAGGATCCCTTTTCTCAATGTCTCTGAAATAATTGCGGCAAAATTCCAGATCTTCAAATGACATTGCCAGTCCCATATTATCTATAAGTGATTCCAGTTCTTCATCTGTCATATTGATAAAACCCTGGAGAATGCTCACATCTTCTGGAGCATCAACAACCATTTCAAGTGTTGACGGTTTTCCTAAAGAGGCTTCCCGGCATTCAACAGGGTTTATGCAATAATTTCTTATTTTTTCATATTCAATATCAGATACATCACCTTCAATAATAAAAAGCTTTGCTGTTCTGCACACCGGTCTCTCACCCCTTGTCAGTATCTGTATGCACTGTGATGCAGAATCGGCTCTCTGATCATACTGACCCGGCAGATACTCAACAGCAAAAACCTTCTCATTCTCTCCTGTAGAAAAAACTTCATCATAAACTATATCTACAGGCGGTTCAGAAAATATAGTGTTTCTTGAAGCTCTATAGTCTTCATCTGAAATACCCTCAACATCATATCTGTTTACTATTCTTACATTCGTAAGACCTTTAATTCCCAGATTATATTTGAAGTCCCTGTAAAGGGCCTGCCCCTCTATATTAAACTCTTTTTTCTTTTCAACAAAAATACGCTTGACGTTATTAACATTATTTTTATTATTATTCACAACATTCATATTCATAGCAATTACCTCGCAATTCCCTGTTTTTATATCTTCCAAAGCTAATAAAGCAATTTAATTCAGTATCTCCTTTACTTTTTATTATAGTATGGTACAATTGATTAGTAAAATTAATAATAATAATAGTATACTTAAGTTTTACTTATATATACAGGTGGTGTACGGAGATGGATATTAATTTTGAGTTATATAAGATTTTCTATCAGGCGGCAGCCTCAGGAAGTTTTTCTGAAGCTGCTGCAAGGCTTTTTATTTCACAATCGGCAGTAAGTCAGGCTATAAAGAATCTTGAATCCAAAATAGGTAGCAGACTTTTTTACCGGAAGTCACGCTCAATTAAACTTACGCCTGAAGGTCAACTGCTTTATAGCCATATTGAACAAGCCTATAATTTCATCAAAACAGGAGAAGACAAAATAATACAGCTTAAAAACCTCGAGCTTGGTGAAATACGTATAGGTATAGGAGATACTATATGCAGGTATTATCTGATACCTTATCTGCAGGAATTTAATCGAAGGTATCCAAATATAAAAATTCGTGTGGTCAACAGGACTTCAAATCAGATAATACATGTGCTTAAAAATGGAATTATTGATTTTGGAATAGTTACCCTTCCAGTAAACGAAAAGAACATTAGTGTTATAGATTTTCTTACAGTAGAAGATATATTTGTTGCATCCGAAAGGTTTTCTGGGCTTAACGACAAAATTGTGAAGTTGTGTGAACTGTCAAATTACCCGATTCTTACCTTGGAGCAGGAAAGCTCAACAAGAAGGTTGCTTGATGAATTTCTAGCAAGCAATGGAGTCAAAATGGTTCCGGAAATTGAGCTGGAAAGTATAGAGCTTCTTGTTGAATTTGCAAAGATAGGATTGGGAATAGCACATGTACTTAAAGAGAGTGCTGCTGAAGCCATTAAATCAGGTGAACTTTTCCAGATAAAAACAACTGAAAAACTTCCTCTCAGGAAACTGGGCATAGCAAATATGAAACAAATACCTCTTTCAACAGCAGCAAAAGAATTTATCAAAATTATGACATTTAATAACTGCCACCAATAAAAGGTAAGCTTTATTCGGAATGCTCCATTTTCATCCTGTTTTTATCTAAAACATACTCTCACCCGCAGGAACTAATCATTGACAATTAAGTACAATATGTCATATAATATGTACAGGATAAATGACGCTATCACGTACGTTGGAGGTGTAACAATGTCTATTATCAATGCAACAACTGCCAGAAACAATTTTTTTAAAATCATGGAAGATGTAATTGTTACTAATGAGCCTGTCTATGTAACAGGTAAAGCGGGGAACATTGTAGTTATTTCGGAAGAGGACTATCGTTCTATTCAGGAAACACTATATTTAATATCCATTCCAGGCATGCGTGAAAAAATCTTACGTGGGTTAAATACTCCATTAGAGGATCTAGTGGAGGATGATGATGAGTGAATCATACAAAATTCTTTATACAAAGCAAGCACTAAAAGATAAAAGGATTGCTTGTGAAGCTGGTTTTTCAAAAAAAATAATCAGCATTTTAGAAACATTAAAAAATGACCCTTTTGCAGGTTACCCACCGTATGAAAAACTTGTAGGCGATTTAGCAGGTGCTTATTCCAGGCGTATAAACCATCAACATCGTGTTATATATGAAGTTCTTCAAAAAGAACACATCGTAAAAATCATTTGCATGTGGCTGCACTATGAGTGACGGAAATATTGGCATCATTCAAACTCCATCACTGAATATTCTGGTACAACCCTGACTGGTGGCAGATCCTATTGATTCAGGCTTGGTTGTGCCATGTATTCCATACTCCGGTTTTCTTGCAGCACTAATTACGGAATCTGCACTTAGAATTTTAGTTCTGCAATCTATGATTATTTGGACGATACTTATTAAAATCGGTCATATTCGTTTAAGTATTAGTCTTAACCATCTACTCCATCCTTATTTCAAATCGGTCAAACCCAACTTTTTCTGTAAATTGCTCGCTGGTAAAAAATGTCCTGCGAAACATGGCAAATTCACCTGTATTCTTTTTCATCCATATGGGAACCGGTATATCCAGTTCTTTACATAATGCTAAAAGGCTCTCTTCCAGCATATCATGGAATGATATACTTTGGTCTTCTTTCTCAAAGGATGCTCTCCTAATAATTTTTGTGCCCTTAATCAGGTTTCCGGCAAGTTTCAAAACACAGACCTTCTTTCTCAGACTATTATCCAAATTTCATATTTAATTTTCATATTATATTTAATCTTATATTAATTTTCTCTACACTCTCTATAAATTCAGGCACATACTATATTTATGAAGAAATTACAGGAGGAAGCAATTGTGAAGTCTCTAAGCACCGTAACAATAGCTTTTGGAGTATTTTTCTTCATAAATTAAAGTGCGTCCTTTAAATTCTATCTTTAATTAACTTGTATTCAATAGAATCTACCAGCGCCTTCCAGCTTGCATCAATTATATCCGTAGAAACTCCTATTGTAGTCCATACATCCTTTCCATCTGCAGACTCTATAAGCACCCTGACTTTTGCTGCAGTAGCCGACGTAGAATCTAAAACCCTAACCTTATAATCTGTCAATTTCATCTGTCTTATTTCAGGGTAAAATCTTTCCAGTGCTTTTCTAAGGGCATTATCCAGAGCATTAACAGGACCGCATCCCTCTGCTGCAGTGATTTCAGCCTGATCTCCCACACCTATTTTTATCATAGCTGAAGAGTTTACGCTATTTATGGAAGGCTCGCCTACTATAACCTTAAATTCATTTAAATTAAAAAATGGTGTGTATTTACCCAATATTTTCCTTATGACAAGTTCAAAAGAGCTTTCGGCTCCTTCATACTGGTAACCATCATGTTCGAGTTCTTTCATTTTATTTATTATTGCCTTAGCTTCAGGTGAGTCTTTGCATATGGATGAATCCACTTCGTTAATTCTTTTCATAATAGTGCTTCTGCCCGCAACTTCCGACATCAATATTACACGTTTGTTCCCAACCAGTTCCGGATTTATATGCTCGAAAGAAACAGGATTTTTAAATACGGCATCTATATGCATCCCGCCTTTATGCGCAAAAGCACTGCCGCCAACATAGGGTTCTCTTTCATCGTGAATCACATTGGCTATTTCACTTACATACCTGGCCACTGATGTTAAATATTTCATGCTCTCTGCAGGTATACACTGATAATCTGCCTTTATCTGCAAATTTGGAATTATTGTACATAAGTTTGCATTGCCGCATCTTTCACCAAAACCGTTTATGGTACCCTGAACTTGTGAAGCTCCCGCCTGAATGGCAATAATAGAATTGGCAACTGCCATTCCGTTATCATTATGGCAGTGTATTCCTACAGGTATATTTAGACTTTCTACTACCCTGGAAGTTATTTTAAATATTTCATTGGGAAAGGAGCCACCATTAGTATCACAAAGACAAATAGATGCAGCCCCTGCATTACAAGCAGCTTCAATAGTTTGCATAGCATATTTTGAATTTGCCTTATATCCATCAAAAAAGTGCTCAGCATCGAATATAACTTCTTTACCTTTTTTAGTGAAAAACTCTATAGTATCAAATATCATTCTTAAATTTTCATCTAAAGTTGTCCTAATAACTTCATCCACATGAAAATCCCAGCTTTTACCGAATATGGCCACTGCAGGTGTGTCAGCTATCAGAAGAGATTTTACATTTGAGTCATCATTCACATCGATGTTTACACGGCGTGTACTTCCAAAGGCAACAACCTTTGCGTTTTTCAGGCCTATACCTTTAACCCGCTGGAAAAACTCCAGATCCTTTGGATTTGATCCCGGATTACCCGCTTCAATATAGCTTGCTCCCAGTCTGTCAACCGCCTCAGCTATTTTTAGTTTATCTTCTACAGTAAAGGAAATTCCCTGAGCTTGCGCCCCATCCCTTAAAGTTGTATCATATATTTTCACCTGTCTCAATCATCTCACCCACCTTGCTATATATAATGCACAAAACATAAAAGAAACTACATTATCACAAAATCATTTTCAATTAACAAACCTATAACAAACCTGTAACAAACCTATAATAAGCCTATAATAAAGTCTATAACAAAGCCTGCACTAACTCGCGTGGATCCTGCCTGCCTAATAATGCTTTGAAAATAAGTTATACTAAAATACTGCTTTCGTCAAGACTAATATTTGTGAAAGATGCATTTTCAGCTTTTTATTTCAGAATTTTATTTTCGATTATATTTTCGCCCAGTTCGCTTAATGTTCTGTTTATTGCATTAAGATACGCTTTCACACTGGCTTCAATAATATCAGTACTTACACCCCTGCCCGTAAATAGTTTATCATTTTTGGATACTCTTACAGTAACTTCACCAAGGGCATCCTTTCCCCCTGTAACAGCTCTAAGTCTATAGTCCTCAAGCTTTAGTGAAATTCCCACTGCTCTTTCCATTGCATTAAAAGCTGCATCTACTGGGCCTTCTCCTGTAGCAGCCTCCGTAGAAACATTACCGTTTCTCCTTACACTAACTGTTGATGTTGATACAAGTCTATTTCCGCTGCTTATCTGGTAGGATTCCATTATAAATATTTCAGGTATTTTTGCCACTTTTTCTTCTACCAGTGCTTCAATATCACTGTCCG
This sequence comes from Clostridiales bacterium, assembly GCA_035362115.1. Classification (GTDB taxonomy): domain Bacteria; phylum Bacillota; class Clostridia; order Acetivibrionales; family DUMC01; genus DUMC01. The sequence continues at coordinate 8,485 of DAOSDD010000062.1, read as the reverse complement.
AAACATCCTTTTTTCTGTCTGCCAAATCTTTAAATTTTTGAAAAGCGTTTTTAATTTGTTCTTCCGAAAGGTTATACCCCAGTTCTTCTAGTTTTTCTTCAAAAGCGTGACGCCCGGAATGTTTGCCAAGAACCATTCTATTTTGTTTAAGGCCTATTGATTCGGGATTCATTATCTCATAGGTGCTTTTCTCCGATAATATCCCATGCTGATGTATTCCTGATTCATGGGCAAATGCATTAGCTCCAACTATGGCCTTATTAGGTTGTACCATTATACCGGTTAAACTGGTAATGAGCTTGCTGCTTCTATATATCTGGGTTGTATCAATTTTATGGGTATAACCATAAAAGTCTTTTCTTGTATCCAATGCCATAATCAGTTCTTCCATTGCAGCATTACCTGCTCTCTCACCAAGACCGTTAATTGTACATTCAAGCTGGGTTGCCCCATTTTGAATTGCCACAAGAGAATTTGCCACAGCCATTCCAAGATCATTATGGCAATGTACACTTATGTCAACTTTGTCAATATTAGAAACATTCTCTCTTACACTTCTTATAAGTCTGCCAAATTCTTCAGGAGTTGCGTATCCTACGGTGTCAGGAATATTAATGACTGTTGCACCGGCTTTGATTACTTCTTCAAAAATACGATACAAAAATTCAACCCTTGTCCTGCTTGCATCTTCAGCAGAGAATTCAATACGCTCACAATATTTCTTTGCATATTTTACCATAGCCACGGCCTTTTCCAGAACCTGTTCTTCTGTCATTTTCAACTTATACTTAAGATGAATGTCTGATGTAGCTATGAAAGTATGGATACATGGCCTTTTTGCATGCTGCACAGCCTCCCATGCCCTGTCTATATCTTTTTCAAGAGCCCTGGCAAGACTTACTACAGTTGCATCTTTTATATTCTTTGCAACTTCGGAAATCGCTTCAAAATCACCAGGAGAAGCAATAGCAAAACCTGCTTCAATAGCGTCAACTCCAAGCCTTTCTAGCTGACGTGCAATTTCTACCTTCTCATGCACATTTAAGTTGACTCCCGGGGTTTGTTCCCCATCTCTTAATGTAGTATCAAATATTTTAATTTGAGTAGACATAAATACACCTCTTCTTACTACTTTTTGATATATCTTTACTATAATTTGGCTATCATATTTGTTATTTGGCTATCATATTTGCATTCACCAACATTGCAGCAGCTTTTGTATCTTTATGACAAATTTTACTTATTATGTCATCTAATTTATAAGCATTGCCGCTGGATATGTAATCTTATACATTTATTTCCTACCTTTGTACAAAATAAGTTTCCAGAACCTAATTAAATATTTAGATTATCGCGATGTGTTTTGCTATTTTGATAATTATCGTTTGTCTCTTTTATTCCGATACCCACCCTTAGCATGCTTTCAGGATGGATATCGGTTATTAGTTAAGCATTCTTAGGTGCACTCAGTTTAAGTAAAGAAAATATGCACCTGGCATTACTGCTTTATTGTAATTCCCTATTTCTTAAGCCAACTCATCATTTTTCTTAATTCAGTCCCGACCTTTTCCACCTGATGCTCTGATTCTTTTCTTCTCATTGCAAGGAATTCAGATCTTCCACTTGCCTTATTCTGAGCTATCCATCTGGAAGCGAATGAGCCGTTTTGAATTTCTTCCAAAATTTTCTTCATTTCTTTTCTGGTTTCTTCAGTAATAATTCTTTTACCTGTTACGTAATCACCATATTCTGCAGTATCACTTATGGAGTACCTCATATAGCCAAATCCACCTTGATTTATAAGGTCTACTATAAGTTTCATTTCATGTACACATTCAAAATATGCACTTTCAGGTTGATAACCGGCGTTTACGAGAGTTTCGAAACCTGCCTTCATAAGTTCCGTAACGCCTCCGCAAAGCACTGCCTGTTCACCGAACAAATCAGTTTCAGTCTCTTCTCTGAATGTAGTTTGCAATATACCTGCCCTGCCTGCTCCAATTCCTGCTGCATATGCCAGTGCATATTCTTTTGCTTTTCCTGATGCATCCTGATAAACAGCTATCAGTGAAGGAACACCCTTTCCTTCTTTATACTGGCTTCTTACAGTATGCCCGGGCCCCTTTGGTGCAACCATTATTACATCGATGAAATCAGGGGGTACTATTTGATTAAAGTGAATATTGAAGCCATGGGCGAACATAAGTACATCCCCATCTTTGAGATTGGGCTCTATGCTTTCTTTATATATTGCTGCCTGAACCTCATCAGGTGTAAGAATCATAATTATATCAGCCGCTTTGGCTGCTTCCGCAGTATCCATTACCTTTAGTCCATCAGAAATAACCTGTTGTCTCCTTTTTGAGTTTGGTGTCAAACCAACAATAACATTTACTCCGCTTTCATTAAGGTTTTGCGCATGGGCATGGCCCTGGCTTCCATAACCTATAACCGCTATGGTCTTACCTTTCAAAAGATTAAGATCGCAATCACTATCATAATACATTTTTGCCATAAAAATCACTCCTCATCATTATTATTTGCTTTAATATGTCTGTTGCCTCTTTCGATAGATATTAGGCCGGTTCTGACAATCTCTCTAATGCCAAATTGTTTTAACATATCCTCAAGTGCAGTAATCTTATCAGCATCTCCCGAAGCTTCTATTGTTAACGTGGATTTTGATACATCCACAATTTTAGCCCTGAATATTTCAACAATTTGGACAATCTCGGATCTTGTGGAAGCGTTGGCATTGACCTTTATTAGAGCCAGCTCTCTACTTACCGAATTTGAAGAATCAAGTTTTTTTACTCTTATAACATTAACAAGCTTGTTTAATTGCTTGCTAACCTGCTCAACTATATAATCATCACCATCAACTACAATAGTCATCCTGGATACTTCAGGGTTTTCAGTAATACCCACTGCCAGACTATCGATATTGAAACCTCTCCTGCTAAACAATCCAGATACTCTGGAAAGTACACCGGCGTAATTTTCAACTAAAACTGAAAGAATATGTTTGCCCATTTTTATACCTCCTCACACTCTTACTTGATATTTTACTAACATACATACTGTTCCGTTACGCACCGTACTGCTTATCATCCTTACTGCCTATTACCCTTTATCTGCACTTAATTATTGATCTATTTTTGTACTGTTTATATTGCTTAAATTTACTTGAGCTATTTTAAAGAGTCGGCTCTTCAGGATCTACAATGCATTCAAGCAAATAAGGCTTGTCATCTGCAAGCAACCTCTCCAGAGCACTCCCGATTTCAGAATTTTTGTCAATTCTTTCTCCGCTAATATCATAAGCTTCTGCTAACTTAACAAAATCAGGGTTTTCGTCAAGAAATACCTGAGAATACCGCCCGCAATACTGCATTTTCTGCAGCTCACGAACCATACCCAGCCTCGAATTGTTGAAAATTATAATTTTTACCCCCAGCTTATTTTGTTTTATGGTACCCAGTTCCTGCATAGACATCTGAAAACTGCCATCACCGCTTACAGCTATAACCACATTATCAGGACATCCAACCTTTGCTCCTATTGCAGCAGGCAATCCATACCCCATCGTACCCATTCCGCCGGAAGTTATAAACTTGCCGGGTTTGGTTATGGACATGTTATTTGCCGCCCATATCTGATTCTGGCCAACCTCTGTAGTAACAATAGTATTGCTGCCATCCACCATGTCTGAGAGCATTCTTAAAAGATATGAAGGCTTAACTGTCCCTTCTTCATCTACATTATTTTTATTACTTACTTTCAAGTCCTGTTTCTCTCTGACACCCCTGATTGTAATGTTCCATGCTTCTACGCTGCCTTTATCAACAATATCCAATAAATCCTCCAATATAGATTTAACATCACCTACTGCAGGTATAGCAACATCAATATTTTTCCCTATTTCAGCCGGGTCGATATCAACATGAATAATTACAGCCTGCTTTGCTATTTTGTTTGTAGCTACTATAGCCCTATCCCCAACCCTGGCACCCATAATAAATACCAGGTCCGCATTGTTTATGGCATAATTTGCAGAATAACTGCCATGGGACCCAAGCATCCCCAAATACATGTGATGGTTTGAGGGTATTGCTCCTATGCCCATAAGTGTAGTAACAACAGGTATACTGCACTTCTCAACCAACTGCATCATCTCGCTGCAGGCATCTCCGCTTATTACACCACCACCTGCACAAATTACAGGTGACTTCGATTTTCTGATTGCATCAGCAATTCTCTTGATCTGTATTGGATGCCCTTTATAAGTAGGCTTATATCCTCTTATATCTACACTTGCAGGATAAGAAAAATCAATATATTCATTTTGTATGTCTATAGGCACATCAATAAGCACCGGCCCGGGCCTTCCGGTAGAAGCTATATGAAAAGCTTCTTTCATGATTCCGGGCAAATCCCGTGCATTTTTAACCAAGTAGTTATGCTTGCAAAAAGGGGCTGTTGCGCCTGTAATATCAGCTTCCTGAAATACATCCCTGCCGATAAGGTTGGTTGGCACCTGACCAGTTATAGCTACAATAGGAATTGAATCCATGTAGGCTGTAGCAATACCGGTAATAAGGTTGGTCGCTCCCGGACCCGATGTAGCAACACACACGCCTGTCTTTCCGGTTGCACGGGCGTAGCCGCTTGCTCCGTGGGCAGCACCCTGCTCATGTCTTGTAAGTATATGTTTAATTGTAGAATCAACTAATACATTATAGAAAGGGCAAATAGCCGCTCCCGGATAACCAAAAATATGGCTGACCTTTTCCATTTCCAATATTCTAACCATTGCCTGTGCACCTGTTATTTTCATAAAACCACCTACTAACCAGATATATCTATCTTTTTATAGTAAAACAACAAAATTAAATATCCTGCAATTTTATTTTTAGCTGTTTCTTATCTTCTTAACCACTATAAAATTAAAGCCTCTTCGTCTCTGCAATAATATGCAGGGACGAAGAGGCATATATCTCATCGTGGTACCACCCTGATTTGACATACCGTTAGTTAAAAGGAAATGCATTATACATGTCATGCATTATTCTCTTGGTATATCCTCAGCGGGAGCCATTAAAGGCACCCTGACTGTAACGTAGTCATCGTTATCATCTACTTGTTCTTGCTGCTTTCAATCTTACTACCTTCAATGATAAAACTCCGGGATGAGCTATACATATATCCTTCATACCGGTTTCCACCAGCCACCGGTTCTCTTAATTATCCGGATATATCTTTTTCCCATCATAGTATTTAGCCTATTATTATTAATATTTAGTTTAACATGTCCAGTCGAAAACATTAAAGCTATTAGCCTAAGGCTTCCGTGGATTTGTATAATTGCATAATATAGTATCAGGTTATGATTCATATGTCAAGAAGAATTTTTTGTGAGTGAAAAATTAGGAATGCCCACTAAAAAGTAATCAATCATTTATAACATAGATAGTTTTAATCTCAGTTAAAGTACGCTCGCCTAATACTCTTTCACATTGCAACAAAGTACATTTGCGATCTTACAAAAACACTCTATTATTTGATTTCCCCTCAATTTTTCCAATACCATACCCATAGCAAAAAGTCTGGTACATGCTGGCTACAATCACTTCAATTAAATAATCTCTTTCCTCTTTATTCAATCCCTTGTCGGTGGCCAGCATAAATTCTTTTGTTCTGTCTTTCGCTATTAACTTAATTGCCTCCCTAGTGCCTGTTAAGTCAGTAATTAACTTTTCCCGGCCTTGCCTTAAGTACTCTTTTATCGTTACTTCAAAATCATTTCCTTTACACTGCTTTTCAGCTTTATTCTGCTTTTCAATATTCTTCATAATACATCCTCCTTAGCAAGTGGGGACAGTTCTTCCTTGCTCATCCACCCATCAAAAACCAGGGACAAAATTGGAAACAGCTCTTCCTTGCTTACCCACCTGTTTATTTCTAATTCTTATATATAATTATGCATACTTATATATATGCTTATATATAAATTTTTCCAACTTATCCACAAACTATACACAATCTGTGAATAAATATATAAATTATCAACATTTGCCTTGTTAAATAATTACTTAGTACAACATTTACCTTGTTAACAGACCATCTTTTTCTTTCGCTGCAAGCTTTATTGGAACTGTAACAGTCTCACCTGTAGACCTTTCAATATGAGTTACATTGATTGTATCTCCCGGATTTTTAGAATATATAAGCGCCCTTAGTTCCATCATTGTACTGATACTTACACCATCAACCTGTTTTATAATACAACCCTCTTTAATACCTGCTCCGGCAGCAGGCCCGGACTTGTCAACTTCTACTACATATATACCATTATCAAGCTTAATGTTTTGATCCAAAAAAGGCACTGCCTCTTTATCATAAGCAAAAATGCCCATATAAGCTTCATTAAAAGTACCTGTGTCGTTAAACTTATTAATAATAGGTATGGCAACATTAATAGGTATAGCAAAACCAATAGCTTCAGCTTTTGCTACTTTTATACTATTTATTCCAACCACCTGTCCTCTGGAATTTAGCAGAGGGCCCCCGCTGTTGCCCGGATTTATACTTGCATCTGTCTGTATAAGGTCTTCCATATAGTTTACTCCCTGCTCTGTCTCAATGCTGATTGTCCTATTAAGGGCACTTATAATTCCCGATGTAACAGTTCTCTGGAGTTCAAGTCCTAAAGGATTGCCTATAGCTATTGCCGGTTCTCCAATCTGTAATGTAGTTGCATCACCTGGTGGTATGGCTGTTAATCCTGCAGCACTAACTTTAACTACTGCAAGGTCAAGAACAGGATCAGACCATAAGGTTACACCATCCAGATTCCTCCCATCAGCAAAGGATACAATCAGTCTTTTGCTTTTTCCACCCGCTACATGATGGTTGGTCAAAATATATCCATTAGGATTTACTATAACCCCGGAGCCAATACCCCATTTTTCAGTAGTATTTTTATCAAATATTGATTTCCCATCAGCCCTTAATACCGCTATTCCCACTACTCCGGCATATGCACTCTTTACTACATTCGCTACAGAGGGGGCATCATCTGCTAGTGTAACACCAATTTGCTGAGGATTCGGCACCCCTGCTCCTCCGCCAAGATTAGGACTCTGTCCCGGGGTAGGCCCGGGTATCCCCGTTTTTGGCACAATTGGGATAACATTGCCCCATATAAGGACAATAAGTAATGTCCCTACTAGCAGAGAGGTTATAAGAGAAGTAAGAAATGTCCTGGAAAAGTTGTTTCTATTACGGCCATTGTATTTATTGTAATCATTATATCTGTTATTGTTTTCAAACATGTAGCAAAACCATCCTTTTTTATGTTTCTTAATATTATTTCTAGAAAAACATAAAAAAATGCACCTGATGCGAATAACATTGGCTTTTTGCCATGTTTATTATTCAGATGCACTATTATGTACTATTACATACTATTATTAATTTTCAACTCTTTGTTATGATAGATTTATAGCCAGACTGATTTATTGTCACATATAAGACTGATTCGTGGTCATACATATCTATGACTCTGATGATTCTTTTGATGACTCTGCCGATACAATAATCTTCTTCAAACTTTTTTCGAACTTTGGTCTGGGAATTAGAACCTGATGCTGACAACCCATGCATTTTATCCTTATATCAGCACCTGTACGAGTTATTTCCCACTGTTTGCTTCCACAGGGATGTTCCTTTCTTAATTCTACTATATCTCCAATATTTAACTTAACTGGCATAATACCACATCTCCTTACACAATAATAAAGCAAAATCAGTGTTTGCACAAAATAATTACAATCCTTTTGTTCGGATTATCTGGTGCTTTAGCTATTATTTTGCCACTCCTATAAAATTATCAAACAATTTTAAATAAACCCGGTTTTTCTGCCACATTAGTTCAGGGTGCCACTGTACTCCCACAATAAAAGCTTCCCCTGAATATTCTATAGACTCAATTATACCATCTACTGCTCTTGATGTAACTCTAAAACCAGGTGCTACATCTTTAACTGCCTGGTGATGGAAGGAATTAACCCTTACAACAAAATTACCTGCGACATTGCTACCTGCAGCCTTGTTGCCTGTCGCATCATTTTCTGCTGCATTCTTTTCTTCCGCATCACCGTCAATAGCATCTTCATTGAAAGACTTCCATACAAAACTATCCTTTTCAATATAAATATCATGAGTAGGGTGCCAAACCGGTGCTTGCTGCGAGTGCTTTATAACTTCCCTATTCTTCACCTGAGATGCTATATCCTGATATAAAGTACCCCCCATTGCTACATTTATTATCTGTATTCCCCGGCATATTCCAAGCATAGGCTTTCCCAGCTCAAAAGCTTTTTTTATAACAAGCAGTTCCATACTGTCTCTTAAGGGCGAAATCACTCCGTTATAAGTATAATTATATTCATTATAACATGCAGCATCAACGTCCGGCCCCCCC
>DAOSDD010000061.1:0-19256 GCA_035362115.1 Clostridiales bacterium | reverse complement strand
TTCCATTATAGCACATTTTCTTCAAAAATAACATGATAATTCTGTGTTTGTGAAGGGATTTTACAATGTTAATAAAGATAATGATTGTTGTGTATGCCTTTATTTTTGATTTTTATTTAAATAAATACTTTTAGACAAAAATGTCTGTAAGTCTATTTGTAAAACCAAAGGCAAAGTTATAACATTCAGCCTTCTTAAACTTAATACCACTTTCGCTCAAATTTGAGCAAAAGCATAAGCATTACAGCCGTCTTTTCTGGAAAATAGACAGGCTGTTTTTTTGTTTTAAGGGGTTCGAATCAATTGGATTCTTCGCTTATGGATGAGGAAGAAAAATATTTTTAGAAAATCCTCAACTAATGTGCCCTACCAAGGCTATAAGGTGAGAGGAAAAATAATCCCCCAATGAAAACATAGTTTTTCTCTCACTGCTCCTTGACAACTGAATACCCCGAAATGCAAGAGATACTTCAAGCAGAATATGCCATGACGATAATTCCGAGCGTATTCCTTGAAAGATAACGAGGTTGTGTCAAACAAGGCAAACCCTCTGGAACAGTAGCGTTTCGGGTCATTTTTAACAGGCAAGGAGGTGAAATAACTGAAAACAAAATATGATAACTTGCCACAGAAGCTTAAAGATAAGCCACAGTTTTGCTGTTGGAAATATGAAGAACGAAGTGGTAGAAAAACCAAAGTTCCCTATAACCCAGTAACAGGAAAAAGGGCAAAACCAAATCAACGTGGAACATTTAAAGATTTTAGTTCGGCGGTAGCTGCTATAAGTGATTATGACGGTATCGGCTTTTTGGTAGGTAATGACATTTGTGTTGTCGACTTAGATGATTGCTTTGTTAGCAGCGGTAAACTTAAGCCTGTTGCCCAAAATGTTGTAGAAGCTTTTAGTGGTTGCTATATGGAACACAGTCCATCTGGGAAAGGGCTTCATATTTTCTTTAAGGCCACAGGCTTTAACTTTGACAAAACAAAATACTATATCAACAACAGAAAGCTGGGAGTTGAGGTCTATGTGGCTGGAGCTATTAATCGCTTTGTTACCGTAACGGGAAATATGTTTGCAGATGGTGATATAGCGGAGAAATCGTATGAATTACAGATGATACTAGACAAGTATATGCTGCGTCCTACCCCTGTGAAGCAAATTCTGGATGCAGAAAGTCAATCCTATTTGTCTGACAAGTCTGTTATTGAGAAGGCTTTAAAATCGGCAAACAGAGAAAGGTTCAAAGCATTATGGCAGGGAGATACATCTGGTTATGCTTCTGCCAGTGAAGCTGATTTGGCACTTTGCGGTATGCTGGCATTTTGGTGTGGCAGAGATGTTGGACAGATGGACAGACTTTTTCGGCAGAGCGGCCTAATGCGGGATAAATGGAATAGACCACAGTCTGGCAGTACTTATGGAATGATAACCATAGAAAAAGCAATTGCAAATGCTACTGAAATATATAAACCAGGTGGTAAGCGTTCATCAGCTACAGAAGATTTTGGTGAATGTTCTCTTACTGGCTTTAAGCCTGAGAGTAACGATCGCTACCCTTGGACGGATATTGGGGCAAGCAGGCTGTTTGCTGATTATTATAAATCTTTTGCCCGCTTTGTTCCCGAAAGGAAGATGTGGTTTTGCTATGAGAATGGCATTTGGATTCCTGATGTCGGTAATCTAAAAGTAATGGAAATGTGTAAATCATTGGCTAATCAACTGCTAACCTATGCTTTGACTATTCAGGATGAACATCAAAGAAAGGCATACATTGACTATTGCCGAAAGTGGCAGTCAAGAAGATACAGGGAAACGGTACTTAAGGATGCACAGAGCGTATATCCCATATCAATGGCTGAATTTGACCAAGACCCGCTTATGCTCAATTGTGCCAATGGAACCTTGTTTTTAATGTCTATGGATTTTCGTCCCCACAACAGCGAGGACAGACTCACAAAGATATCTGGTGTTAAGTATGATCCAGAAGCAAAAAGCGAGCGATGGAATAGATTCATTCATGAGATTATGAGCGGAGATGAGGAAAAGGCAAAATTCCTCCAAAAAGCCTTTGGCTACAGTATCAGCGGAGACACTCGGTATGAATGCCTGTTTGTTCTCTATGGTGCTACAACTCGAAACGGTAAAGGTACACTATGCGAGAGCGTTCTTAAGGTATTGGGCAGTTATGGCTGTACTGCAAGGCCAGAGACTATCAGTCTGAAAAAGAACAATAACAGTTCAAGTCCAAGTGAAGATATTGCCCGGCTTGCAGGAGTACGCTTTGTAAATATCTCCGAACCTAGCAGAGGACTTGTCCTAAATGCTGCACAGGTAAAAAGCATGACGGGTGGTGACACCATCAATGCAAGGTTTCTACATGAGAATTCTTTTGACTTTTCGCCAAAGTTTAAGCTGTATATCAACACCAATTATCTGCCCGTTATTACGGATATGACGCTGTTTTCCAGTGGCAGAGTGGTGATTATCCCTTTTGAACGACACTTTGATGAAAGCGAGCAGGATAAAAACTTAAAACGCGAATTCGCCAAAGCGAAGAATCAGAGTGCTATCCTTAACTGGCTAATTGAAGGCTATCAGCTGTTAAAGAAGGAAGGTTTGACTTTACCTAATTCCGTTAAGACAGCAACAGAGGCTTATAAGCGTGACAGCGATAAAATAGCATTATTTTTCGAGGATGCCTTGGAGGAAAGCCCTAACAGTGAGGTGCGGACATCCGAAGTGTATGCCCGGTATCAGCGTTGGTGCAGTGCCAATGGATGTTATTCGGAGAATGCAAGAAACTTCAAACAAGCATTAACAGCTATCGCCCGTGTAGAACGGAAACGACCACGTTCTGGTGGTGGAATGACCACAATGCTTATCGGATATAAGCTGACTGAAGAAGAATTTCTTCTTATTTAAACACAGTGTAGCAGCTTGTAGCAAGAAAAACAGGTTATATAAAAAATCGCTCTCGTATAGAGAGTTTAGTTTTTACCTGCTACATCTTGCTACAAAGCTTTAAACCACTGGATATGACTCCATGTGTTGATACCTGCCCCTAGGGGCAGGTCAAATCTCCACACCTTTTTATCTGGATAACGGGCGTGGGGCAACGCGTAAAAAAACGCGGTTTCAAACGGGGTATATACCCCACATTTAATAAAATTTAGGAGGTAAACGATTATGGCAACATCAACAACTTATAATAGAGCGTTTTGGAATGTTATGAAAGGAAAAGAAGAAAATAATCAAAATCTAAGCGAGGGCTTTGATAATGCAGGAGCCTATGTCGCACCAGACGAGTTCAGAGAAGGCTTTAACACTGCTTTGGCAAAGGAGAATGTATTCCGTAGATTTGCTACTGTTATCAATCTATCTTCTGCAGAAGGTAAAATTCAAGCGGTATCCTCAACGGGTACAGCAGATTGGGTTGAAGACGGAGATCCAATCCCCGAAAGTGCCGATACATTTACACAGTTTCTGGTGAAATCATACAAGCTGGCATCTCTTGTCAAGCTAAACCGCTCATTCGTCACCGATATGAACTTTAATCTTGAAAAATATCTGATGGGTGATTTTGCGAAGCGTTTTGGCAAGGCTGAGGAAAATGCATTATTTAATGGAAATGGCACAACACAGCCAACAGGTATACTTACGGCAGACGCAGATGTAGCTACAGCAGACAGTGTTACCATTTCTTTTGATGAGATTACTTCTCTGTATTTTTCATTAAAAGATGAATACCGAAATAACGCTGTGTTTATCATGCACGATAATACAGCCATGCTTCTTAGAACCCTTAAAGATACAAGCGGCAGTTATCTGTGGAATTCTTCAGATAACACCATCTTCGGAAAGCCTGTAGTTACCTCTCCATATATGCCTACAGTATCAGCAGGAGCAAAAAGCCTTGTATTTGGAGATTTATCATACTACTGGCTGATTGAACGTCAACCAATAACGATAAAAAAATTAAGTGAGTTATATGCATTGCAGGGGCAAATTGGCTTTTCTGCTTACGAGAGATTGGATGGCAAGCTAATTCAACCAGATGCTCTGAAAATATTACAAATAAAAGCTTAAATAATGGATTAGGCACTGAGTCATCAATTCGGCTCAGTGCCAGTTCCATCAAAACATCGGACAGGAGGTCACGATATGGAAAATCAAAGTAACAGCCGCACAACCAAATCCGATATCGGAGGTACGGTCTATGTGGTGGAATCACGAGTAAGTGATTCAGCAAAGGAAAGTGCATATTCCAAGCTGAAACGACTGATTACAGTCAACGCAAAAAACCTTTCAAAGTTATCAGATAGTTCAAATAAATCCACGGAAATCAACTCGACTTCTTCAAGGTAGTACGGTAATATACATAGTGCTAAACCGCTTGAAGACTGTCGGAAATGGAGGAGAAAAATGAATAGACAGTCAACATTTAGCACTATACGTAAATCAACATTAGCATTTGAAGAAGCGAAAATTACTGCTCTTTACTGCAGGCTTTCCCGTGATGATGAGCTTGCAGGAGACAGCAACAGCATAGTAAACCAGAAGGCAATTCTAAAAAAATATGCTGAGGACAACGGTTTTCGCAACATCGAATTTTATGTGGATGATGGGGTCAGCGGTACAACTTTTGATAGACCAGACTTTAACCGCATGATTGCTGATGTAGAGTCCGGTAGAATCGGAACGATTATCATCAAGGATATGTCCCGTTTCGGCAGGGATTACCTTAAAGTAGGATATTATACCGAGATTATGTTTCCTGAAGCAGATGTACGATTCATTGCTATTAACAACGGTATTGATAGTGCAAACCAAGCAGACAGTGACTTTACACCGTTTCTTAACATTATTAATGAATGGTACGCTAAGGATACTAGCAAGAAAATCCGTGCTGTGTTCAAATCCAAGGGACAATCTGGTAAGCCACTCTGTACCAATCCACCTTACGGTTATATTAAAGACCCTGAAGATAAGTTGCACTGGATAATAGATGAGAAAGCCGCCGAAGTGGTCAGAGATATTTTCCGACTGTGCATGGCTGGCTTTGGACCCACGCAGATAGCAAAGCAACTTGAAAAACGATGCATTGATACACCTACGGTTCATCTTCGCAAAATGGGTATTAACACTCCAGCAAGACCACCTGAAAACCCATATGCTTGGTCGGCTCGTACCGTAGCAGATATTCTGGCTAAAATGGAATATCTAGGTCACACAGTGAATTTCAAGACTTCTAAAAAGTCCTACAAGAGCAAAGTCAAGATATTGAACAATCCAGAAGATTGGCTGGTTTTCAAAAATACCCATGAAGCAATTATTGATGAGGGGACTTGGGAAACAGTGCAGAAAATCAGAGATGGCAAGCGAAGACCATCACGATTAGGTGAAATGGGAATGCTTTCTGGCATGATGTTTTGTGCCGACTGTGGAGCAAAGCTGTATCAGGTTAGAGGCAAGGGATGGACACACGATAAGGAATACTTCGTTTGTGCTACTTACCGCAAGAAAAAGGGTATGTGCAGTTCACATCAGATACGCAATGTTGTAGTGGAACAGCTTTTGTTAGAAGACCTAAGGCGTGTGACCTCCTTTGCCAAAGACCATGAACAGGAATTCATCCGTATAGTTATGAATAATTCAGAAAAGGAACTTGCCAAAGAACTCCGCCAAAGTCAAAAGGAGTATGAACAAGCACAGACTCGCATTGCTGACATAGACAAAATCATTCGAAAGCTATATGAGGACAATGTGATGGGCAAAATTCCCGAAGAGCGTTTTTACAAGATGTCGGCTGAATATGAAGCCGAGCAGAAGGCACTGGAAGAAAGGATATCCAAATTAAAGCATACCATTGATACAGCAAATGAACAGTCCCTCAATACCGACCGCTTTTTGGCACTGGTTAAAAAGTACACAGAAATTACAGAATTGGATGCAGAGATTATCCGAGAGTTCATTGACAAAATTATTGTATTTAAGGCTGAAAAAGTAGATGGCCGCAGAACCCAGCGGATTCAAATTTTTTATAACTGCATTGGCGCTATCGACTTACCAAACTAAACGAAAAAACGGCATAGCCGCAAATCTACGACTATGCCGAATTTTTCAGGAATTATAAATCCCTATCTGACCGCTCCTAATGGGGTACTTTTTATTTACGATGTACTTTTCTGGCGGATTAATACCTTCGTATTTATTAATTAAAAAGCTTGGGTTATTGGATACGAGACTTATATTGATTATAACAGGGGCAATTAGTGTTTATAATATGATTATATGTTGCACTTTCTTCCAAAATATACCGAGGGACCTTGAAGAAGCTGCATATATAGATGGATGTTCAACAGCAAGAACCTTTGTACAGATAATAATCCCACTTTCAAAGGCATTAATCGGAGTTATGACCCTTTATTATGCGGTTGGCCATTGGAATTCTTACTTTACAGCGCTTATATATATTTCTGACAAAGCAAAGAAACCTCTTCAGTTATTTCTCAGAGAAATATTAATAACAGAGCAAATGAGTGCGGCTATGGCAGAAAAAATTGGTGGTGAAAGGCTTTACCTTATGGAACAGTTAAAGCATCTTTTAAAATACTCTGTTATTATTGTATCATCTTTGCCTGTTTTAATCCTATACCCCTTTTTGCAGAAGTATTTTGATAAAGGAGTTATGCTCGGATCTTTGAAAGGGTAAGTACGAACACTTTCAAAGGGTTTATACAACAGTTTTTACTGTTTTATATAATATATAATAAAAAAAGGAGATGTTAAAATGAGAAAAAGATCAATAGCCATGTTTACTTTGATTATTTTTTTGTTGTCTTTGTTACTTGGTTGTAACGCACCAACAAAAAATAACCAAAAAACAACTGCAGGGCAGGAGACAGATATCTCAAAAACTGATGAAAATTTTAATGCGATTGGTTATCCTATTGTTAAAAAGCCCATCACAGTAACATCAATGTTTGCACCGGGAACATATGATGGAGACCCGAAAGAAATGTCTTACTGGCAAAAGCTAGAGGAAATCAGCAATATTCAAATTAAATGGAATATGATTTCCAGTTCAGAGCCAACAGCTATTCAATTATTTTTTTCAGCAGGCGATTTCCCTGACTTCTTCCATGCTTATGTTGATAACGAACGACAATTCATTTATGGCGTAGAAGGCGGAATGTTTTATGATTATTCTGACTTAATCTATGAGTATATGCCAAATCTTGTATCCTGGTTTAAAAAATATCCTGAAGCTGAAAAAGTTATACGGCAACTAAATGGTGCTATTTATACCCTCCCTAAAATTCAGGTACATTCAACTTATTCAATAGGGCAAATGTTTTACCGTACTGACTATTTAAAGAAATTAAACTTAGAAATACCAAAGACTGTAGACGATTTTTACAACGTACTTAAGGCAATAAAGGATTCCGGCTTGACAGGAGGATATGCACCGTTTCTTCCTTTGAATAAAGGAACGTTCGAATACCATACTGAAGCGTTTCTATTTTCAGCGTTTGGTGATGCCCATGATTATGATTTCGCAGATGATGGTAAGGGAAAAGTTGTATACAATAGGATTTCGGAACAATATCGAAGATATTTGGAATATGCGAACAAGTTATACAAGGAAGGATTGCTGGAAAATGAATTATTTACAATTGATTCAGATACTTCAAGTGGCAGGATAAAAGCAGGGCAAGCGGCGTTTATGACAAGTGCTGATATGCTTGCAGAATCAGATTTCCCAGATGGAAAAATCAATATAGATTGCTTGGCACCGTTAACATCACAATACACAAGTGAAAGAAAGGTCAAGGGTTATATTGGGGTATCATCTTCCGCAGCAGCAATTAACAAGAATTGCAAGTATGTCCGGGAACTTCTCAGAATGTTTGATATGAATTATACTGAAGATGAAGTTGTCCCAGGTTCAGGGTTAAATTGCCTCTCGCAGAATATCGGACTGGAAGGAGTTAACTGGAAATATACAAACAATGAAAAATCACACATTAGTTTCCTGCAACCAGACGATTGGGACTCGAACGTATGGTTATGGATTACCAAATATGCATCCTGGAACCAGTTTTATAGTGCTTGGGTTACTTATGCAACTACTGGAGGAGCTAATAATATAGCAAGAGAAACAGGTATGCTTAAAAATAATTTACCATATGCAAAGCCTTCATTTCCTGATACTTTGATAAAAGTCACCGAGGAAGAAAATAACGTTATAGCTAATAAATTAACAGATATTAATAATTTTGTTGCGCAGGCCAGGGCACAATTTATTACCGGAATAGAACCCCTGAGTAAATGGGATGCATATGTTGCAAAAGTTAAAGAGATGGGAATTGACGAAATTCTAGAAATAAAACAAAAGGCTTATGACAGGTGGAATGAATAATGGAATAATGTTAGCTGAATATAGTGCTGAGGGTAGGCATACCCTAACCCTCAGCTAATATTATATGGGAAGGAAGGTTTCTATGTCAAAGAATATTATGTTCGGCGTTGCAAAGGATATTGTAACTCCCTGCGTGGAAACAACGATGCTAGGTTTTGGGACGGTTTTCGGCAAGAGCTTTACCGGTATCCATGATGACCTTTATGTTAAATGCTTATTATTAAAAGATGGAAAACAAATCTTAGTTTTGCTTTCACTTGACTTATGCTTCCATGATGATAGCCTACCTATATCAATAGGAGAATACCTTTCGGAAAAGTATCAGATACCCTATAATAATCTACTAATTTCATATACGCATACGCACTTTGGCCCTTGTTTAAAAGGGTACGATTTTATATTCCATTCTCCGGAATACGAAAGTTTCCTCCTACAAAGAATAAAGGATTGTATAAACCGGGCTTTCTTAAACATTTATGAAGGAACAATAGAGTATACAAGTATATTGGGGGAATGGAATATAAGCCGTAGGCTAAAAGTTGATGATGTTATGCAAAGAGCTATATTGCCAAATCCTGATGGAGAATGCGATAAGAATATGTATCTTTTAAAATTGACTGATAAAAGTGGAAATGTTAAAGTAATTGCTATAAATTTTGCATGCCATCCATCTAATCTAGATAGTTATAGAATCTTGTCAAGCGAATATCCTGGCCGTCTATGTCATTTAATTGAGGCTAATAATTATGGGTGTACTGCTGTATTTTTCCAGGGGTTCGGTGGTGACTCAAAATTAAAGATAGGTGCGAAATCATCAAAATTCCATCCTATTTCATATGAAGATTGTAATGAAGTTGCTTCTTCAATGGCGTTAAAAATTCAAAGCTCACTAATAAACAAGAAGTGGGAAGTAATTCAACCATCATTATCGTCAAGAATGTTTCAAATAAAGATACCTTTAGAAGTTTACCCATTATCCTTTTTTGAAAAGGAATTACAGAATTTCAGTGATAATTCTAAAGTTCCTTTTGACAAGAATATGGTAAAGGATTATGAAAGCAATGGTTCATTGTTAATGTGGTCCAATGCAGAATATGTTGTAAATAACTATGATAGATTGCATGATTATTTAATACTAAATTGTGGAATTATCCGTATAGGGAAAGGGCACTATATATTTACTATCGGTGGCGAGCCTTCCTATGATGTAAAGAAGGTTTTGCAAGAGCTGCTTCCTGAAGCAAATGTATTGTATTTTGGATATAATGATGCAATAGCTTATGTTCCCAGTGATAAAATGCTTGAAGAAGGTGGGTATGAAGCTGGTGATGGATCCGTAACGGAGTATAGGATGAAAGGCAAATTCAAGAAGGGTATTGATAATTATTTTCTGGAAGGGTTTAGGAATGCTTTAAATCAATTATAGTTGCAGTAAAAATACTTATCTCATATTTCTAAAATAACAATGTAATAAGAAGGGGAGTTTATTATGATAAAACCTATATTTAGGAAAGTTTCTGAATGCAAGGATAAAGGATTAGGATATATAATTTCTGGCGATGAAGCGGAGATTATAGAATCTAATATAGTCACAGTAAAAAAAGGTGTTACAACAGATGAGAGCTCTCATCATAATGAGGAAGAAGTATACATAATATTAAGCGGTAAAGGTAGGGTAAAAGTTGGTGATATTGAAAAAGAAGTAGGGAGAGACACAGTAATATATATCCCGAGGAATGCTATCCATCAGTCTACGGGATTATCCGATGAAGATTTTGTATTTTTATGTGTTGCTATTTATTTTGACAAAACTCCTAAAGAACAATAATAGAAAAAGTTACAGACAGATAATATGACTTGAAGGATTCATAAAAAGGCTTAAAAAGAAATAACTCGGTGCCAGGCACGAAATGCACACATGCCAGGCACTTTTTACATATTGAAAGGGACAAGGTTTTTTGCAATAAGGCAAGATGCCAGATCAAACTTGCTCAAAATATGATGAATAAATATGATGAAATGTGTAATTTAGTGCAGAGGTACTAGTAGCAAGTTCATATGAAATGGTATGATATATACAGAGTGGCAGGCAATAAACAGCCGCAAAGAGTATAAATTTAAATATAATGGCTAAGGTGATTATTAATATGACAAAGGTTACTGTAAATCCTGGTGTATGTGCGTTGTATTTTTAGCCCGGCACCAAATACAACAGATACGACAAGCGAAAAAGATAATGGTTTAATATATGCAAATTCTTGATGGATTGCATATATTTTTTATACATACGTTACAATTTACTACAAATAATACAAAAGCTATTACAACATATATAATAAATGTAGCCGGGGGATAGGTTCGGTGCCAGAACATGATGGTATCTAATAAAAAACATTCTTGCATATTTTCGTATATACGAAATAACAATTCAACAAAATTCGACAGCATAATACAAATCACATGCAATATAATGTCACTATAGTATTAACATAAATAGGGAACTTTATTTGATGGCATTTTGGATAATATATTACAAAGCTTACTTTAACAAAATATGGGCAAATAGAATTTATTTTTAATTTAACCATACCATCAAAGTCCTATCAAAATTGATCATCGACTCGAGCGTGTCAAATCTTTTAGGACTGCATACAAAAATTCAGGTAGTGTAAAGTGAGGGAAAATTTTACACGAAAAGGCGAAGCTATAGGTTGAGTGTAGGATAAATCAAACAGATAATATATTCTTGTGATAAGTTTGGTATCAGTGGTTTTTTGCAACAGAAGAGAAAGAAGTGAGTGCTTAAAGAGGTCTAGAACGATGAAGTTGTGTTTTGTATTAGAAACTAAACATATTTTATAGGATTGGATAATGATACCCTTGATCAGTAAGCTAATATTCTGAGAGCTGATGAACATTTAATGTTTGTTGATTTTATATACATAGTATCAAATGATAGGTTTTACTCACAGTTTGTAGAGTGGGTTAAAGGGTATAAGAGTTCTAAAGTAATTAAAGTACAAATGACCTTACCACTTCAAATGACAACAGGCTGGGGGCAATAGCAGATATTAAGTTTGCTATAGATAATGAGAAAATAGAAGATGATATTCTTGTTATGGCAGGTGATAATTTATTTGATTTTGAACTTATTTGGTGATACTATCCACTTTGCTGCTAACACTGCAATGGAAGTTGAAACAGACTTATCAAAAGTTGAGTTAGATATGAAAAAATATGAAGAATTTACAAAAGGATTCATGATAGCATCAAAAGAATTCCTGATAAAAGAAGAACTAGATACATGGCACTGGAAGCTATAATCATAACAATAGAACTGGCATCACGCTTCCTGGCTGACCATATAAATGGGGACAAATATTTCCGTATACATAGAGAAAATCATAATTTGGATAGGGCAAGATGCCAGATTAAACTGGCTCAGGATATGATTTGTAAATATGATGAAATGTGTAATATAGTGCAGAGGTACCAGTAGAGGTACCTAAAATATGAATTTGATTAATAGCTTGAAAAAAAATAAGAAAAATGAAAAAGGGGAATTTTTCAGGCAATATTCGTGTTGCGAGTAATTAATAGAGCTACTTCGAAACTGCAAATAATAAAAGCATAGGTGACTGATATTTAAATCATCAATTTGTTGTAAACACAAAAATCTAGTATATTAATTATTAATCTATAATATAAGTGCTAAAGGTAGCATAGAGGTGTGGGGAGTAAGTAAGATAATTGGTATTACTACAATGGAATTTAATTTGTTAAGCGTCAAGCAGCGTAGATAATCAGCAAGTAACTTATAAATAATAAAATAGAGCGGAGGTCAGCTAATGTACATACAGAGAATTTCAATAAAGAACTATCGAAATTATAAGGATTTTACCATGAATTTTCATAAGGGACTTAATGTTATAATCGGCGCTAACAACTCTGGCAAAACAGGGCTACTTACTGCTGTAAGATTGTTGCGTGAGCCTTATGTTTGTGCTGATGATTTCAATAAAAATGAACTGCTCGGATTTGGAACAAAATACCGTGAGGACGCTCCGCAGATTGCGATTGAGTATACCATTTGTCATACTATTTCGGAAGAAGACACAGAGGATGAAAGCATTATCAGATTGTTGCCATTCTTGGGCATGAACGAACTTACTGAATTTCAACAGGAAGCTGATGGGGCAACCAATTACAATATTACCGCTATCATCAAAGCTGTTTGCACCCTTGATGAAAAGGCTCTCAGCGATTATAAGAGGGAAGTTGCTAAAGTAGCTGATAATGATTTTGGAAAATATATGATCATTCTAAAATCATTTGAGAATCGCTATTCGTGGTCTTATTACAACGCGGCCAGTAATACCGCTGCTGACAAGAAGGCTGCTACCGAAATATTTGATATTCGCTTTATTGGTGCGGAACGAACCAGTGATGATGTCCACAAGGAGACTAAGCGTGAAATTGATGCCTTTGCGAAAGATCAGGGGAATGCTACTGCGATTGCAGAGTTGCGGGATTCTGTAGCCCTCGACATGAAAGCCATTCTTCAATCTGTATTAGATAAGTTAGAGAAGTTATTTGAGGGCGAAAACAATGATATTGGGCTGTCGCACGGCAATGTGTCGATTTCACAAAATCTTCGTCCGAATGTATCCGTGGGGGATTCATATATCACAGAAGTAAGGGACACCAAGACTGATTATATTGTTCCGCTTTCTTATAACGGATTGGGTTACAACAACCTGATTAATATTTATATGTTGATAAAACTGACGGAAATCCGTCCGGGCAGGGACTTCCGAATTCTACTCCTTGAAGAACCCGAAGCACATTTACATCCCGCTTTGCAGTACAAGCTGTTCAAATATTTGCGTCAGTTAGATCAAGAGGACAACTTGAATCAGCAGATATTTGTTACTACACATTCAAGTAACATTTCAGCCGTAGCGGGCATAGATAATATGTTTATGATTGCCTATGATAGGAACGGCGATTGTTCCGATTGTAAAGAACAGAGTCTTTCTGTGCAGTTTACTGACAGTGAGGGTGCCGAAAAGCATAAAGAGAAAGCTAAAAAGCACTTAACGAAATTTCTCGATGTCACACGTTCAGATATGTTGTTTGCCGATAAAGTGATACTGGTTGAAGGCATCGCAGAGAGGCTTTTAATGCCCTTGTTTATGGAGAAGTGTGGCTGTTCTTACGAGGATGAGCATATCGCCGTGGTTGAAATTGGTGGTAAGCATTTCGAGCATTTTGTGGAGTTGTTTAATGGAAACGCTGTTAATAAAAAAGTTCTGTGTATAACTGACTGCGATTTTAAGTGGATTGCAGACGGCAAAACAGAAAAAATTGAGGCATATCAGACGACCGCGCCTGAACATATACAGAAACTTAAAAACCGCTTTCCGATTGATAATTTTCATATATCAACACAGTCGATTGGTGGGCGCACATTTGAGGATGAGTTGCTACTTAGCAACTTTGATAATCCGGAGATTTCATTAAAAATTTTTAAGATGCCAACAAGTCAGGTTATATCTGACTTTGTTGATGAACATGGGTTTGACTTTGCAAAGTGGGAAACACACCTACCCGAATTAGATGGACGCTCACAACCTCTTGTAAAGAAACGACTGGATGCATATAAGCAAGCGATTCAGGACGATACTGCTCACAAGACTGAGTATGAGAACTTGTTTTTTGCCAACTTGTTTTTACATTATGCTAAAGGGTGTAAAGGCGATGTTGCTCTTAATATACTTGTGGATGAGGGATTGGCGAAGGACTTAACTGTTCCCGCTTACATACAGGAGGGGTTGAAATGGCTATGTCTATCGGAATAAATTCAAGTGATCTACTAACACCAGAACAGCTTGATAGTCATATCAAGATATATGCCGGGCCGGGTGCAGGAAAAACACATTTCCTCGTGGAAAACGTGAAGAATATTGTTACTACCTATCCCCTCGTTGTGCAAAGCAGAGAGAGGAAGGTTCTTTGTATTACCTACACAAATGCAGCGGTTGATGAAATTAAGCATCGTCTTGATAGGTTTTCTTCATCTGTTGAAGCCCATACAATTCATGGGTTTATTATTGAGCATATCATCAAGCCGTTCCAAGAAGATTTGCGGCAAATTATGCGGGAGGACTTTGGCATTACCGTAAAAGGAAAAAGTAAGATTACGTCACAAGTCGAGGGAATGGGAATCCTGCATGGTATCGACAAAACAGATATATTTGAGTTCATAAAATCGGCGGTCGGGGATACCGAAGAATTGTCTTACAGTAAGAAAATATTAGGTGAAGTTGAGGTCGATCTTGCGGCATACCTTGCTGACAAAACAGCAAAATTACGGGCATCAAGACAGATTAACAATAATCACATCATTCCTATAAAGCAATATACTTGGTCGAAGGTAAGAAAGCTGACTCATAATGAAATCCTTTACTTTGGCTATCGTATACTTCAGCACAACCATACTGCGCTTTATGCAACAAGAGTCAAGTTCCCATTTATTTTTGTTGATGAGTTTCAGGATACAAACCCTCTGCAAACTTTGCTAATCAAGTTAATAGGAAGCAAGTCAACCGTTATTGGAACGATTGGTGATGTTGCACAGTCTATATATAGCTTTCAAGGGGCAAGGCCATCGCAGTTTTTAGCCCTAAATATAGATGGCAATCGGGCTTCAAGCGAATACGCAATTAGCGGCAACAGACGATCAACCGCTAATGTAGTTAATCTATGTAATTTTCTGCGCAAAGCGGATTCAACTGTCACTCAGAATAGCGAAAAGTGCTATAACAGTGATGAGGAAAAGCAATCGGCAGAGAAGACAAAAATCCATATCATTTCTGGTGAAGATGCGGCTGCCAAGCAACTGATAAACTCCGCGATTGCTGATGGTGCTGTAGTGCTTACCCGCACTTGGGCAGCAGCATTTTCCTATATCCAGGACATAAACGGAGAGCAAGAGAGAAGTTTAAAAGCAATTTATAATGCCTATTATACTTCGCCGATTGATATACGAAGCGATATTGTCGAACATAACTATGTAACTTGGGTTCGGGCTTTCAAGTTTATTTTCAGACTCTGGAATGGGTATAAAACTGGTGCGCTTGTTGAAATAATCGCTGCACTTGCACTCATAACAGACTTTGACACGAAGAAATTAACACCAAAAATCCTTACGCAATTAAAGCGGTTGACAGATGAAGTGTTTGGGGATCTTTCTGTAGAAGCTTTGACCGTTGATATAATCAATGGATTCAGTTCTCAACTAAACGAAGAAAAGTATACCGAACTTGTATCGGTTATTGGAGAGGAACAATTTACCATTCCGATTTTCGACGATGAAGATAGAGATGAAATTAAAACTAATGTTTCTTTGCTCAGTTGGTACACATCGCATAAGCTCTTTACAGAAGTTTTTTCTGAGGATAGCCGCTATATGACCGTCCATCAAGCGAAAGGACGTGAATGGGAAAAGGTTATTGTCAGTCTTGAACCCAATAGCCGTAGGGATAGAGATAATACTACGTTAACCAGTATGTTTTCAAACCCGCAACTTCTTAATGAGGAGAACGCAGAGGAATTTACAAGAATGTACTATGTTGCATGTAGTCGCGCAAAGGTAGATTTGTATATTCACTTGAAAAAAGCTTCAGATGTAACTGCGTTACAGTCAGCATTGGATAATTATAATCAAGTTCACGAGGGTAATCGAAGAATTGATTATGAAATACTTCCATTGTGAGCAGGGATATGCTGTAACAAACCAATTAATTGAGGAACACTTTGGTAAACAGAATAAAGATATTCGGTTACCGATGATTTTAGTATAAGGCTTAAAGAGCGTATTCTTGAAGATGAAAATTATAGTGTATTATTAAGTCGGGGAACAAGACTGAGCACAAAAATAGGAATAACGCCGAGTGAAATTGCACCGAATAAAGCATTCGAAGGAATATCATGCTTTTAAAGAGATTTTATTATTTACAATTTACCTGGATTGCAAGTGTGAAAGAGGGTATTGAATCGCAAAAACAGTTTGCAAAGGAGCAAGATTTCGGAAATGTACCCTGACGCCAAGGGGGTACCAGGCTCGACGGCCATCATAATTGCAGCAACAAGCCATGTAGAGTGTCTAATAGGAATGCAAAGGAAAGATACTTAGAAGTCCTGAGTTTTCAGCACTTTGCGAAATTCACTACATTCACAACGGATGGCGGAGATTTCAGAAATAAGGTTTTGAAAAATAAAATTGAAGTTTCCGTAGTGCTAGACCTTGAGTGTGTAGGCATGTTTACTCAGTGGATTGAGTAGAGTGTTTAGGCATGTCTATGCTGTGCAGTGTAAGGCAAATTTGAGGCTAGGCAATTATGAGAGAATGTCGGTTTATAGCTGGCATTCTCATTTTATATAGAATATTGTTAAACTAATGGAAATAATTACATATTTGCGATATAATCATATCAATAACATTGTTGACATCAACATTGTGCGGAGGGTTTTTATGCGGAATGTAAGTGAACTTCTAAATATTGTGATTAAAGAAACGGAGAATTCGAATTAATCAGAAGTTTTCCTAGTGAGAGATTTATTTAAAGTCTATGAATGGAATCGCATTTCCCGAAGCAAACGTCTTTTGCTTGGTACTTTATTTTTTAATTATATCAATACGTCAAAAGCTTCTATACAAGCGATTGAGAAGACTTCTTCCGGGCGGCAGAAATATAGAATTGAATAATAATGTTAGATTAAGATAGAATTATGAGTTATCGCAGGCTATAGTTAAGGGCTTATACCAACGGGGTGATATTATGAATTGGGATCATTTTCAAACCTATAATGATGCACCAACACATGCGTTTGAAACTATGTGCAATCAATTATTTGAATTGTGGTGTAGAAGAAACTATGCTAATAATATAAAATCCTTTTTCTTTGTGAATGGCGCTGGCGGGGATGGTGGAGTAGAAGCGTACACTGTCACGAAAGATGACAGTATAGTTGCTGTACAATCTAAGTGGTTTAAAAGCAGTATTGAAGATAGTCAATTCAGGCAAATTGAAAATTCAGTTAAAACTGCTATAAAAATTAGACCATTGATAAAAAAGTATATTATTTGTGTGCCAAGGGATCTATCTTCTTCTAAGATGAGTAAAGGTAATAAAATAAGCGAAAAAACAGAATCTAGCAGATGGGAAGAATTAAAAAAAGAATTGCTAATTTCTTTGCCCAATCTGGAAATTGAGTTATGGAACAGTACTAGAATATTAACTGAATTACAATACCCTGAATGCTCAGGAATTTTGAGATATTGGTTTGAAAAATCAGAGATCTCACAGGATATAATTGATTTGTCTTTTGAAAAACAGAAAAGCAGTTGGTTAAGCCAAAGATATTTACCAGACTTACATGTAAATGGTGCTATAAACCAACACGTTAATTTGTTGATAGGAAGCCATAACCAAAGGAATTTAGTTTGTGTAAAATTAAAAGAACTCAAATATTTATGTAATAATTTTTTGCTAGAATTAGATGACTGTGTATCATTATTTAATAAAAAAGACCTTACAGAAATAGCAAATCAGGTAAGCATTAAAGTTAAAAGGACTATTAGTCATATAGATGTTTTTATAGAATCTTTATGTTCGGATAAACTAATTTGCACACATATTGAAGAGTTATTATCTTCTTATGATTTTGACGACCTATTAGGGTGTCTAGAAAAATGTTCAAAGAATAAAAAACCAATCCATTTCTCTGAAATCAAGAAAAGCATACATAAAATCATTGATAGTAGTGCTGATGAAAATATCATTACAACCATTAGTCAACTAAAAGAAGATACCTTATTAGTTTTAGGAGATCCTGGAACAGGGAAAACACATGGTATTGCTAATGTAGTAAAGCATTTTAATATGAGTAAAAATCATGTATCAATCTTGATACGAGCAAAATCTATATCAAATAAAGCAACTTGGCATGAAATATTGACAAGAGCACTTGGTTTATCAAATGCTTGGAGTGAAGGTGAAATTTGGCAGGGGCTATCTTCTTTGTCTTGCAGGAATGAACATAGGCAGGTATTGGAAAAAAACAATCCAGTTGATGGAATATATATTATGCCTAAAGTTTTAATTTGTGTAGATGGAATAGATGAGCTTAGGCCCTATGACACATGGTTTAACTTAATTGGTGAAACTGAAGCTATATGTAAAAAGTATCCAAGGGTTAAGTTCTGTTTTACGAGTAGGCCATATGTATTTAATGTAACTTCACCAGATAAAAGAATAATGTCTAGTGTGCTAAGATCAACATCAGATGGGGATGCACCTGTAAGTAGTTTGTTTGATGCATATATAAAAGCATATGACGTAACACTTAATGGAAATGAATGGCTGAGATGGAGCATAAAAACGCCGCTAGCATTAAAAATTTTCTGTGAGTTATATAATCACAAAGAAGTGGAAGCAATAGAACAATCATCAATTACAATTACAAACCTTCTTAATAAAAAAATAGAGAAAATTGACTCTGAATTTAGATCTATATTTAACTACGGATATGACGCTAATGATAATATAGTAAAGAAATCTCTATTAATGCTGTCCGAATATTTTTATTTAAAAAATCAAATTGAAAAAAATGATCTTATTAAAATGATTTCTCAGATTGATTCCTTGAAGATTGCTGCTCCTCAGGAGTGCAGAGATTTAATCAAATACCTTGAAGATTATGGCTTACTGTATAGCGTAGTCATCTATCCAACCTCATTTTTAGAGGAACCTAAAATCTATTATG
>DAOSDD010000060.1:0-19309 GCA_035362115.1 Clostridiales bacterium | reverse complement strand
CAATTCCCATAGGCATTTCTCCGGTTCTCATGCGGTTGTAAAAATTTGCGGCTACAGGAAGGCCATAGCTTGTATAAAGCTCTGACATTTCTTTGATGGCCTGGTATGCTTCAGGGCTGTCAAGAGCAGATTTCATACCGTTTTCCTTATAAAAACTTCCGCCTTTCTGAAATAGGAATGTTGTTATATCGGCCGGATAATAGAACTCCATCTGGTGCTGATTAAGTACAGGAAGTACATGTGTGTAAAAATCATCCCATGTATCAGGAAGTCTTATTCCAAGCTCATTTATTATATCTTTTCTGTAAAATAAAACTCGAAATCCCATTGTTTCCGGAAGACCATATATCCCGTCGTTATATTCGAAAGGTATCATAATACCGGGAAGAAATCTGGAAGCTACGCTGTCATAATCATCAAACTCCATAAGGTTAGCTGCTGCATCCCTTATGGCAAACTCAACAGGTGAAGTAGCACCTACTGCACTGGCAACATCAGGCGCTCTGCCTGAGGCTATTGCAAGCATTAGTGCATTTACAGCACCAGCATTGAGTTGTGAAGCAGGCAGGATGTTCATGTTTACTGCAATCCCTGTTTTAGGCGTAAAAGTTTCATCTGCCATTTCCTTGATAATTTCTCCCCACTCTTTACCCCGTGCAGTCCATATATTAATCAATTTATTGGTTTTATTATTTTTTCCAAAATCCTTTCCATCTTCTTTGTTTTTCCCTTGGCTGTCTGTTTCAGTTTCTGAATCTTCGTATACATTCCCTATGCTGTCATAATCAACCCAGAAAGAACGTAAAAAGTTGTATACAGTAGTGTAAAGCTTTTCAAATATGTTGGATTTAATATGTTCCCATTTTTCCTTTTCCGGTCCAACCGTAAAGTAATCTATTACAAGAGGCTGTTCTTTAAGAGCTAATATCTCAGAACCTAAACTGCTCTGGGCATTTACCAGTTCGTTTAGTTTCTTTGCAATACTTCTGGGGTCTTCTATCATCTTTTTGAATGCAGCTATAAGGCTTCTTTTATTATGTACCCAGGTAGGAGTCTTTGTTGACATATCTTCCATTGCCCTAGCTTTTTCTTCGAGGCTATCACAAAAATATTCAAATTTTTCAATAAGATCCGGTATTCTATTATCAAGGTTATAATCAAAAAACAAATCGGGATCACTGCCAGTTATCATTGTAATTTTATATATGAGGTTTGATAGTAAAATTGAGTCCTCGGTTAATGAATGTATAAAGTCCCGTATTGGTCCCATTTTTACCGTCATGGTCAAAGTATTTTTTCCCTCATTCAGATAAAACAGGAATGGTTCACCATTATTATCCCTTAATGTCTCTGTCTGCCAGCTTGCATGCTTGAACTTAAAGCTATATTCTTTAAGCTCGGCAAAGGGTATTTTACCATTTACCGCTATCTGTCTGTATGATGGAAGACCATCAGTATACCATTGACCAGCCCTTAGTCCAATTTTATATAAACCGCTCTCAGGAACGGTAAATTCCCAGGTTATAGATTGATTTCCTTTTCTCCAGCGATAATCTCCAATTACATTAAGTACACGGCTGCCCCTGGATAAAGGTTGAGTTTTAGGGTCTGCGTCACTTTCACGTCTTAAAGTAGGATCACTTTTTAAAATAGCAGTACTTTCTGACTGAAAAATAGTAGTGTCGCTTCCATGTGAATAGTTTTTTTGCACATACTCCTTTTTAACTTCTTCATACGAAAGTATTTCTTCGGGAGCTCTTATTATTATCCTTGAAAAGGCTACAGGCTGATCTATATAATTCATACGAATTATATGAGTTCCTTCACTAAAGTAGAACTTAAACGGACCAGGGTACATTCCTTCGCTGTCTGTTAAAGCTACTTTATCCCACTGTGGAATCTCCTTTTGTCTTGGCCTTACTTCATCCCCTATATTATTGATTTTAGGTTCTCCATCATCCGCCCACATCCGGTCAAAAACAATATTATTGGCTTCTTCAAATGTTATTTGCCCGTCTATAGCAAGTGACCTTCTTATTGGGGATCCCCCTCCGGGTACAGGGTAATATTCTACCTCAATTTCATAAAGACCAGTCTTTGGAATATCAAATTCCCATTCAAACCATTCATATCCCTCTTGCCATAAGAGAAGTTCTTCATCTTTTCCATACAAACCCGTTTTTACAGGTATGTCACCTTTATTCGATTTCACTGATTCTGTTGCTTTTAGAGTAATTTCGGTATTTTCTACCGCAGCATATCCCTTTTCTTCATATACTTTGAGTATAGATGAATAATATGGCTGTCTCAAAAGCTCATCTACTCTTGTACCCTGACCGAATTTTTCGTCTATGTCAAACTTTTCTTTTAAAGGCTTGCCTGGGGCGGCGTTTACATGACCAGACAGTGAGTATGAAAGGATTATTGATATGCATAGACATAGAATCATCAGTTTTTTCATAAATAAGCTTGGGGATAAATTAGGGCGGATACACCTATGTATAGTTTTAGTTTTAAGCCTATAGGGTTTTTTATTAAATAGCCGGCGCTTTTTGCAAGTCATTCCATCAGCCCTTTCTTTGCGTGTTTAGAGTGGAAGGTATGAACTTTCTTCCACTCTACTTTGCATTCTCTTTTATTATCTATTCGCAGATTTTAATGCTACCAATAATTTTAATACCATATACTATCTTTTATTCATAGCTCTATTGTATCTGTCCTGCTGTATTTTTTGAATCTTACTTAATCCTAAGTCATTAACCCTTTTTACAAAATCATCCCACTTTGATAAAGGTTCATCTCCTCTTATAAATGCATTAACTGTACTCCACATATACCCAGTAATTTCTGCTTGATGTAAATTAAGAATATTTTGTTCCTCTTCTGTAGGATTAGCTAATGCAGGAATAAACTTAGACTTTGAAGGCATTTTCAAAATTTCAGTAACAATACCTTTTAATTCTGGTCGTTTCCATTTAACGGAATATTGTTCAAAGCTTTCATCATTCCACACAGGGAAACAACCTACAGTTCCGTATTTATTTGATGCATTAGGATCATTTTTAGTAATTTCTTCCCACTCTTGTGTCTTAACAACTAATCCTTTGTTATTTCTTTCCCAGTGTACACCTTCTTCACCATGCCTTAGCAATAAATATCCTTCTTCACTCATACAATAATCAAGAAATCTCATTACAGCATCAGGATTTTTACTATCTCTAGTGATTACAGTGGCAGAATTGTATGGAAAGTAAGGAGTTTTATATATAACTTTTCCATGTCCTTGTGGTCCTATAAGTGGCATCAAAATATTATATAGTGCACCTTCAATCCCTTTTACTCCCTCATGAAAATCATTTGCGTTTTTAGGGAAATGGCACATAGCTGATACAGCGTTATTAGCAAATAATTCATCATAATATTCTCTTAAATTTGCGCTACCGATTCCGGGTGTATCATTCCATAATAGGTTTTCTTTATATAGTCTATTGAAATATGTATACATTTCTTTAGCTTCAGGTGTTATCCATGGATAATATACCTTTCCGTTTTCTTCCTGCCATCCATCTGTAACCCATGGCGAATATAGTGGTACTCCAAAGGCTGATGAAAACCCTAGAAACAATCTGTATGACCCCTCCGAAGATAAAACTTCGTCCTTTAACCCATTGCCGTTCACATCCTTATCTTGGCAGGCCTTCAAAAAGTTGTAAAACTCATCTGTTGTTTCAGGCGGTTTTTTAAAACCTACTTTATTCAGCCAATCCTCTCTATACATTATTACTTCAATATCTTCACCTTCAAAAAAATGCATATGGCGTAGGTGATATATTTTACCATCTTTTCCTGATCTTATAAGATCATACATTCCTGGATAATCGACAGTATACCTTTTCTTTATATTTGGAGCATATTTTTCTATTAAATCATCTAGTGGTATAAATATTCCTTCATCTGCCCATTTGTTCATATCATCTACCCCAATAGGCTCAAACGTATCAGGCAAATCGACAGCTGCTGCGACTCTAGTTCTAAATACTGGGTAGAAGTCTTCTTTCGGATATACTTCCCATTCTATTTCTACACCTGTCCTTTTTTCTAATTCTTTTATTCTAGGCAGACCTGTTTCATAACCGTATTCTGAACCAGCCCAAGTCTGAGAACACATAAACTTTATTTTTACAGGTGGGCTTGAAGGAATTCCTATTTGAGTTTCATTTGTGCCCTCTTTTCCAGTATCATTTGATTCTTTCGTATTATCTGATGTTTTTTGTGTACTACTAGATGTTTTTTGTGTACTACTAGATGTTTTTTGTGTACTATTACTTATTTTGTCACCGTTCTTTTCTGGTGTACAGGCAGTGGAAAAACTAAAAAGAAATACTATAACAATAACAAAAGCACCTATACGTTTAATTTTACCTTTCATTTAATACCATTCCTCTCTTTCACAAGTTATTATTGGCTATTGTTTACAATTTTTATTCAAAGCCTTTATAAAACTACTTATTTATTAAGTAAACTCTATCTCCTTTCTTTACTATCTAGTTCAGCAACTGCCAATTTAAAATGTATTAACTAAATATAATATTTATGTTTTTTATACTGCAAATTCATTTTCATTGCATTCTGAACATATTATTTACAAGTTCCACTGTATGTGCTACAAGTAATGAGCCCCCTTCTGGTCCGACAATGTTACTCGCTACTATCGAGCTATACCCTCCTCCTTTTACTGCACGTTCTGTTGGTAAATAACCTGCAGAATCGCATGCAAGTTGAGCAATAATAACCTGCTTAGCTTTACATCGTGCCCGGATTCTCATTCCATATTCAAGATAAAGCTCAAATGGATTAGTTACAATAACTGTATCGTTTAACCTTACAGCATGAATCTCAGTTTTGTAAAATTCCTGCTCTTGTTGCATTTTATATCTTTCTACGATTCCATATGGTAAAAATATTTCTTCTCTGATTGCAGTTTGATGTAAATTACTATATAAACTTTCAATATCAATATTTTCATCAATGCCATATTTCCGTACAATCCTATTACATTGTTCAAGTGCATTTTTGTAGTCTTGCATGCTTACCCGCCTTATTGGTAACAATATTTCCTCAACAACATGCTTGTATTCATTTATACTCTTTATTGTCTTTTCCGCTTTAGTATAAGCATTATTAACAGCAGAGCTAATTCTTTCTGCAATTATATATAGACCTCTTTCATCATACATTTCCCATCCAGGTGTTGAGTTATCTGTTATTGGCTTTGAGGTATTTAACTCAGTTAAGCTGGACTTTAAAACAGTATCCCTTTTTAACCTTACAAGGTCACGAGGTGATTGGTCTCCTGAAGCACCAGTTATTGGTAATACAAATATATTATCTCCTAATTTTTTACGTATCTCTTTTCTGGTTTCTCCCCAAAAATCAGCTGATATAAAAGACATGTGCTCAACAACTTGAGAAGGACAAGATACATTGATTACTATTCCTGTAAGTTCTTTGACAACATTCCAGAAAAACAGCATTTCTATAGCGGAGTCGCTTGAACCCAGTAAACCTTCAAAATCAGCAGTATTAGTATCACCATACATTATTGATCTTCCATCCCTGTACATAACCATCCTACAAAACCCTATTTCTGCCCTCTCCATTGCTGAACTAATATTTCCGGGTGTCCTATTACTCCAAGCTTCTTCGATAGCTTCACAGATTTTATCAACAAGAAACTCGAAACATTCTGCCGCAGTTATTATATTTTCCCCAGAGCTGGAGTTTTTGTCATTGATAGTAAAGACACTACAGCTTGTGGTATCATCGCTTTTTCCATAAACTGGACCTGTGTGAGTATGAGTTGCGAAAATAAACACTTTATTAACATTAATGCTAATTGTTTTATGCTTTAGTCTCTCACGAACTGCATCTAACAATGTTCTATAAATAGCTATAAGATCGCATGAAACTATAATTGAATGCCCACAAGTCTTTCCTTTTTCATCAACTTCCTCTAGTGCAAGAGCAGTAATTGTTAAAGGATCTCTAACATATTTTGAGATTCTTTCGTAAAGCTGTCCACATAATGCAACGGATCTTTCCGGCGTTATTTCGCGAGAAGCCCACCCAACTAATAATGTTTTTGATGCATTGTTCATAATTTTACCTCTCATATAATAATCGTAGTGTTAATCTATTTGAATATTAAATAGATTCAAAGTTCTATTTATCAAGGGTTTCAGGTTTCTTTGAAATAAAAAACAATGACCCCCTCTTTTCTGGTATAATTAAGTTCACGACAACCAAATAAACCTAAAGGTGAGTGTCATTGTTTGAACTCAATTATAACATTTTTAGTAGCATATAATCAATTTTTACATATTTCTGTAATTTACATATTTTCTATACTCATCAGCTTGCATATATCCTTCAGCACCCCCGCATTATCCCCATAAGTTACAATATAGTGCTGGCCCATTACTTTCTGGGCAAAATCATCTATCGGCGTATCAAGTATTACTTCTAAACTTGGAAGCTGTGGTGCAGGGGCCTCCCAGCCTACTTCTTCCCAACCCCTTGGTTCAACTGCCGTGCCGGTTACTATATGCATTACGTACTCATTATTGCTGTAACCCAATCTTGCTAACGTCACCTTGCCTGTTTTCACCTTTGATACATTTAACACTCCTTCACTTAATTGTCCAAAACTTGTGGGAAGTACTTTTAGAGATCCATCTATTACTTCAGCCGGTATATAATCAGGTACCCCGATAAGTACTCTATCCGGCATGAATTCATAAAACTCCATATAAGCGGAAATCTGCCCGGTAGCATAACCTGTTATTAACTGGGTTACAGCTCCTAATGTATCATTTTCAGGTATAGTGTATTTTTTCATTTCGTTGGCAATAAGCATAAATATCAATGAAGGTGGAAAATTTAAGAGCTTCTTCATACCATCTACGTCGATTAGTGATATAGCATCGTATCCATCCTCTTCGATTTTTTCTTTCAAGGCGAGAAAAGCTTTTACTCCAAAATTAAGAGAATCTGGATTAGGTTCTTTTTGAAAATCCCATTCTTTAAGAATTTTTTCTATGAGTTGATTAACCTTGTTTTCATCAATATTTTTCATTCTCTGCACAATTTCCAGCATTTCGAAAAATTCAACTTCAATTCCGATTTTAGCTTTAAGAGACACTCCGTCAAACATAGTGCCATAAAGCCTCATATCCCGGTAACCCATCATGCCGACCTTGCTTTTTTTTAGTTTCGCAACTGTAGTGGCAGCTTTTGCAAAAGTGATTATTTCATCAATTTTAGGTTGAGCATCCGGGAAGTCATATATGTATTTAAACTTATAACCCATATCTTCCATAGGTTTTCTGATAGCAGTTGTTCCTGCCTGGGCTGCTGTGGTAGCAAGTCTCATATTGCTGGCATTGATAGCATTGCTTCCATTTTCGCTATTACTGCAATTACTACAATTGCCATCCTTACTGTTTCCAGCTAATCCCCACAAAACCATAGGTTTTTCTTTAAATTCACTAATCACCCTTATAACAGTATGTGAAGGAATCCACCCAGTTAAACAGACTATCAGAAAATCAAAATCATCTCCCTTTAAGTCCCTGATTGCCCTTTCTGCTTCTGTACTTTTTTCATCATCAGTAACAGAACCTGTAGTTACCAGTTTAAATCCGTTCTTTACAAGCAACTCCTTTGCTTCATTGCATTTTGCATCAACTACATCCCTTGGTGTATTAACTTCGCCAAACCCTACAAAACCTGCTTTATACATTTTTAGATTCCCACTTTCCAAGTTTTTTCCATTTTGCTCATTTTTGTATTTACACACATCTTCACTAAACTTATACTATATAACAATTAGCTTATCCATTTATATCCACAATCATTGCATAAATATTTACGAGAAAGTAAGCGATGTTTACAAATATTAAACCCTCCACATCTAGGACAAAAAACTCTAGCATAAAGGTAGCATTTATTACCTTGGTTAATATCTGTATTTTTGCTGTTAGCACTAAGGTTTTTATTTATATTATGCATAGTGTGTTTCCCCTACTAAAAAACAAAGGATAAACGCTGTTATATAACTCTTTATATTTCTCATAGCTGGATTGATATATTAGTGTTTTAGATGTATCAGGGTAATACCTGTCCTTAATCTTTATGCATTTTTTACAGGCACTTTCCAAATCTTTAAAAATTCCTGTGCCTAACCCTGCAAGTATAGCTGCTCCCAGAGAGGCTGTTTCAGTATTCTCAAGTGTTATTATCTCTTTTCCTGTAATATCTGCTTTAATTTGATTCCATAATGTGCTTTTAGCACCTCCCCCAATGGATCTGATTTCCTTAACCTCTGTTTCAAAGCTTTCTGCAGTTTCTATATGTTCTTTTAGCATATAGCCTACCGCTTCCATAATAGCTCTGGCAAAATGAGCTCTAGTATGGTTTAGGGTCACCCCATAGAACACACCTGTTGCGAAAGGATTAAAATGAGGTGTAGCACTTCCATTCAAGTGTGGGAGTAGAATAAGACCTTCCGATCCCGGCGGGACTTTTGCTGCTTCATCATCAATTATTTTATATATATTATTATGGCTATATATACCATATTTTGTTTCTTTGTTTTCATTCTGTTTAGCACTATTATAGCTATTCTGCCCACTCTGTTTACTATAACTATCTTCATTCTTTTTGATATAGTTATTCTCATTATACCTGATACTATTGCTATTAATGCTATTATCCAGAAAATAAAAATTATCTTTAAACCACTCTAGTATAATGCCTGCTGTTTGGGACCAGAATAGTAAACAATATTTATCTGAAATTGCATGATAGTGACAGGGTATTTTTAATTTTTCATTATATACAGGCGGGCTACCTGCGTTCATGCACATTGCCAGGCAGGTGCCGGTAGATTCTGTTACAATATTATCATAAATATTACCTGCTCCAATTATACCTGCCAACTGATCCAAAGCGCCTGTAACTACTATTGTATTCCGGCTTAGGCCGGTTTCTCTGCAGGCTTCTTCGGTTAATACACCTATAGGCTGTCCTGATTCCTTTATTTCCGGCAATTGATCAACTGTTATTCCTATGTAATTGAGTATTTCTTCCCACCATTGCCCTTTGTGAATATCGAAATATAAAGATGAAGAAACTAAGGATTTTTCAGTGACATATT
This sequence comes from Clostridiales bacterium, assembly GCA_035362115.1. Taxonomy (GTDB): domain Bacteria; phylum Bacillota; class Clostridia; order Acetivibrionales; family DUMC01; genus DUMC01. Next base: position 10,092 of record DAOSDD010000060.1, on the reverse strand, counting down.
TTCCTGTTAACCGGTAATTGAGATAGTCCTCAAGCAAAAGATATTTTTTTGTGTTTTTAAAAACATCTTTTTGATGCTTACTTAGCCAAAGCATTTTCGTTGCCGGCCAAGTAGAAGTCAGCTCCGGTTGGCCTGTTATCTCATACACCTTTTCAATGCCAAATACTTCTCGCAGTTCACTTGCTTCTTCTGTAGATCTATTATCCATCCACACAATGGCATTTCTTAAGGGTATACCATTTTCATCAAGGCATATTAATGTCTCACCTTGGCTATCTATGGCAAGTCCTGCTATTTCCTCGGGCCTAACTTCTGAGTATGCGAGAATTTTGTTTATCAGTTTTTTAAAAACTTCCCAATACTGTTCAGCCCTGAATTCGACTATATTATTATTGTTGCCATAATCATTATTACCGCCATTATCACCAGATTTTAACAGACTGTAGTTTTCTTTAGCTATACATATTGTATTGCCTTTCTCGTCAATTAAAATTCCTTTAAATGAAGTTGTACCGGCATCAATACCTAACAAATAACACACTGTTTCAAGCCTCCACAAAATAAAGATACCCTCTGCCTGATGAATATTTTTCGCAAACTATATTACTATGTACTGTTTCACATTTTTGCATTGCAGATGATAATATTTAGTTACAGTATACATTGTAATCTAGATGTGATTAGTTGTCAATGCCTTTTCGTAATATTTTCGCAATTATTTTTGGATTAAACTTTATTATGTATAATTTATTTCGAAACATTGTGTGAGTCATTTTGTTCTATGAATTCTTTTGCCGACTTTCTCTGCACTAGCCTTGGTGAAAGCCTTACATTTTGCACTACATTATATTGTCTGTCTTTTACCTTTTTAAATAGGAGTTTTACGGCGATTTTTCCCATTTCTTCTACCGGACCTGCTATGGTTGTGAGTTCAGGCTGGTAATATGATGATATCCTTACATTATCTATCCCTACTACTGAAATATCATCAGGCACCTTAAGACCTTTGTCGAAAACTGCTTTTATTGCTCCGATGGCAATATCATCGTAAGCTGCTAAAACAGCAGTTGGAATGTCATCCGCTTTTAACAAGCTGCTCATTAAATCATAGCCACATTTTTCAAACCTCTCTTCTTCCACCTGTATCCACTTTTTATTTATTTTCATCTTATTTTCCTGCATAACCTTCATAAATATATCAAGCCTTGTATTGGACAATTCATCCCCCACATACCCAATATCCTTATGCCCCATTTGAATAAAGTGCTCCACAGCAAGCCTTACTCCGTAGTCATCATCAATTTTTATACAGTCAAAATCTTTTGTCTCAGTGTTTTGTGCTACCAAAACAAGAGGTATGGAAGTGGCCTTTTTGTATTCAGATAAGGTATTTCCAACATTAGAGCTTTCAGTTATAAAGATAATTCCATCAACATCAACGTTAAGTAAGTGCTTCAAATAATATCTCTCATCATTCGTTTCGAAATTTGTAAAGCCAATAATACAAAAATAACCTTCTTTCTTAACCTCTTCCTCAATTATACTTATAATCTGAGAGTAGTAGTTGCTTGTGATTTCAGGGCATATTACCCCAATAATCCCGACTCCATTTGATGGGTTCCTTTTGGATACTTTGAATTTATAATCCAAATCTTTCGCAATTTTTCTTATCTCTGATTTAGTATCCTCGTTTATATCAGAGCTGTCTCTTAATGCCTTTGAGACTGTTGATACATTTACTCCTGCAATTTCTGCAATATCTTTTAATGTAGCCATATATTCCACCTTTCTTTTATGTGTATTTGTATTTTGGGTTATCGCGGCTGTGGCTAAACAATACCTGCCGATCACTGTTGTCAGATATTATATTACAATTTTATCGAACTTATAGAAAAATAGCAAGAGGTATTTTCGAAAATTGAAGTGGATTTTCTAGGTCATGCAATGATCCATGAAATCAAGTTCCTTAAAAATTTCCAGATTGATTCACTGTTGCTTGTTAGCCTGTTGCTTATCAGGTAGCTACAGCTCAGGGCCAGATTAAGTCTTTAGATGTCTGAAGCTATAGCTCAAAGGGCAATTGTAAAATTTTACTTATCGAAGTAAGCTTGAGAATTATTCATAACTTCTAAATCTATATCTTCTCGATTAAATATTCCAACTAGCTCATCTAATATATCTAATTTTACAAATCCGTCTACTTCAATATCAAAATACATAGCTATATCCAAATCACTATCTTCCCTTTTTTCCCCTTTGGCATAAGAGCCAAATATATAAATAAGTTTTATTCTATAATCGCGTGCCAACTTATCTATGTGCTTGTTAAAGACTTTTTCTACTTCATCAATATTTCTTTACTTACAAGAGTGTGAGAATTCTCGGCGAGGAAGGTTAAATATCATGTTTAAGTATCTTGCGGTCAAGAACATCCTCTATGATTTTCCATGCTTTCTCACACTCATCACTCATTATTTCAGGAACAAAGCCAAAGTCCAAATACATGTTTATGGCTTTATAACTTGTGGTTTGGGATGTAAGATAGGCTTTATCATGATATTTAGCAAGACACATCATAGCAGTGGCCAGCATGGGTTTTGCAAGCTTTCTCCCCTGGAAATCCGGGTGAATGCCCACCCAATGAATACGTCCATAATGCTGTCCATTGAAGTTATTATTGTACCAGGCTGTTGTTGTTCCAATAGCTTTGTTGCTCTCTTTATTTATTACAAAAAAACATCTTTTTCCCATATCATCCCTATATAATCCAAACTCATTTTTGAACCTTTCCAAAGCTTCTTTTTCAGATTTAAACTCTCCGGCGGCTGTTTCGATTTCTGCCCAGAGATTTTCCTCTCCCTTTCTATAGTTCCTTATACAGAATTTTTCAGGGATGGGATATGTCTTAGCAAGTTCCGATATGTTTCTTTCATCCAGGTAATTGCATACCATTACCACTGGAAGCCTTTCAATAAAGAACTTCTCAATAGATAGCTTTTCAGTAGATAGCTTTTCAGTAGATAGCTTTTCAGTAGATAGTTTTTCGGTAGATAGTTTTTCTATAGGTAATTTTTCTAAAGATAAATTTTCCATATCTTATCACCCTTCTCAAATTAGTTTACGAATATTAATATAGAAAGCCACGATGCCTATTGGGTAGTTGGCAGTTGACCTCTTCCATATTACTTCAATGATTTTATTCCTGCTTCCTTTTCTTGCATTTAAATGTCTATAAAATACAAAAATGGATCTGTAATAATCAATATATTATATTTTAAATCTGTTATTAAATATCTTATACCCTTAATGCCTTTTTAATAGTGGGATATATATTTTCCGCCATACGCATGAATCCAAGATCATTGGGGTGGCATCCATCTACAGTACAAGCATCCCTATCTTCAGTCCCGAATAAAGTCTCCCCGTCAACAAAGTACACGTTCTGATCTCCATTATCAACAGCATTTTTAAAGGTATTATAAATAATTTTTCTTCTAATTCTATTTGTTTCAGGCTCTCTATCAAAATCCGGCTTTGTTACAAAAATCACGGGCAGCTGAGGTTGTGCCTTTCTTATAATATTAAAGAAATTCTCATGAGTTTTTTCAAGATGCTCCAGGTTTGGTGCATTGTGATCATAATCCATCACAAAAGCACTCATATCAATCTGCGATATTAACTCTGCCATTTCAGGTTCACCTCTGCCACTTCCGCTGAACCCTAAATTTACCATATTAGCATCAAGCCATCTGCAAATTAAATGGGTGTAAGAGTTGCCGGGTCTTGAAGCACATCCCCCCTGGGTTATGGAAGAACCATAGAAAACTACAGGTTTTTCAATTGTATATCCGGAAGGTTTTTCAAGTTTTGTTCCGGGTAGCAAGCCTATTTCCAGCTTTTTTATTCCATTGTATAAGGGCAAATTCAGAGTCCATTCACATAACTCACTGCTAAATCCTTCAAAAACAGCTTCATATTTATCCTGTCCACTTCCTGGCATTGCAGCTCTGACAAATATTTTGTTTTTCCCTGTCCCTCTATATAAGTCAACGCCAGAACTTCCACTTCTCGGCATATGTGACATATCACCTTTTGACGTAAGTTCCACTTTTACAGCTATGGCAGGAGAATCTGAAGCGAAACGGACGACTCCCCCTGCTGTACACCAGGAAAGGTACTTTACTCCTTCGCTTAGCTTATCCAGCCATCTTATATCAAGTCTGCAGAATGATTCATTTTTCCCGGATTCATTATTTTCCGCTCCATTGTTTTGGGTTTCATTGCTTTGGGCTTCATTACTTTCCGGTCTACTGTTTTGCGCATCGTTGATATGTGAACCATTGCCTATTAATCTATTGCTTTCTATCCAAGGAAATCCTGATATTTCGAAAATTCCTGATGTTACATCAAAGTATGTAAATTTACTGATGCCACTATGTGGAACAATAAAATTTCTATCAATTTCTTCAATTTTTTTAGTTTCTCCCATATGGTTATACCCCCTGATACTCGGTTCGTTGGTTAGCTCACCTATACTTGGTTCATTGGTTTGCTCACCTATACTTGGTTCATTGGTTTGCTCATCTATTGGTTAACATTATACCACACTGCGAAATATAAAGGAAATTTGATTCTATTATAATCTATCAGAAACTCTGCAATTTTAAGTCACGAGATAAGCCTCTATCCCATTGACTAAAGTCATAGGCTTTCGGCTAAGTATTTTGTAAAATATTGCTGGATTTTAAAGAATTTATTAAGTATAATGTCCTTATATTGTATTGAAATAAGTATAACAGTTCTATGTTGCATCAATATAAAAATGCAATACAATAAATGTCAAGCACTTAATAATTTGGAGGGATAGCTAAAATGAAGCATAATATTGGAATTATTGGATATGGCGGAATGGCCAATTGGCATCATAGGAATTCCAGTCGTATTGAAGGTCTGAAATGTGTTGCAGCATATGATATTGATCCTGAAAGACTAAAAGTTGCAGAGGAAAAAGGGCTGAGGGCCTTTTCATCCATTGATGAATTTTTTAAAAAGGGCGAATTTGATATTGTATTGGTTGCTGCACCAAATAATTTTCATAAAGAACTATCTATCGAAGCAATGAACAAAGGTAAGCATGTAGTATGTGAAAAACCTGTAGCAATATCCTCTGCAGAACTTCAGGATATGATTGATGCATCTGAACGCAATAAAGTGTTGTTTACCGTACACCAAAACCGCCGTTGGGATAAGGATTTCAGAATTGTACGTAAAGTACTTGAAGAAGGTATGGTAGGCAAGCCTTATACAATAGAATCAAGAGTTCACGGTTCCGGTGGTGTAATTCACGGATGGCGTGCATATAAGGTCTCGGGAGGCGGTATGCTTCTGGACTGGGGAGTTCATCTAATTGATCAGATAATGTACATGATTCCTGAAAAGGTAGTAAATGTTTTTGCCCGCATGTATAATATTAAAACTCCTGAAGTAGACGATTATTTTAAAGTAATATTAACATTTGAAAGCGGACTGAATGCTCAAATAGAAGTGGGGACATACTGTCTTAAGCCTATGCCAAGATGGTACGTAAACGGCGACCTTGGATCAGTTTATATAAATGGATGGGACTGCATTGGCGGTATAATCCATGCTAAACAACTAGCTATGGAATGGGAGCCTGAGATAGTACATACAGCAGCCGGACCGACACGAACCATGGCACCCAGGCCCAAGGAAACTCTTGAAGAAATTCAATTACCAGATGTTGAAACTGATTGGGCTGATTTTTATAAAAATGTTATTGATGTTTTAGACAATAATGCAGAACTAATTGTTAAACCGGCTGAAGTAATGAGGGTACTTAAGGTAATGGAAGCCTGCTTCAGTTCAGCCGAAACCGGCCAGGCAGTTAATGTGAATTTGTAGATATCAGATTAAGATAGCAAATTAATACTACTTTGTGGGTGCACATTTTATTTTTGAAGAAATTATTAGAAGAAGCAGTAGTGAAGGCTCTAAGTACCGTAACGATGGCTTCTGAAATATATTTCTTCAAAAATTTTAAATGCGCCCCTACTTTGTTATATTGCCAATGGAAAGTGCATTTCCGGAGAGTAATTTTTGCTGACTCGTAAGGAATACATCTTCCTGATGCTATCAAAAATTATCCCGGAAGGCATCGCTTTCCAAATTAGCACTTACCACTTCTTACGCCCCGATAATAATTGGAGGATAATTAGAGATTGTACATTTTCTCCAGCGAACAGATCATCTTGAAAAGCACATCGTTTACCGGAGTAGCTATTCCGTATTTTCTGCCCAGTTCAATTACTGTTCCTGCAAATAGTTCTACTTCTGTTTTTCTTCCTGCTTCAACATCCTGAAGCATGGAGGTTTTCCCCTCAGCCGAAAGAGTATCTATAATTTCAATACTTGTTTTAATATCATCATCATTTAAATTAATCCCGGTATATGCAGATAAATTAACTACTTCACGGCAGGCCATTTCCATAAGAGCTCTGGCTTCTCCAACTTTCCGGAACACTCCATAGGGAGCTTTTAATACTGCTGATACCTGGTTTATACCAACATTCATCATAAATTTCCACCAAAGCTGCCGTATCATGTTCTCAGGAATCTCATATGGAATCTGAGCCTTATCAAAAAATTCCTTTACCATCTTAACCTTACCAGAATATTCGGTATTGGTATTTTCGCCAAATACAATTTTCCCCGTTTTCGTGTACTCAGTATTTCTGCCTTCTCTTACCGCATCCGTACCCACACAAAATGAATATAGAAGCTTATCCATGCCATATTCTTGTCCAATTATTTCTTCACTTGTTATACCATTTAAGAGGGAAAGGATAATCGTATCTTCTCCTACAAATCCTCTTATATCGTTTATGGCCTGTCGCAGGTGGTGTTGCTTTACTGCAATAATAATCAAATCTGCAGGTCTTTGGCTCGTTTCCGGAAACGCGGTCTGTACAGGCTGATTATAATTGAAAGGATATAGCTTTCCATTAACAGTAACACCGGATTTTTTATATCGCTCTATTCTTTCTTTCGATGCAATAATCTCAACACAGTCAGGGTCCATCTCGAATAACATGCTTGCATAAACACTGCCTACTGCTCCCAATCCCAATATGTATACTTTTTCAATCATTTTTTTACTCCCTTCGTGTTTTTCCATATTCTGAACTACACCGCAATTGAAATACTTTATGTTTTTATACATTCGAGGTTCTTTTCATTATTATCACATATTCTATCAAGTAAAAATGATATTATCAATCTCATTTATTGGGGACGAGCAAATCGCTTGCTTGCAGTTCATAACAGGGTATAATATAATAAGTTCAACAAAGTGCATTATTGTAGTTGTCAAATAGGAATACTATTAAAGTAGAATTGAAATCCAGTGAAATGCTTTGATAGCGGCACATTGACGGCATGGAGGTTTTATGGAAAAAAGTAATGAGCTGAAACGGTTAAGAGAAATTATGTCCGTTTTTGTTAAGCATGGTTTAAAGGACGGCATAGCTGTTATAAGTAATCCAGCTCAGTTAAGAGCTGCTATAGAAGAACTGGGCCCTACTTTTATTAAAATAGGCCAGGTACTATCAACCCGGCCTGATATTATAAGTCAGCCCTTCATAGATGAATTTCAGAAATTAAGAGATAATGTACGGCCTGAACAGTTTGATGAAATAAAAGCAATTATTGAAGGAGAACTTGGGAAGCCTCTTGATGAAATCTTTTTATCTTTTGAAGCAGAGCCTGTGGCCTGTGCATCAATTGCTCAGGTCCATGTTGCCGAGCTTAAAAATGGAGAGAGTGTTGTTGTAAAAGTCAGACGTCCAAAGATCAAAGAAATGATGATTAGTGATATTAATATATTAAAAAGATTGGCAAGGCTTTTAAAAATTACACCACAGGGCGCTGTAATGAATCCTGTTGAGATTATTGATGAATTGGGAAACACGCTTAAAACGGAACTGGATTTTTTAAATGAAGCCAAAAACATTAAAACTTTTACAGAAAATAATAAAGATACACAATATATTAAATGTCCAAAAGTTTTTAACAAATATACCACCGAGAGTCTCCTTGTAATGGAGTACATTGATGGCATAAAAATATCTGACAAGGACCAACTTGAAAAAAAAGGTTATTATCTGGATGATATTGCATTAAAACTCGCCAATAATTATATGAAACAGATCTTTATTGATGGTTACTTTCATGGAGACCCCCATCCCGGGAATATACTCATAGCAGGAGATACTATTGCATACATTGACTTTGGAATGATGGGTACTCTAAACAAAAGCATGCGGCAGAAATATATTTTCATGCTTGAAGGTATAGCAACAGGAAACATAGATATGATAACAAATGCTGTTCTAAGGATTGGCAAGATAAAAGGCAATCTCAATATTAATAAACTAAGACCGGAAATTGAAGAGTTCTACAGTAATTACGCATATCTTCCTGTTGAGGAAATTAATATACCGGAAGTGGTTGAAGAATTATTCAAAGTATGCAGAAGAAATAGTATTGCAATGCCCAGAGAAATTACTATGCTGGTTAAGGGTGTAATGACTATTGAAGGTGTAATATCTGATCTGTCACCAGATATTAACGTAATGAAGGTAACTGTTCCTTTTATCAGAAAGCTTAAACTCGAAGAAATCGATGTGAAGGAAGATATTGTTGAGCAGCTCGGGAACCTTTACCTACTCTCAAAACAGGGATTGAAGATGCCATTGCACATCGGTGAACTGGTTAACAAGGCTCTTGAAGGTAAACTGAAGGTTAATATGGAACATACAAATCTTGACAAAAATGTAATTGAACTTAATAAGATGGCCAACAGGCTTGCATTCAGTATAATTGTAGCTGCCCTGATTGTCGGATCTTCTCTCATAATCCGGGCAGATTCAGGGCAGGGTCTTAGAATCCTTGGAATTAACAATATTAACATTATGGGACTTGCAGGATATCTGGGTGCGGCAGTAATGGGACTCTGGCTGCTAATCTCCATACTGCGTTCCGGAAGGATTTAGTTTTTCCTTCTCCACATTTTATGTGCTTTTATTCTTCCAGAACCATTCCCTTTATATTTGTAATTATTCTTTTTTTTCGGTATTTGCCTAGCTGTGGCATCTGCGGATGCCAGGGCAACTTTCCTGCAAATTTTGCATTTTCCTGCACGCTTTGATTTGACTTTTCCGCTCATAAATTCCTGGTAATATGGCGATTGGCATAATAGGTACCACCGTACTATAGGACGTAAAAGTTTAATAAAGAATGCTCTTTTGCCAAAAAGCTTCGCCTGCTCCTTAAGAAAATCATCATAAGAGTATCCCTGGTAGTTCAAGAGCCTTTGACTTTCATCTGTATCCATCCAGTCAGTATGGTAAGGTTCTTTTCCAAAGGCTTCATCAGGCAGCATACCTATACCAAGCATGCCCAGTGCCTTTTTCATAAACTCTCTCTGGTACATCTGACAATTTGGGCCTCCTCCTATTAGCAAAATCTTCCCCCATATTTCCTTTGAACCTGCTGCATTCGCTAATGCACACCCAACATCACCGGGATGTACAAATTCAATTCTGTCGGTTAAAGGAACATCATACATTATAGGATCAACTCTTTGCCAGTCAATGGACGGAGCAGCTGCAAGCCTTAATATAGACCATTTAAGGCCTGAACTCTTTACTATTCCCTCACATTCAATTTTTTGCTTGCCATAGTTGTCTACAGGGTTCAAGGGATCCCCTACTCTCCGAGGCGGTGTCAAACTCTGAGAGTTTCCAAAAACAGCTATTGTAGATGTAAATATAAGTTTTGGAGGATTTTTTTGAGATTTTATTATCTCAACAATTGTTCTTGTACCTCCAACATTTATTTCATACGCCAATTCGGGGTTTCTCTCACTAGCTGGTGGAATAATAAATGCCAGATGTATAACTACATCTTGATCTTTTATTGCCAATTCCAGATTTTCTCCTGTCTTCAAGTTCCCCCATATTATTTTTACACCCTTCGGCATAGATTGTGCTATTTTGAGATTCTTTTTAGTTT
>DAOSDD010000059.1:0-19427 GCA_035362115.1 Clostridiales bacterium | reverse complement strand
TCTTTTTCTATAATTTCTCTCAATACTACTATCCTCTTTTTTATAATTGGATAGATCAATTATATTATCATATTTATGTTCAGACTTTGTAAAACCTTCCTTTTCATAATCTCTATCATAGTCATCGTCTTCGTAATCGTCGTTGTCATAATCTTCATCATTATAATCCTCGTCGTCATCGTCTTCGTCATCATAATCTTCATCCAAGCTATTGTCATCATAATCCTCATCGTCGTCATCGTCTTCGTCGAAGCCCCCATAGTTATCAATGAGATTTAATAACTCCTCGTTAATAAATTGCTCTCTTATTTCAAAGCACTTTAAGAAGCTATTATCACTATACTTTTCAGGAATTTCCTGCCTTCGCTCTGATTTTCCGCCATCCAGTAAAATCTCCTCTCCAAACAGTGTCAAATCAAATTTTTCCGGCACAAAAAAAAGCATGTTCCGTACATGTTCATAATTACCACTCAAAACAGCAATAATTTCTCCCACTTCAATTGCAATATTATATACATTACCATAAAAAGGCTTTATGAGCTGCAGATAATAACCCAGAGGTGTGAACAAATACACATCAATATGTATCAAGAACATAGCCAGCATGTAGCTATATGGATTATTTGCATCCATGTCTTCTAATTGCTCGTACTCCAGTTCTTTATCATGTATTATTTTATTAAAAATATCAGTGTCAAGCCCAACTTTTTCATTTACTGAATACATGAAATCTTCAAACTTTATAGGATTTTTAATTATCTCCCATATGGCATTATTTGTTATTATATCTTTTAACTCTGGTATTTCAAGAACAGAAGAGCTAACGTAGTTTTCAACTATTCCTTTTGCAGGAATTTTTATCTTATCCTTCATCGACATGCCTAATAGTTCTTTTGACTTTTCAGTGGTTATTGCCATATTTTTCTTTCCCTGCTTAACAAGCTGGATATATCCAAGCTTAATTGCCACCAGCACAATAATATTGAGGTAATGTCTATCATTCAAAAAAAGTCTATCCTCAAACCTTTTTCTTTCACTATCTTCAGGTGCCCCTATTATATTTACCTTCAAGCTTTCCTTACAAATCTCAAGCACAGTTTCAAAATCAGTTACCATATAATGATTCTCAGAATTAACGTAGTGCAGCGATGATTTGATTTTTGTAAGAACATCTTTCTTTTTAATTAATTCAACCTTGGGAACAAATACAGTATTACCTGCTGATTCCTTTTCTGCAAGGCTTGATAATATATTTGCAGGCGTAATATAGGTTTCAGGTTCTACTGCTGAATAGTAGTATTTGCGGAAAATTTGGTCAATGGACTTCTCCAGAAAATCCCGCTCCTTTTTATCCAACTCAAAATATATATCGTTCAAATCATTCATAAAAATGTCTTGCGCCATTGTTGTGCTCTTTTTGTGCATTAGTATTTCTTTTACGTTCTCAAGATTTTTCATTATTATTCTCCTTAAATATAAAATATATTTTATAAGTATATTATTAGTATTTTAACTATTTTTCTCTGCTTTTAAAAGTGATAATTTAATTTTTTATAGAAATGCAGAAAATTACTTTTCACAGCACTTCGTATACTTCTTCCCGCTTCTGTCGGTAAATAGATCATTCCTGCTTTATTTTAGATTTAATTATTGCCTCCTCAGCATGTATATACATATCTTCTATAATAATGTCAGCAAAGGAGGAATCTTCATTAAAACAGTGCCACCAGTAGAGCTCATCAATAGTATTATTAATGTACTCATAATACAAGTCATACTTGTTTTGTTCCAGTATCCAATCCTTTCCATACGCTATTGTTTCTTCTAAATTATCAAAGTTTACAAATTTATTACCTATTAACCCCTTTTGATGCACAGCCTTTATCTCTCCCATCAGGTCTTCAGGATACAGACTATCACAGGAAGATACTATGTCCCCTATGACCAGAGTATTTTCATCTGTGAGTCCTCCGGTCAAAAGTATCCTGAAATACTCAATTACTTCTTCTCTTGGCAGGGCATCCTGTAGTACCAATGCAGTCAAAGCCTTAACACCAGCCCCTCTTATGTACTCATCAAGCCCGGTATCAGTAATCAAATTCTTTATTGGATTAATATCACCATCATAAATAGAAGCCAAAATCCGGCCGCCTGATTCACAGACAGTATCTTTTAATAGCTCATAACTAAATTCCTTTGGAATCTTCAATAGTTGAATAAAAGCAGGATAAGCTTCTGTAGCCCGGAATTGAGCTAAAAGATAAGCTGCGTAGATATGTCCGAAGTAATCCTCATTTTCTGCATATTCCTTGGGATTTTCCTGCACTTTCTTCAAAATTTCCGTGAGATATGGCACAGCTTCTTCTTTTCTTCTGATTATTTCAAGTAAGGCATCATCAGGAAAATCTCCGTAGTTATTTTCGATAGAATTTAGAATCTCTTGAATTGTAAGATATCTGTAAATATTATCTTCTGGAGGCAAATCACTTTCCAGGCTTCTTAATTTTCTGCAGTATCGTTTTGTATTAAAGCGCTCATTGTTTTCCATGTTGTGGCATATTTCCTCCAGCAAGACTTCCGCCATCATTTCCTTTGCTCTGCATTTGCTGATACCAAGACCCACTAGTCTTTTATATTCTTCTTTTGCGCACTCAGGTTTATTCAGCTTGATTTGGTGTTCCACCACATCAAGCATATTGTCTTTCAAAATCTTATTCATATTAGCACTCTCCTTTATTATTTTCCATCATTACCATATTGTTACTTTTTATTATACCACGTATATAATGGAAATAAAAGAAGTAAATGTAAAAAGCAAAAGCATCGTTAACATATCCCACCATATAATCCTGAAATTTAACATATGATTTTACTAGGACACACTATAGATAATATAGTTAGCATATGAAAAAGATATTATGGAAATACATTTTATTGAACATCCTGAATCCAGAAGGAAGGAAATTGAATTTAATGAAACTTTGGAAAAGCCTGGAAGCATAAACGAGATACGAGTAGAATATGAATACAGAGAAAAGGCAATGAGGGATGAGCTATCCAGAATACAGGGAGCTCGGGAAGAAGGCGAGAGGAAAAAGGCTGAGCTTACTGCAAGAAACTTACTCAACATTAATATTAGTGTTGAAATAACATCAAAAGCAACAGGCCTATCAAAAGAGGAAATAAACAAGCTTAAGTAAAGAGTTTCTATAAAGGTCTTCTGTGAAGAACTTCTTTGTCTGCTGACTCAAGCCCGGTATCAGGTTCCAGGCTTGATGTCAGAAAAGCCCCTTAAAGAAAACAGGTTGCTGCAAAAAGAAAATAAGATATATGCGACAGAAGGGTATGCTTTAATTGAAAAGAGAGTCAGAGGGAAAATCCCCCTGCCTCTCTTTGTTATTTCTTTACTATTTTTAGAGAATTCAATTATCTTAATAACTGAAGTACTCCTTGAGGTGCTTGGTTTGCTTGCGGACCATCACATACCTTTCAATATGTGCCAGACTATATCTTCAACCATTTACCTGAGAATAAATTATCATCTACAGTATATGAAAAATGGTTGTCGGGTACTTCGAGGGCACCTCTGCCCCTATGGATCTCATTGCCATGGAATAGTTACTTTAGGCAGTACATCCTAGTCGTTGAACCTTCTCCAACCTTTCGGTACAGGAGCTCGGCTGCTGATTATCCATTGTTGCATCTTTCCTCTTTTTAACCTTTCACGTTGACCTTTTCAGGTTGCGTTGTAGGGAAGAAAGCTTTAGGAGGTTCCAGCAATTCACCCGATTTGCTATTAGAGATTACTCTCTAATGGACCCTTATTTCAACTATCTAAGGAGTTGCAGTACTCCGCTCGGTAGTTGATTTGCTTGAGCCAGCATAGCTGTTGCAGCTTGTTGCAGGATGTTGTTCTTTGTGAGCTCCATCATTTCTTTCGCTATATCTACGTCTCTGATTCTGCTTTCTGAAGCTTGCAGGTTTTCAGCTGATGTGTCCAAATTCTTGATTGTGTGCTCTAATCTATTTTGATACGCACCAAGTTTTGATCTTTCAGCAGAAACTGTTTCTATGGCTCTTTGTATTGTTGTGATAGCCGCACTTGCAGTAGTTTGTGAAGAAACATCAATTCCTGCTGCTGCATTTGCTTCTTTATCAACTTCACCATTTGCAAAAGTTGCAGCTGTTGATGCATTGGATGTTATTCCAATGGTTGCAGCTACTGTATCATCCAATGTGGTCCCATCAAAATTAACTGTTACACCCTTATTTGCTGAACTTGCAAATGTTGCCGATGAAACATTATTCTTTACAATCAGATTTTCCGTTCCCAGTGTTAATTTAACTTCATCATTACCTAAACCTGCAGTAGTCGCAGCAGCGTTAGTTACTCCTGCAACTGCAGTAGCATCACCAGTAGCTGTTAACATTATACTTTGTGCATCTAGTGCAGCTTGTAGTTTTGTAGCAGTAGATGCAGCCCCAGCTACATCGCTTGCATAATTAATAGTAATTGTTTTTGCATTAGTATCTATTGCAGCTGTAACATCAGCACCTACAACTCCTGTCTTAGTAACAGTTATTGTATAGTCATTATACTGAGATGAGTTATTTGCAGAAGCTAATGAAGTTCCGGTTATTCCCAATGCAACTGCTGTCCATTCTGTTTTAGCCCCAGTAGCATCTGCAGTTAAAGACAATGTAGCTCCGTTTATAATAGCTGTTCCTTTATTTAAATCGTCAATGACAACACTATCAACTTTTGTTGCTGATGTAACATTTGCTTCCAGGACATCCCTAGCAACTCCTAATGATTTTGCATCCATGGCTTTTATTGATAATCCAATATCTTGAGATGCATTAGCACCTACATGAAATTTTACATTACCTAGACCAGTTGAAGTAATTCCACCATTGATAAGTTTTTGAGTATTAAATTCTGTATTATTAGCAATTCTGGTTATTTCCTTTGCTAATTCATCCATTTCCTTCTGGATCTCACTACGATCAACTGCCACATTTGTATCAGTAGATGATTGGACTGCAAGTTCCCTCATTCTTTGAAGAATTGCATGTGTTTCTCCTAATGCGCCTTCTGCTGTTTGGATAAAAGAAATGCCATCTTGAGCGTTTCTGGAAGCCTGAGTTAATCCTCTGATTTGTCCTCTCATTTTTTCGCTGATTGCAAGACCTGCTGCATCATCAGCTGCATTATTGATTCTAAAGCCTGATGATAACTTACCCATTGACCTTGCCCCGGCAGCATTTGCAAGTCCCAACTGCCTATAGGTGTTCATTGCCATTATGTTGTTATTAATTCTCATAATATTACCTCCCTGTTTTTTTACTACCAGGCGTCCTTGCCCGGTATTTTTGAAATGTTTTTGTGATTCAAATATTTTATTTTGTTTATTACATAAAGTGCTTTTCATACGGCCGCTATGAAAATTCACTTTATTACTTCTTACTTTATATATCGTTAGGTTCTTATAGAAACTTTAGGGTAATTAGAAAAATATTCATAATTTTTTCCATAGCCACCCTAGCTATCCTTGTTTTTCCCCTTTAATATTTCATTTAGCGCAGCTTGAGATATGGTATTGCTTTCTGCTGCTTTCCTGTTTTCTTCCTGTATTTCAAGGTATATCTCTTTCCGATGTATAGCCACATTTTTGGGTGCATCAATTCCTATACGCACCTGATCTCCCACTATTTCAAGTATGGATATTTCTATGTTATCACCTATTACAATTGACTGATCCTTTTTTCTTGTCAGCACAAGCATTTGCCTTTACCTCCTGTCCGGCTTTTTCATCCATGATATAATGCCTTACACTGTACTTTTCAGTATCAAGAATAGTTTGCATGCCCTTTTTGCTTTTCAGATTTATAATTAACGGGGCCTTGAGGTTCATAGTCATTTTGGATATGTCCTCCGGCACTACTACAATAGCATATACAGCTACATCCTCTTCATTTTTTATTCCAAGTTGTTCAATTACTTCATTGCTTAATTCTATATCATAATCCGGCTTCAATAAAAAGGGATTAACTATTGCAAAGGCCAGCATGGGTTCATCAACACATTGGAGCCATTTGAAAGGTGAAACTGAATTATTCTGATTATTCATGTTATCATATCTATTGTCGTTAGTAGTATATGTATCCAGTATTACAAACTTCCTTACATTATTGAACCCCGGAATTCCTTCCTCAAATGAAATTATCTTATCTTCGTTTATTTCTATTTCTCCAAAATGCCTTGTATTAAAAAGCATGTCTCTCTTCCCCCTTTTTACTAGGTTTTCCTGCTTTATTTTATATAAACCTATCCTTATATAAACCTGTCTACTTTTGTCCCAACCAAGGTTCCATCTGTCTTGTACATCCTTGTTATATATTTTACATCAAATTCTGGTCCCGCTCCAGGCACAGTCCCTATACCGGAATCATTTTCCGGGAAGGCATCTCTTTCAGCTATATCCGCCAGCGGTTCACCACCAAGTTCTATAGCTGCAAGCCTGTCCCCATCGGCTGCTGTCTTGCCGATGTACTGCATAGAATACCGATAGCCTCTCTGTGTAGATTCTTTTACCAAATCACCGGAGCTTTTATAGCCTAAACCTGCGAAAACAGGATACTGGTCTATCTCCAATATTGCCTCCCTGCTGCGGGTAATAATATTCATCTTTTTTAGCAGGTTATTACTTTTTCCATGTGCATCATGTGCAGTATTAATTTTGGGCAATATAGTATTATCCTTTCTCAGTACAGCAATATGTCCACTGGAACCTGAATCCAGTGCGTTGCTTGCTGCAATATTTGCCCTTTTCCCTGGACTATAGCTTGCTCCGCTTCCTGCTATCCCTATTCTGCCTATCATGCCGTGACTCCCTAACTCCATAATGTTCTAACTTACTAACTCACTAAATTACTGTCTTTCTGACTTACGGGTGCATTTAATTTATCTGAAGAAAATATTGTTAAAAGACATACATGGAGGTTCTAAGCATTGTAATGATAGCAACTGGTAAATATTTCTTCAAATTTTGTAAATGCACCCCTGACTTATGCTACCTTAAAAAGTCCATCAACGTCGGCATTATTATCCTTGCTCCTGCTCCCAGAGATGCCCTGTATACATTTTCTTCGTTCTTTAAATTGATTATAACTTCTGCCATGTCAACATCTTCATTTAAACTCATCAACTTTGTAAAGTTTATTGTATCATGCTCCAGACGATCTTTAGTCAGTTCCAGTCTGTTTGTTCTGGCTCCTATATCAGCCCTTACTCTCAGGAGGTTATCATGAGCAGTATCGATTTCACCTAATATATTATTTACATCTTCGTGGTTTCCAGAACCCAGGGCAGCAATATAATCGTCAAACAGCTTTATCAAAGCTGGTACTTTCCCTGCTGCTGCATCAGCTCCATTATTAAACAAGTCTCCTCCGGGCACATTTACATTCATATTGTCTCCTATGCCTATTTCGAACAATATCTTCTCGTTGCTGTTTGATACATCAATAGCAAATTTTCCATCTTTATTTATAAGCGGAGAGTTGGTACTAAAGCCTGAGAACAAGTGTCTTCCTGCATAAGTTGTGTTTGAAAGCTGAATTATCTGTTCTCTCAGCTGCTCTATCTCAACTTTAATCTTTTCCATATCTGATGGAGTTTTTGTTCCGTTGCTTGCATCTCCTGCAAGTACCCTTGCTCTGCCTAAGATTTCACCGATTGATGCTACAGTATCCTCTGTAATTTCAAGCCAGGACATAGCATCATCGGCATTTCTCTTATACTGCTCAACTTCAGCCAGATCCGTCCTCAGCTTCAAGGCTCTTGCTGCTACTACAGGGTCATCTGAGGGAACTGATATCTTTTTCCCGGTAGAGTACTGATTTTGATATTTGTTTAATCTGTTCAAGTTGTTATTCAAATAACCTACCATATTGTTTATGAGCATATTATTCGTTACTCTCATTGTCCGAACCTCCAAAATATCTTTAATCTATCAAGTCAATAACATAAGCTATAGATAACGCACAAAAGAAAATACATATGAAATTTTTGTGCACATATACCTCTAGGGGTCTACCTCAACCCCAGCCTGTTTATCAGTGTATCATAAACCTCGGTCATAGTCGTAATCATACGTGCAGATGCATTGTATGCATGCTGGAATCTTACCATGTCTGCCATTTCTTCATCCAGAGAAACCCCTGAATCAGACTGTCTGCAGTTATCTACCTGCTTTATCATAGCCTTCTGGTTATCGGAATGCATGATAGCTTGCTGGGAATCTATACCAAGGGTAGCTATAAGAGATTTCATAAAGTCTTCAGGTGCACCTTCAGAAAACATATGTGTGTTGTGTCTCATGTTAAGAAGTTCTCCCAGAACCTTCATGTTTCCTACCTCACCCGGCACATCGGATGCCGCAATGTTGTTGTGATTATTCAATACATCCTCACTTACCGCAAAGTTTTTGGCAGTAATATGTTTATATTTATCAACTATTCCCTCTATGGATGTTTCACCACTTATAAAGTCTTCACTGCTCATGGGCTTGCCGTCACTGCCTAACATGGTGAAGAACCTTATACCTTTCTGCGGCTCAAGAGGACCTCCACCGTCAGGGTCAAGACCATATCCATCTGCATGGCCTATGCCATCTTCACCAGGATCAATTATTCCATTCCCATTTTCATCAGTATAGCCTTCATTAAAGGCCATAGCAAATGTACTGACAAATTCATTCATCTGTCTTATATAAAAGGGTATTCCTTTGAAAGAAGGGCTCTCCCTTTCTCCGTCAACTCCAACCTGTCCATCATTACCATCCCGCACATCGAGGTAAGCCCTGAGTTCTCCGCTTTTAGCAACAAACTTGTTCCCATCTTTCCAGCTTATCTCATATAAATCAGGTATATCCTCTTCGTTTAATCTTGTACTTTCATCTCTTTGAGTAACCTGAAGCCTGCTTACATTGAAATGGCTAACAAGCGCTTTACCGCCTATAGTTATAGTGAAATGCTTTTCAGGATTTCCATTAGGAAGTTTCCCTGCAACAACTTCATTTACGTTAATATCTGCAATTTTAGAAAGCTTGTCCACCAACAGGGTCCTTCTGTCTCTTAAATCATTTGCCATACTGCCATCCAGCTCTACAGTATAAATTTGTTTGTTCAGTTTTTGAACCTGTTCTGCAAGTGAGTTTATTTCCTCAACCTTTATTCTTATCTGCTGATTCAAATCTGCCTGCAGCTTCTCAAAGTGAACGGCAGTGCTGTTAAAATACCTGACCAGGGTTACCCCATTCTGCTGTACAAGAGCCCTGGGAGGTGCGCTGGAAGGATCCTTTACCAGTTCCTGGAGAGCACTGTAGAACTCATTCATTATTTTAGTGAAACCACTGTCAGAAGGCTCATTAAAAGTCACTTCCATTTCCGCCAGCAGTTCCATTTTGGCCGTCCATTCGCCATAAGCCTTGTTTTCACTCCAGTATTTATAATCCAGGTATTCATCTCTAATTCTATTTATTGAAGTTATGTCAGACCCTGTACCCATCATTCCTAAAATACCCGGGAGGGGAGAAGGCTTTGCTGCTACCTGTGCTGCAACCTGACGGGAATACCCGGGAGTATTAACATTATTTACATTATGATTAATTACATCAAGATGTTTCTGAGCAGTAAAAAGCCCTCTTACCGCAGTATTAAATCCAAAAAAAGACCCGCTCATATTTAGTCACCACTCTACTCTTATACTATTACTATATAAACTTATTATGTACCGCTTACATACCTAGCTTTTATTGTTTTACTGCCTTCCATTACATTGCTTGTCTACCTTCCAACTATACCCATACGGTTTATCAGAGTATCAATCATATCATCTATAGCGTTAAAGGCTCTAGAAGAAGCGTCATATGCAAATTTATACTTCATCATAAACGTCATTTCCTCATCAAGAGATACTCCGGAAAGTGTTTGTCTGTTCATATCTGCCGCTTGGACAAGTTTTCTCTGATTTTCAGAGATTTCTGCTGCTTTATTCCCGCTTTGCCCAACTTTAAGAATTATTGTCCGGTAATACTCGTCCATATTCAAAATCCCGGTATTGTCCGCTATCAAGGCTGCATGCCTTAGATTTGCAATATCAAGTGCTATAGTATTGTCACCGGAATATCCAGATTTGGAAGCTACAATATTATTTGGATCTTTTAAGTTGTCATTTAACTTAATATTGCCTAATCCAATATTGCCTCCATCACTGCCGATTTTAAGTGACGTAAAGAAGTCCTCCCCATCTTTAGGCGGATTTCCCATGGTTTTGCCACTTTTATGAAGTCTGTTTACTTCTTCAGTCATTGTGCCTATAAGCTCATTAAGCAAATTTTTAACATCGTCTACTTCCTTAACTGAGTCTATAAGTCCGCCAATCAATCCGCCTTTAATTGGAACACTAATTTCCGACCCTTCAATTTTAGGAGTATAAGACAGCTTTTTTCCTGGTTCTTTGTCCATATCCACATAAAGGTTCACGCTCTTTGAGCGATTTACAATGGCATGGCCTTCAATTGTTATAAACATAAGGCCTTCCTGGTTTTCAGTTATATCTGCATTTATAAGCTTTGTTAATCTATCTGCAAGCAGGTTTCTCTGATCTCTGTAATCATTGGCAGTACCACCTGCTGCTTCATATTTGAATATATCAATGTTTAGTTCTGCAATTTGTGACGTAATTTTGTTAACTTCATTTATACGCGTATTTATCTCTTCACCTAAATCACTTCGAAGCTTATCAAACTGGGAACTTATGTGATTAATTGTGTTTACCAGAGCTTCCCCCCGCTGTCTTACAATTGCTTTTACTGTCAGACTTTCAGGTTCCTTTGCCAGTTCCTGCCACGAATCCCAGAACTGGTTCATGGCCCATTGAAGCCCTTTTCCCATAGGATCAGCCAGGATTGCTTCAACCTCCTGAACAGATTTTTGTCTTGCTTCCCAATAACCTAAATCCGTATTTTCATTTCTGTATATATCATCAAGAAAATCATTTCTTATTTGCCTTATCTGCTGTAAATCTGCCCCCAGCCCAATTTGCTGCAAATTCCCTCTGTCATATAATGACGACTGGTAGGGAGCATCTTTTATTATAACCTGCTGCCTTACATAACCAGGTGTATTCATATTTGTAATGTTATGTCCCGTTATATTGAGAGCCTGCTCATTTACATATAAGCCAGATTTGGCTATTTGATAACTTCCAAAACCAAAAGCCATATAGTTCCGCCTTCCTTAAAATAGTCAAAGTTAATACTACTTTGTTATGTTGCCTGATGCTATCAAAAAACATCCCGGAAGACATGGCTTTCCAAATTGGCATAGTAGTATTAATTTGCTTTGTTATAGCTTAACATCAAATAAACTACGTCTTTCTACTTTTCCTTCTTTTCCATCATTTCCATATTTGCTTCCGGTGCTGTTTGCAGATGCTATAAGGTTAATTGAAAAATTAATATATTCCAGGGAATTTGCTATGAGTTTTGAATTTAACTCATTAACCTTTTTAATCTCATTAACTAAATCTATAATATTATCTCTACTGTTTTTAAGCCTTTTGACCCTATTTTCAGCGGCTGCCTCTGCTGACGTCATTCCGATTGCCTTTGTTAATGCTATTTCGGCTGCTTCTCTTAGTGCCATTTGGGTTTTCCCTGCTGGTGCCATTCTAGTTGCCGTACTCATCATTTCAATAATTGATGTTACTGTTAGCTTTGAATAATCTATACCGGATTTTTCAGCCATATCCTTTACAATTTGCTCTCTTGCAGTTTCAAGCTTTTGCATTTGTGATACAAAAGCTTGCTCTTTTTTTACAATTCCCTCCAAATCAGCTGCTTTTCCATTCACAATAATATCCGTTTTGTCTCTGGCGGCTTTTAGAAAATCACTATAAAGGGATGCTTCTTCTTCCAGTACATCCGCTAAATTATCTATTATTTCAGGCACATCCGCCAATTTATCTGCCATAGAAATATCCGGTAATATCCTATTAATCATAATTAGTCCCCCGTTAGGCAGTCTTCAGGCCTTTTTATCAAAGGCTGATTTAATTATTTTGTCTGCTATTTCTTTCCCATTTACGTTATAATTTCCTGATTTAATTTTATTAGCAAGTTCATCAACCCTATCCCTGCGAATGTCAGGTATATCTTTTAGATGCTTTAGCGCAAACTGATAATCTCTTGCCTTTTCAGAAATTGATATTTCATCATTTTTTGATGAAACCCCTGATGTTTCATTTACCCTGTTTACCTTATTCTTTCCATATATGCCTGAAATGCCTGGGATATTTCCCCATATTTTCATAACAATTTCACCTCTTTTTCCATTAATTTTTTATCCTTTACAATTTTCATCATTTACAATAATATTATCGGTAAATAAAAAATTTTCTTAATAAAAAAGTCAGAGTATTCCCAGCTAGTAAATGTTTTATAGTAGACTTTTTTAAACTCATTTTCTTCCTTAATGGTTTTATGACTTATAACGCTGCTTTGTTTACTTTATATCTCCTTTTTTTTATTTCTTTGATATGGTGCTTTATTACTTGTAAAGCCGCCTTGTTTCTCCCAATCCTTTTCTCTTGATAAATACCTCAGTCCTCGTCCCGTGCCATATTCGGCCATATTGTTTGCCTTTTGTATATCACGGGCAGCTGATGTAAAGTCTGCGGCAAGTTCACGGCTGCAGGTGTCGCAGAAGCGCCCTGTACTTATTGGTTTACCGCATTTTTCGCACTCCAGAACAGGTATGCCTTCATCTCCTATTATTTCTAACCTTTCATCTTTCAGAAACCTTTTTATTTTGTCAATATTAATATCGAGATCTTTGGAAACCTGTAAAATTGTAGCACCTGGGTTTTCATAAAGATATCTTTTTATTTTTTGAAAATCTGCTTCATCTTCATCCCTGCATGAGGGGCATAACAGTGATCCACCTATGAAATTATGCAATTTCCCGCATCTATTACAATTCCTTAAATCTGCCATAATATCCCTATATCTCCTTATCTTTTTGCTTATTTGAAAATAGGTAACCTTTCTGCCCCCAGGGGCTATATCACTTTATCTTATATAACACTACAACTCAAATGTATACGCAACTGCTATTACTGCTATATCAACCTTTTTTGCTCCAGCTTCTTTAAGTACCCTGCTGCACTCGTTAAGAGTATTTCCCGTTGTCAGTACATCATCAATAAGCAAAATTGATTTTCCCTTTACTTCTAATACATCGGTAACTTTAAATGCATTCTTTATATTTAAATATCTTTCATTTTTATGAAGTAGGCTCTGAGCAGGGGTATTCTTTATTCTTTCCAGAAGCTCCGATCTTTCGGGCACCTGCATTATCCTGCTCAATTCCTTTGATATCAAACGTGATTGATTATATCCTCTTTTTCTTTCTTTATGTTTATGAAGTGGTACACTTAAAATTACATTAAAATCTCCACTGCATGTAATTCTTTTTAGTTTATCAGCCAATAGAGCAGCAAAAGTCTTATAATAATGGGATTTCCCAAAATACTTATACCTTACAATAGCTTCTCTTACATAGCCGGAGTATTCAAATACACAAAAAACCCTGTCAAAATACCTGCAAGGTGTCATGTTCTTATATGAAAATTTGTTTATATAATATAATTTGTTTCCAATATATGTTAACCGTTTGCGGCATGATTTGCATACTTCTATTTCTGCTTTCAGGTCAAGTATGGATGAACAGAAGATACACTTTGGGGGAAAAAGCAGTCTGGCAGCTAATGCGGCAATCTCCTTCAGAGTCAGTCAAATCACCTCCAGGGTCGGTTTAAATCACCGCTCTTAAAATCATAGCAAAAGCAAAGCATTGAATTTGCTTAATATCCGCCAGATCCGGCACTTTTTTGCAGCTTGTCCGCCAGGCCCGAATATCTCAATGTCTCCCTGTTATTATCAATCATCTGATAAAGAGTACCTTCGAGTCCTACAACTATGACTAAATCTCTTGCTCTGGTTATTGCAGTATATAACAGGTTCCGGGTCATCAGAACCGGAGGCCCCGGAAAGATAGGCAGAATAACCACAGGGAATTCACTGCCCTGGCTTTTATGTATAGTTATTGCATATGCAGGTTCTATTTCATCAAAAGCATCGAAATAGTACTCAACAAGCCGGTTATCATCAAAAACCACTCTTATTTTTTCGTCGTCATGATCAATCTGACGAATTACACCGGTATCGCCATTAAAAATGCCTTCTCCTCCGTTATTCTCAGCCTGATTATTCTCTGTCTGGTTATTCCCAGTCTCATTATTCTCAAATTGGCTGTTCCCTAGTTGGTTATACCCTGTGCCGCCATCACCAAGCACGTTATCATCATTTTCATTATCATCAAATAAATAATTACCGGATGCATAATTACCATGTGAAACACTGGAACCGTCCCCATATTCCTGCCGAGAACCTTCTCTTTGTTCCTGCCGAGAACCATCCTTCTGTTCCTGTATCTTTTCCCATTGTATGTTATAATTGTTTTTTATCTGCATAACCTTATCGCCTTCACGGAAGGTGAAATTCGGGAATGCTTTTTCATTCCGGTTCTTATTTTTGGGATTCAGCTCTTTCTGCAGTTCTATATTAAGATTTCCAACGCCTACCAGGCCCTTTTTTGTAGGTGTCAATACCTGAATGTCCCGCAACGGGTCATATCCCAATTGTGAAGGAATTCTCCTGCCACACAGGTCCAGCACCAAGTTAACAATATCGGTGGGGTTATTACGAGGGATGAAAAAGAAGTCTTTGCTTTTTTCATTTAATATGGGTCTTTCTCCCCTGTTGATGCGGTGGGCATTAACAACAATCAGGCTTTTTTCCGCCTGTCTGAATACTTCGGTAAGTCTGACTGTCCTGATTGCTCCGCTTGATATTATATCCTTCAGTACATTTCCCGGGCCTACTGAAGGAAGCTGATCTACATCCCCCACAAGAATCAGCCTTGAGCCAGGTTTAATGGCCTTCATAAGACTATCCATAAGCAGAATATCCACCATGGACATTTCATCTATAATAATGACATCGGCATCAATAGGATTTACATCAGTCCTCATGAAAGATATCTCATTATCTTCACCTACATAGCCAATTTCCAGCAGCCGGTGTATTGTTTTGGATTCATAACCCGTAGCCTCTGTCATTCGTTTTGCAGCTCTACCCGTTGGGGCAGCCAGTGCTACTTTAAATTTGTTCCTCTCAAAAATTTTAATAATACTTTTAATTATAGTAGTTTTACCTGTACCCGGTCCTCCTGTAATTACCAAGGCTCCATTACCCAGTGCTTCTTTTATTGCAGTCTTTTGCGTCTCAGCCAGTATGATATTTTCTTCCTGCTGCAAATCTTTCAGAGTTTTCTCCAGCGTTTTGTCAATACCTCGTATCTTTAGGAGAAGTACTGAGTTTGCCAAAGCTGTGAGTCTTCTGGTAATATTGAGTTCAGCCTGATGCAAATCACTCAGATATACTCTGCCATCAGAACTTTCTGCATCGTTCTCATGTTCGCCAGCATAATCATCTATTGTATTGTTTTTTGCATTGTACCTTATATTGCTTTTCAAACTGTCATTAAATTTATCATTATAATTATTATTAAAATTATCATTAAAATTATTTCTCAAATTTTCTTTTTCAATATAGATTGTTCCATCAAAACGCATAAACACAAGAGCATCGGATATATGCCCTGCACTAACACCTAGAAGATTTTCACCGTATTTAGCAAGCTCATCATATGGCAGATATGTATGTCCGTTTACAGCAGCTCTAATGAGAACATATTTAAGCCCGCTGCATATTCTAAGTCTGGATTCAGGGTCTATACCAAGGCTATTTGCAATACGGTCGGTTGTTTTAAAGCTGATTCCGGGTATTTCATCAGCAAGCCTGTAGGGGTTTGCCCGTATTTCTTCAATAGTATTTTCTCCGAATATCTTATAAACTTTTGCTGCATAAGCAGGACTTATCCCATACTCCTGAAGGAAAGAGACTATATCTGTAAAGTTTTTGCGTTTGGCGAAAGCCTGTCCAATTTCAAGAGCCTTTGCACGGCTCATTCCCTTTATATCGCGAAGTTTTTCCGGATTCTCCAAAATAACATTTAGAGCATTGTCTCCAAACTTTTTGACAATTTTTCGTGCAGTTGCTTTCCCAATACCCTTAATTATACCGGTACCCAGATACTTTTCTATGGCCTCTGCAGTATTTGGCAAAATTTTTTCGAAGTATTCCACCTTAAACTGCTCACCATAATCGGGATGAGTAACCCATAAGCCACTGGCCTTAATAATCTCTCCCTCGCTTATAAAAGGCATGTAGCCCACTAATGTTACAACACCCTTCTCGTGGGCTATTTCGCACACTGCATATCCATTTGATTCATTAGTAAAAATTATACCTTCAATTGTTCCTTCAACAATAATCAATATCTTCACCTTTTGTTATGTTAATGTTTTTTATATTATATTTTCAGTATTCACATTTGTCTAATATTTTCAAGGTCTTCAATATGGTGAATGTCTTCAATATCTTCTCCAATATCTACTTCAGTATCTTCCAAAGCCTCAATATCTTCAATGAACCCATCAAATATCCTATCTCTTTCATTAAAAGCCAATATCCTCATATTGTCATATGTACGGTTCAGCTTTTGCAGTATCTCCAGGGTTTTATCCTGTGAATCCGCATCAACTACATAAATACCTGCACCACCTTCTGAAACGCCGCTAATATAAAGGCTTCTTATTATACCTTCAATAACATCCTCCTGATCTTTTGCAATCAGTACCATTCTCATATTGGTATTTAAGTGTTTTATACCTGAGCCACGCCACAAATGACGAACATACGACATTATTAATGATATTATACCATATAATGCCAATATGTACATAGCAATATTAAATATTTGTATAAACAATAGCAGACACCCCTTTAAAATATATCCTTCTTCATAATATGAAAAGTGTTCACAGTTTTGTGCATGTTTAGAAAATACCCAATATTGACTGACTTAACCTTTTGTTTGGTGATACGCCCGGATAATTTGTCCAGATAATTTGTCCAGATGATTTGTCCAGGTTATGTGTCTGGATAATTTGTATAGTTTAAAATAAACGGGATATGAACCATGTCACACCCCGTTTATCGAATACTGCCAACCGTTGTATTGGCTGGTATTTATATTGGCTTTCTTAAATCCCTGCATCCTTTTTCAAAATTTCAGCTTTATCAATTTTTTCCCAGGGCAGGTCAATATCTGTCCTTCCAAAATGTCCATAAGCAGCAGTCTGTTTATATATAGGCCGTCTTAAATCCAGCATTTTAATAATTGCAGCAGGCCTTAAATCAAAGTGACTGTTAATGAGCTTTACTATTTCTGAATCGGGAATAGTCCCTGTGCCATATGTGTCAACGGAAATTGATATGGGTTTTGCAACTCCTATGGCATATGCAAGCTGTACTTCGCACTTGCTTGCCAGCCCTGCTGCCACAATGTTCTTAGCTACATAACGGGCTGCATACGAAGCAGACCTGTCCACTTTTGTAGGATCTTTCCCTGAGAAAGCTCCACCTCCATGGCGGGCATATCCACCATAAGTATCTACAATAATCTTTCTTCCTGTTAAGCCTGAGTCACCCTGAGGTCCTCCAACTGTAAACTTTCCTGTAGGATTAACCAGAATCCTTGTTTTTTCATCAATTAATTCAACAGGAAGTATAGGTTTTATAACATGCTCAATTATGTCTTTCTCGATTGTATCATGTTCCACTTCCTGACTATGTTGGCTGGATATAACAACAGTATCAACTCTCACAGGAGTATGCCCTTCATACTCTATAGTAACCTGTGATTTCCCATCAGGCCTCAAATAGGGTATGGTTCCATCTTTTCTTACCTGGCTCAATCTTCTGGTAAGCTTGTGAGCAAGAGATATAGGCATTGGCATCAATTCAGGCGTTTCATCACAGGCAAAGCCGAACATCATGCCCTGATCCCCTGCACCTATAGCCTCTACTTCAACATCATTCATTTCGCCATTTTTTGACTCCAGAGCCTGGTTTACACCTAAAGCAATGTCCGGGGACTGCTCATCTATTGATGTAATAACAGCGCATGTATCACAGTCAAATCCGTATTTAGCCCTGTCATAACCGATTTCCCTGATAGTTTCTCTAACTATCTTCGGTATGTCCACATAACAGTGGGTTGTGATCTCACCCATAACAACAACTAATCCTGTTGTGACCGCTGTTTCGCAGGCAACTCTTGCTATAGGATCACACTCATAAATAGCATCAAGTACTGCGTCAGAAATCTGATCGCAAATTTTGTCCGGATGGCCTTCTGTAACCGATTCCGATGTAAACAGTTTTCTTTCCATTTCTTCTTTTTTCCCTTTCATTTGACTCTTTCTCCTCTACTCAAGATTGTTTCTCCGGAACAAATAAAAAAGCCTCTTGAATGAAGAGGTTTTGATATCGCTCCTCATCTCCCAGGATATATAAAACACATATCCTGTAGGAATTGGCACCATTGCATATTATATGCTGGTTGCCGGGTTTCATCGGGCCCATTCCCTCCACCTCTCTTGATAAGGTAAAACTGTATTTAGTTTGTCTAAAATACTTTAGCATATTCGTATAATTAAGTCAAGTTGGAATTTTCCAGAGGGCGCATTTTCTATTTGAGGGAAAATATAGCAAGAAACGATTTCCATGTATAATATTCACTTCAGCAACAACGGAAGAAATATTAAGTCTAGTAGGGACATATTTCCTTTTCCCTCCTCCACTTGGCTAATACGGATCATTTATCGCTTTGAACAAATAACATATGAATTTACCCATAATTTGTTTTATAAATACCTACTTTTAAATTAGCTATGCTACGTCTAAAGCTACATCACGCACCAAATTATTAATCCATTTCTTTGAAATTAAGCGACGAATGAATATATAAACTTTTAATAGCTCTTCTATTGTAGAAAGGGCAACAACAAAATGTATTGGAAGATGAAATACAAATGCTCCTATAAAAGCTAAAGGAACACCGATTAACCACATTGTAATACTTTCGGAAATGAACGCAAAATGTGCATCCCCGCCCCCTCTTAAAATACCAACAGCAACAACAATCGTAAACACTCTAAATACCATTATGACGGCCATCATATATTGCATCCACAATGTGCTATTATATACCTCGACAGATACATTAAAGAATGATAGAGTAAATTTTGCAGTAATAGCAAGTATTATTCCGAGAACCAGCCCGGTGACAGAGGAAAGCGCAGAAAATTTCCATGCATACTCTTGCCCCTG
>DAOSDD010000058.1:0-19678 GCA_035362115.1 Clostridiales bacterium | reverse complement strand
TTGGAAATTAGTATGACAGTTATCTGTTGAGGTATATTCACAGATATTTTCCACAATTTCGAATATCTTTTTTTTCATCTCCAACAATGTACAGCATTCTATTATCTCTCTAACAGGAATAAATTTTTCATCAAAATCATTATTATCTTTTTTGTTGTTTTTATTGGTTGCTTTTAAAACTGTACCAACTAGATCCATCATCAGACACTTGGCTATATCTATTGAAGGTGTAGCGCTATTGAAGTTTTTATTAAAAATATCCTCAAGGATATTGCAGGCCTCAATTAAATCACCAGACTTTATACAATTTATCAACTTGTACTCCTTCTCTGCCGGATAATAGTAAGACCCTGTGTCCCAAGATATTTCATTATAAAAAGATGTATTGCAGGTTCCGATTACCCTTGAATATTCCAGTGTTTGCATAGCTTCCGTGAAAGCATCAGGAATTCCTTCCCATCCGTTATGCAATGCTCCAATTGCTGTTGTAATTTTTATACAATAGTTTTTCTCTAAAAAACCTTTGGCTTCGTCAACCAATTTGATAAGTTCATGCTTATAAGTTTCACTCCCTGCATTCAAGTTTACCAGACACACTAAAATATCATCCACCTCAACTATATATCCATAATTGTCCCTGTTTACTAGTTTATCTAAAACATTTGAAATGGAATATTTAGCTATTTCGAATTTATTGACCCCTTTCTCTAAATGTTTGTTCCAGAAGGTCTCATCCAAGTGTTCAATGTAAATTGCCATAACTGTAAAATTGTCATAGCGAAAATTGATATCATATGTTGTTAAAAGCTCATCGAAAGGAGCAAACAATTCCTTGCCTTTTAAAAGATTAACAATGAAATATGATTTTAAGATTCTGTTCTGTTCCTCAAGCTTAGTTTGTATCTCTTCTTTCAGGTTGATTGTCTCACCTAAAGCATTCCTTATAAATCCATATTCATCATTTTCCCAGTTGTGTTCAGAGTGGAATTTTTCTTTAAAATAGTTTATCGTTTCTTTTAATGGATTGTAATTCTTTTTCACAAAAAAGTATGATATAAACCCACCCAAAAAAATACATAAAATAAGTCCACCTATCATTAAATTTCTTATAAACTGTACTCTATTCCAGAATACCTCTTGCGGAGTCAGTGTAATGTATTTCCACCCATTAATTTTTGATGTTGTGTAGGTTATTACTGTTTTTTTACCATTGACATTCTCAACGAGATTTCCTTGATATTTGTCTATCTTACTATAGATAAAATCGAATTGTATATCATTCAAGCTATTTCCTGCAACCAAGGCGCCGTTTTTATTCAAAACATACAGGTTTCTATCATTATTGTATAATTCATTTTCCTTTCCTGACACAAATTCTTCTAAATCAAAAAGCAGGACTAGATTTGCAGAAAAATTGCCGATTACATCATATGGAATAGACCAAACAAATGCTGCTGCTTCTGCATCTGTTTTCTGATATCCAATGTATGGTAAAAACATGCATTCTCCATAGTGTTTCATATTCATTGCTTCCAGCCATTTTTCCATATTGGATTCTATAGAAGAAACATATAGTCTATAGTAGGTTTCTTGATCATAGACAATTCCTTGACCAATAACTGTATTTAAATTATTAATATAGATGTAGAATCGTATGTATGCACTGTTAAATATTTTATATGTGTTCATATCCTTGGCAGCTTTTAATAATCTATAGTTGTAGTCAGCACTACTTTTGTTTAGTGTAAATACATTCTGGAGAGCTTGATTTTTTGCTACCTCTATACTAAACCTATTGAAATCATTCAACAAACTATCCATATTGTCCCGGATCTTGACGATAGTTTTTTCATTGGATTTTTTTACTTCATCTTCAATAATGTTCTTAGAAATGAAGTATACTAAACTTGTAGTAGCCACTGGAATAAGGATTATTAGAATATACGATAGCATCCAACTATATACCACGCTTTTCCTTTTTCTGAAGAAATAAGTAACCATTTTGTATTCTCCTAATAATAATTATATTCAACTTAATGATTTTTGAAGGTTTTTATATTGTATATATATATACATATTATATTATATAACAACGTAATACAAAACTAATATTGGAGTCAAGCCAAAATTAAGGATATTATGACATTATATATATTGCTTGGATTTATATGGAGCCGGGAAGATGTATAGAATGCGAAGCTAGAGAGACTGAAGAATTTTTAAGGGAGGTAAACATATGAATTCCTATGTGTTTGGTTTTCAGGACGTTGATAAAACAATAATCATGCTTGTTGGTGGTAAAGGTGCTAGCTTCGGGGAACTTTCCAAAATTGAAGGATTACATGTACCATAGGGCTTTTGCATTTCTACCGAAGCTTTTAAAAGAATCATTAGAGAAATGTCGTCGATTAACGATTTAATTGGTAAGTAATATCTTTTAAAGGCGGAAAACAGGGATAGAATAAGTGAACTTAGCAGTGAGATTCACAGAGCCATTGAAGGGATAGCCATCCCTGGAGACATACAGGAAGAGATCACCTATCAACTCTTAAAGTTTGGTGAAAAAGATGCTTATGCCGTGTGCGTTCCAGTGCAACTGCAGAGGATTTACCAACAGCATCCTTTGCAGGTCAGCAGGATACTTTTTTGAACATTATCGGAAACGAGGAGATATTTAAGTGCATCAGCAAGTGCTGCCGGATGATCAGATTTTGCAGCTTGAGCATGTGGGTAAAAAGATCGAAGAACATTTTGGCTGCCCCCAGGACATCGAATGGTGTTTGGCTGATGATATATTTTATATTGTCCAAAGTCGGCCAATCACTACTCTATATCCTATCCCTGCAGCAAATGACAGTGAAAAACACGTCTATATATCTGTAGGACATCAACGAATGATGACCGACCCCATGAAACCATTGGGATTGTCTTTATGGCAGTTAAAAGCAGCGGTACCTATGTTTAAAGCTGGTGGAAGGCCCTTTGTTGATGTTATCCCTATGCTTGTTTCTATGGACAGTAGAGAAGTGTTATTAAATAACATGGGACAACACGATCCCCTCATAAAAGATGCATTGATGACCATCATGGAGCGGGGGGATTTTATGAAACCGGTACCAAATAATAAGAAAGAACACAGTTACGGTAAAAGCAGTAAAGACATTTCGTCTGGGGATATTCAAGCGCAGGTAGGAAATGATCCAGTAATCGTTTCTAGTTTGATTAAGAGCAGCTAAACATCACTTGAAGTGTTAAAGCAAAACATTCAAATGAAGTCAGGAACAGATTTATTTGATTTTATCCAAAAAGATTTACGGCAATGGTTTATAATATGCAAATTCACTATGCAAGTTCTTGATGGATTGCATATATTTTTTAAACACTCATAACACTTTATTGAAAATAATACAAAAGTTATTGCAATATGAATAAAAATGGTTTACAATATATGACAGTGGTATATAATAGTGTCATGAGAGGGTGAATTATGGCTTTTCTATAAATACAAAAACAAAATGAAATGAATTAATTGATTAAAATTTACTGTTAACTTTATAGTTTTTTTGGTAAAATTATATTATGGGGAATTTGAAAGGATACTAAAGAATAATGACTGCTCACAAAGATTCATTGAACGTAATTGGCAATGATAATTACAACGATAATAATGGCAATTATAACAGTAACGGCAACTATACTGATAATGATAACGATAATAGCAACTATAATTGTACTGATAAGGGTATTGGCAATGGTATTGGTACTACGAAGCCTGGCACAAAATACAACGAAATAGAAAAGAAGTGGCTATTTAAGCAGGTTTTGGGCAGTGCCGTTGTATTTTTAGCCCGGCACCAAATGCAACGCATTTGGGATACCGGCTTGCTCCAAGATTTGCGAGAACCAGAGCCTAAACGTTTTTCGCAGGTATGGACGCCCTTTTATGCGGACGCTCTCAAACAATAAACTGGCGTCCGAATCATCTCCAATCGTGCGCCTATTGTATAATCTGAGCACCTCTGCCAATGAGCTGCTAATTGGGACAATTCGCTGCTTGTGGTTTTTGGCTTTCCGTATTGTGATAACTTCAGTATCTAAATCTATGTCACGCCAACGCAGCGAAAGCGCTTCGCCCAGCCGCAATCCGCAACCGTAGAGAATCCTGAGCAGCATTGGAAAGGCATATGATGTCTCATTTTCTTTGCTTTTGATTGCTGCAAAATTGTCCGCTGCGTCAATAATGGCTGCGAACTCTTCATCTGAAAAAGTGTACACAACATAATCTGACTGTGTCCGAAACAATTCCGGCTCATACGCAGGGATCTCAAGCGCGCTCAAGTATCGAGCAAACCTGCGCAAGTTGCCTGCATAATTCCTCTTAGACTTTGGTTTGCACGCAAGGGTCTTGAGCCACCCGGAAACAACCGCTTTATAAGGCACATTTTCCGCTGCGAGGCCGCTTGCGAGTGACATCCTGAGGGCATGTGCGCTATGGTGCCTGTCGTCAAACTCGATTCCAGATTGACGAAAATGTTTTGCGGCAACTCGGCATAATTGTATTTGACAATTCCTTCTTTGACCAGAAATCCAAAGAGCTTACGTATGCATGCCGCAAACTGAGCTTTGCTTGTAGCCCGGTCAAACGCTCCCGACAGCGCTTTGGCATCGACGGCATCCCATGATTCTATGCCGTTCTTTGCGAAATCCCTGCATAGCTTTATTGTAAATACACGATGTTTGTCAATGGTGCATTGCTTTAAATTTGCTGTCTCCAATGATTTGAGGTAATGCTCAAGCACCTCTTTGAAAGCTTCCGGGCATTCGTAATTCACTCGAAGATACGTATACGAATACTTTCCGTCGTCAAGGTACTTATTAAATCGCCGTATGACCAAACGCTGGCGCTGATAACCAGCTTGCTGTAGATACATCAGGCGCTCTTCGAACTCCAGAAATTTCTCGCCTATTTCTTGGGTGTATGCTTTATAACCGTTTGCATTCGCAAAGCGGATCAGCAGATTGATTGTCCCCCTGTAGTGCCTTGTAATGTCGTGGGTGTAGCCTTTCTCGACAAGAAAGTCAGTAAACCCGTCATTTAGTTCTCTCCAATAACTGATATCCATAATACCCTCCAAAACATATTTGTGACATCGGTTGATGTCCGAGAGTATTATAGATTATATACAGAAATTATCCGAGGAATTTTTAAAGAAACTATTGGTTTTTCTATGCTTTGACGATTAATCAAGGATAGTATAGCTGCTGGGATATGGGCAGCCGCATATTAGGAACAAGCTTTCATTGAATACATGTTGTCCACTCCGCCAAAGGATAACAATGAGATACTCTATGCAAGGTCTTTCTGCCGAGGAAACTATAGAATATTGCAGAAGCAGAATGAGGATTGCAGGGTGCACCAGTGAAGTATTCTCGCCATCAGCCCTGGCAGCGATACACAGTGTATCCGGTGGATTCCCACGGAATATTAACAACATTGCAGTAGCAACCCTAATGTATTGTACAGAAAAGAAAATGCTGACAGCAGACGAAGAAGCTGTTTATCAGGCTAATATTGAAACAGGAATCTAGGGGTGGTAAAAATATAGCTTTCGAATGTATAAATAAGGAAAGTAAAAAAGTAGAAAGATGGAAAGGGTACATTTCCTCTTTCGAAGATTATGGTACCCATTATGAAATTAGGATTGTAAGCCGTTCAAGCATTTTAGTTCTGTTTGGTAGAACAACTCAAGGCGCTTTTGGGTGTATGCCCGACTTCGGTGCAGGGTGCCATTTGGTAAACCCAAGAGATAAATTTTGGAATACCGAAAAACTAACCCGTGTTTTAGGGAAAGTGGATGGTATTATAGTTGCTACTGCATTATATACCATTGCTGATAAATTAAAGATTTAGGGAACCCTGGATTTGATGATTTATCGCGAAACAACCCAATTCTATTAATTTGAACTGAGGCTTGGCTCTGTGTCGATAAAGCGCTCTGCATGGATGCAACACCTAACTCTACAACCAGGCTAAAGGATATACATCCTTTAATGATGCAGTACTAATAATGATGCAGTACTAAAATCTTATAACTGTTTTTATATGAAAGGGAATATTATGTTCAACTTCAGCGCGAACAATCTCATATTTGTATCAAAAAGCCAGTATGATAAATGTAATATACTAATCATGAAAGTTAATTCTGCTGACAAAATATACCTTGTTCTTGAAATGATAAAAGAAGACAAAAAGAATGTGTTGAAACCGTAATTTCCAATTAATCCAGTATTCAAGTAAAACCTCCTCATCATTTAAGAACCATTAATAAATCCTTTTACTACCTAAGCTAAACAATAATTGTAAAACTACATATATGTTTCACGTTTCATGTCTATTAAAAGTATTTTCTACATACTATATTGAAATTCCTTCTTTAAATAGGTAATTTAATGAATAAAATTTCCTAAGCATTAGCAGATAGATAATTTGATTTTAAGAAAGCTATGTATGAGATATCATCAACAATCATTAAAACCCTATGCTATGATATAAATTATCAGTGATACTCTCAATTTTAATACTTCAAGCAATTACCGCAAATTACTCATGTTCTTCTTAATGTAAAGTCATTTAAATCAAGTACAGCCTTATTGCACCTTGTGAACATATCTAGCCCTATAATCGCTTCCAACTCAATGCCATAGTCCATAGCTCCGACTTGAATGGGGAAGCCCATGACCGCTATTGCATCCAAGGAACAGAATATATTTTCTTTTCAACGACTTATGAAATGGCTCTCACAGCCTCGAATAAAAATGAATTTTGCTATGCCTTTGTTGCATGGTTTATGGCAATGATTTATGCGACAGGGTAGAGTTTGACTGATCATTGGAGGATTTGTACCCCGCTTTTCAATGTAAACTAATTGCCTTCGAGCACAGCATATTGTTGCGCCTTTTGGTAGCACGTGTAGCAAAGTTCTCGCAATAATACAGAAGTTTGAACATCAGATTGAAATCATTGATAGCATTCCTTGAATGGATAAAACAGCTGCATCTGCAATAATCGCTGAAATAGGAATTGACATGAGCTGTTTTAAAACTACTGAGCATATTTGTTTCTGGGTAGGCTTAAGTTCTGGTAACAACGAAAGTGCAGGTAAAAAAACGAACATATATCAATAGAGGTAATCCATATATTAAAAGTATTCTTTGTGAGGTTGCAACTGTAGTTATCGAACTTGTATATACAAGAGCCCTCTTTATTGTTACATTCTTATTACAGAGAGAGAGAGTAGCACCTGCATATGTTAGCCCATCTTTAAACTTAATCTTAGCCATTATAACCATACCTCCGTCCATTTCTTATCCCTTATATCCAGAGTTTCATGAGAAGCATGGTAAATATAGTGCTCTCTTTCCTTGTGGAGTTTATGTATTTCTATATATCTTTGAATTACTCTGTCTCCATCTTCTCTGAAGTCTTCTAAAATGTCCATTTTCTCTACTATCCTTTTATCGTATTCATTTCTTGATTAGGTATGAGCATTCTTATGGATGCTTTTATTATGAAGCGAGGATAAAAGTCAGTCAAAGATAAACTATGTTTTATTGATAATATTCATAATCGGCCTATGATATAAAATATAGAACCTTGAGCAGAGAATACTGCTTATATAGTATTAAAGTAGGAATACTTGTAAAGGAGACTTTTAAATGATGAAAAAAGTAATAATAAATGGAGTAAGGAGTACTGATATTGTTAAAGTACCTGTACCTGAACCAAAAGAAGACTGGGCCCTTGTAAAGATCGTAGCATCTCCCATGTGCACAGAGTATAAGAGCTGGATTGAGGGCACAATTATTCGTTCTTTAGGACATGAAGCAGCAGGAGAGGTTGTTGAAGTTGCGCAACCATGTAAGGTAAAACCAGGAGATAGGGTAGTGCTACTATCAAGATTCCCCTGCGGTAAATGTAATTACTGTGTATCAGGAAACCATGTGTTCTGCCGCAACAACTATAACTATGCACAATTTAGCAATACCGGAGAAAACTTTGCTACAATGGCCCAATACATATTAAAACCATCATGGTTATTAAAACCCATACCGGATAATGTATCATATGAAATAGCATCTTTGGCTTGCTGTGGTCTGGGACCTGCATTTGGTGCATCGGAAGAAATGAAAATCGGAGCATTTGACGATGTACTCGTAACAGGCTGCGGACCAGTAGGACTCGGAGCAGTAATTGTAAACAAATACAGGGGAGCAAGAGTTATAGCAGCTGAACCAAATGAATGGAGAAGAAAAAGAGCTCTGGAATTAGGGGCAGATGCAGTAATCGATACAGGAGAAGAAGGAGCACTTGAAAAAATCAGGGAATTTTCCGAAGATGGTATAGGAGTAAGCGCTGCCATAGACTGTTCCGGAAACACAAAAGCAGAAAAACTATGTATAGATGCAACAAGGCCAAAAGGAAGAGTCGCTTTTGTGGGACAGGGAAAAGGCTTAACAATAAATGTAATGTCGGACCTGTTGTTAAAGGGTCTTACACTCCATGGAATATTCAACTATAATGTGAACGATTATCCAAAAGTGATGAGAATAATTAAAAACTATGATATAATAAATCTACTCATAAGCCATGTATATCCCATGAGTCAGGTTCAGACTGCAATGGAAACACTGGAATCACAGAATTGTGCAAAGGTAATACTAAAACCTTGGGAGGGTGAATATTAGATGAAAACTGTACTTATAGGATGCTACGATCATGTAGGTGTGTTTTTGAATGCTTTAAAGGAAAAAGGAATAATACTATCGGCATTTGCTCCCGGGGGAGCAGATGAAAACTACAGGGAATTCTATGAAAAGCATTTAAGTGATACTGGTGTAAAATTTTATAATAACTATATGGAAATGCTTGAAAAAGAAAAACCTGTTCTTGCTGGGGTATGTCCCATAGTATATAAAATAGGAAAAATAACCTGTGAAGTACTGAGAAAAGGAATAAACTGTATAAGCGAAAAACCTCTCGCTTTAACTCTTGATGAAGTGGAAAATATTAAGGAAGCACAAAGCAAAACCGGAGCTAAAGTTATTTCTATGCTCGAAATGAGATATCACAAACCGTTTTATACCCTGCATAAGATGGTAAGTAAAGGTGTGATAGAAGAACCCCTGATGGTATCCGTTCAGAAGTCATATAAAATAGGGAACAGGGCTTCACATTTTTCTAAAAGGGAGACATATGGGGGAACCATACCATATATAGGATCCCATATATTTGACTTGACAAGATGGATATCGGGTAAGGAATTAGAATCTGTATATGCTTACCATACAAATAAAGGCAATAACAACAATGGGGAAATGGAAGCAATAGTATCATGTCTTTTTAAGCTAAAAGGCGGAGGAACTGCTGTTAACCATATTGATTATTTACGTCCTGCAACTGCTAAAACCTGGGGAGACAACAGAATGAGAATTGCTGGAACCAGGGGGGTTATTGAAACCATTGATGATAAGGTTACTTTGATTGATGAAACCAATGTATCAAAAGAAATAGAACAGGAAGAGGTCGGATCTCCTTTTGTTGATTTCATTACCATGCTGGAAGAAGGAGGAAGCTCAATACTTAATACCGCAGACTGTATTAAAATTGCCGAAATATGTATCAGATCCAGGGAATCGGCAGACAAAGGCATTGTTGTTACTTTATAAAAAAACCGGAGGGCAGTCATGAGGAGAATAATGTTTGAAAA
This sequence comes from Clostridiales bacterium, assembly GCA_035362115.1. Lineage (GTDB taxonomy): Bacteria > Bacillota > Clostridia > Acetivibrionales > DUMC01 > DUMC01. Next base: position 9,911 of record DAOSDD010000058.1, on the reverse strand, counting down.
GAAACTACCCAAAAAGCTTTTCAAAAAGTCTCTTTTCTCATATTTCATAATACTCCTTATACCTATAGTCATAATAGGGATAATATACCTTTATGTATTGGGAGTAGTAACCGAAAACTCCATTAAATTTAGAGAAAACATGCTTGAACAAACAAGGAATGCAATTGATCTCCAGTTTTCCGAAATAGAAAACCTTGTTATTAGGCTTAACAGCGATGACAGGATAAACTATCTTGCGGCAATGAACACTGAGGAATACTGGAAAGACTCATTCCAGGTATATGAAACCTCCTTAGAACTGGCTAAATACAAAAGCATTAGAGCATTTGTAGATGAAATCTACATATATTTTCTCAAAGGGAAATATGCCCTGTCGGAAGCAGGTAGTTTAAACGCTGACCTATTCTACAATATGTACTTTGAATCATCAAGAGTCAACAGGGAAGTATGGAATGATGTAATCAATAATTATAACGAAAAGCAGTACCTGTCACTTTCATACCTTTCCCACTTATCTGGAGATGTGACAACTGAAAACAATCCAGACAGAGCCGTTTTCATACAATCAATACCCATAGGATACAAAAGCAGGTATGAAGCAAAAGCAGTTGTATTCATGAATATGGAAAGCTTAAAAGGTTACTTGCAAAAAAACAACACAACAAGTTCCTGTTTTACATATATCCTGAGCAACGGGAAGATAATTGCCTCTTCCAATCCTGAAACCAGCAAATACTCAACTGAACTAGATGTGCAAATCAAGGACAACCTGGGTTATGTCATAAAAGATATAGCTGGAGAAAAAATGCTTGTAACCTATTCTAGCTCATACAACAACGAATGGGTCTATGTATCCGTCATGCCCACATATGAAGTAACAAACCAGGTAAAAGTACTCCGCAATATCTTCACTATTGCTTGCATACTATGTTTTTTTCTGGGTATATCGGGAGCGATAGTTTTTACCTACCATAACTACAAACCTATACAGCAGGCAATAAAGGATCTTGTAGAATATACCAAGGAATCCTTTGAAGAAATGGACAGCAACTTTATTAACTATTCAGTTAACAATCTTATAAATGAAAATGTAAAGATGAAGGATCGTATAGAAGAGTACTTTCCATATATAAAAAATGAATTTCTGCTAAACCTGATCTACGGAAGAATGAATCACAAAGAGATAATAACAATAGCCGGACAGTTGAACATTGCTCTTGATAACAGGTGTTTTACGGTTGTAATCTATACCTTAAGCAGATATGAGAGATCATATTCTGCAGATATTCTAAGGGAATTATTTGTTTCAAAAATAGCAGTTGAAGATCAGATAAAAAACATATGCGACTGCTATTACGGACTTGAATTGGATAATGACAAAGTGGCTTTTCTGTTGATTTTTAACAAAATAGATGAAAACTATAGTAGATATATTAAAGAAAAGATCGAACAGATAACAAAGAAGTTGCATGAGACAAATAAGATAAAGCTACGCTTTTCCATAGGAGATGTGGTACATGACTGCAATGAAATCCCCACATCCTACAGAAAAGCAAAGCATCTGATGGATTACTCCATTATAGTAAATAATAAGGAAAGTGTTTTAACAGAGATACAAAGAATTGAGGGAATGTACTATTATCCCATTGATGTTGAGAACAGCCTGATTACCATGGCAAAAGCAGGGGATTATAATGGGGTGATTAAACTACTTGACGGAATATATAGCTATAACTTTGTAAAAACAGAGCTGGGTATTGATATAATTATGTGTCTATATGAAGAAATATTCCATACCCTAATAAAAACAATAACTTATGTATTTGCAGAGGAAAAAGACAAAGCAGGAGAAATGATAAAAAAATGCAAAGATATTGATTACATGCGGAAGCCTCTTAATGTTTTTGACAGGTATAAGGAAGTGTTTGGTGAATTATGTATGTATTCGAATGATAAAAAGGTAAGCCATAATGACCGGATGAAAACCAGAATACTTGAGTATCTTGATATACATTATAGGGACAACAATATTTCCCTTGCAGTAATTGCAGATTACTTTGAATACAGCGAAGTATATTTTTCCTGTTTTTTCAAAGAACAGATAGGGGAAAATTTCTCCACTTATCTAAACAGGATGCGTTTAAAAAAAGCATGCGAACTGCTAAAACAAACTGAGCAGGAAATAAATGAAATTTCAGCAGCAACAGGTTATACCAACTCACATATATTCAGGCGCACCTTTAAAAAATACTTTGGTGTAACACCCTCCGACTACAGGTCAATACCTGAGTTACATTCCTTTCGTTTTACTGACTAAAAATATCCGAAAAAGCAGAAATAATAAGAAGTGAGCCTTGATATTAGGTATAGAACCTTGATTCTATAGTGCAATTCTTCTTAAGATGTAAATGAAAATTCAAGTATTGGCGGTGAAAGAATTGAAAAATTTCATGAAAAAGATCCTCTACTACAAATATTTATATATATTGGCAATACCAGGACTATTACTTGTTTTTATTTTCTCTTATCTTCCTATGGGTGGCCTTATAATTGCTTTTAAAGATTATAAATTCCTCAAGGGAATATTTGGTAGTCCATGGGTAGGTCTTGAAAACTTCAAATTCATTTTTACCCAGTTTCCGGATTTCTACAATATAGTATTTAACACACTAATAATAAGTGTTTACAAAAAAATATTCATAACACCTTTTCCCATAATACTGGCTCTTTTAATAAATGAACTGAGAAACCTAAGATATAAAAAACTTGTCCAGACAACCATATATCTACCTCATTTTGTATCATGGGCTATCTTTGGAACAATTATAATACAGTTTCTATCACCAGAAATGGGACTAATAAATGGAGTTATAAAAAGCTTGGGATTTGAGCCAATTTATTTTCTTACCGAATCAAGATATTTCAGGACAATTGTTGTTTTATCCGAACTACTAAAGGAATCGGGATGGAGCACGATAATATATCTTGCTGCAATTTCAAATATAGACACGGAAACTTACAATGCAGCTATAATAGACGGAGCAAATCGTTTCCAGAGAGCAATATATATAACCGTCCCGGGAATAAGCGATACCATAGTATTCCTGTTTCTTTTAAGTTTAGGACAAATATTAAATGTAAGTTTTGACCAGATATATGTGCTCTTAAATCCTCTTGTATATGATGTGGGTGACATAATATCAACCTATGTTTACAGAATAGGAATAGGCGGAGCCAAGTTCAGTCTGGCAACCGCAATAGGTTTGTTTCAGTCCTTTGTGGGAATGACCTTGATTATTACAAGCAATCAGTTGTCAAAGAAGCTGTTTGATAAAAGTATATGGTGAGGTGACAAATATGGATTTACAGATAAACAAAAAGACTTCCTTTGACTATTTTAATATATTGTTTCTGTTTATGTATGGTATAATTTGCATATTCCCTTTTTACTATGTATTTATAGTATCCATAAGCGACTTCAGCCAGGTAACAAACAACATAGTCTTTATTTGGCCTAAGGGAGTAAATTTAGGTATCTATAAAAATATAATGCGGTATAAGGGTTTTACCGATGGACTAAAGGTAAGTGTTTTCAGAACAGTTGTTGGGACTGCACTAGGTTTATCATTACAGACAATGCTCGCATATGCACTTTCAAAAAAATGTCTACCAGGTAGAAGGTTCATGGTTCTGTACATAATATTTACCCTCATATTTAACGGTGGAATGATACCTACATACATAGTCATAAGGAATCTTGGTCTAGTAGATAAAATTTGGGTACTCATAATACCCGGACTTATAAGTTCTTGGAATGTTATTCTTCTAATGAGCTTTTTCTCTTCCATACCTGTGGAAATAGAAGAATCAGCTCGTATAGATGGAGCAAATGATATTCTGATACTGATTAAACTAATATTGCCTTTATCACTACCTTCCCTTGCCACCATTGGATTATTTATAGCGGTTGGTCACTGGAACGCTCTTATGGACGGGGTAATCTACATAAACAGAGAGGAGTTAAAACCACTGCAAGCATTTCTTGTGAATCTGGTTTCTTCGCAGAATTCTTCCATGGGAATGAATCATATCTCTTTTTCCGAAGAACAGAGACTTCCTCCTTATACAACAAGATGTGCGATAATATTTGCTTCCACAGTGCCCATTCTTGTTGTGTACCCCTTTGTACAGAAATACTTTATAAAAGGACTAATGATCGGAGCAATCAAAGGATAGTAACAGCCTTGTGGGATAAGCGAGCCTTATCAAGTCTGTTCTAAATAAAAATGTGAGGTGTTTTAAGATGAAAAGGAAAATATCATTAATAATTGTGTGTGTTTTGGTATTCACATTTATTCTTTCGGCTTGTACGGTTGCAGGAACAAAATCCGGTACTACGTCAAGTGATACTGATACAACCTTGCAGGATACCAAGCCAGCAGAGAAAATAAAAATTACAACAGCACAGTTCCTTGAACAAAGTACTGAAGACTACAGTATCAACGAAAATCCCTATGTTGATTTTGTCGAAGAAAAATTCAACATTGATCTGACAATAATCAGAACCAGTTCTGGTCAATATGGAGAGAAACTCAACGCACTTCTTGCTGCAGGAGATATTCCGGATCTCTTTATTAGCAACAAAACATTTATTGCTAAATATGCAGAAGATGGAATAGCCATGAATATTGATAGTTTAAAACCTTTAGCAGTTAATCTTAACAAAAATGTAAATGAAGAAGCATGGCAAGCTGCTATGTATAATGGAAAGCTGTATGCCATACCCAATCAGCGTTACGACCCTTTTCCTTATTTGTCTTTTGTAAACAAAAATTTTGTAGAAACTCTTAATATTGATGTAAATAATATTAAGACCATTGATGACTATTATGATATGTTTGTTAAATTCCGTGATAATTTTGAGAACAGCATACCCGTAACAGCATTTATAAATTGGCCTCTTATGCCTTTAATTGATGCTTTTGATGCTTTCAGTTATAAGGTAATTGATGGTGAACTACTACCTAATTATCTTCAGCCTCAGTATAAGGAATGGTTGAAGTTCATGCAGAAAATGTATAAGGAAAAGCTAATTGATCAGGAATTTATTACCCAACAGTCTGAACAGACCTGGAGTAAAATTAATTCAGGAAAGGTTGGATTCTATTCTTGGTTCTGGCATCAGGATGTAATGGTTAATCAGGGAGGAAGTCGTGATGACTGGTTGCCAATAAAACCTGCATTAAAAGCAGATGGCATTGAATCAAAACTGATTTATCATTCTCCTGCAAGACAATTCTTCTTTATAGGGAGCAAGAGCAAGAACCCGGAGAAAGTAATAGAGATGCTTGACTGGGCAGCATCAGAAGAGGGACAGTTATTTATACAGGCTGGATTGGAAGGTTGGGATTATGATGTTAAAAATGGTGAGATTGTAATGAGAGAGGGCAGAAAAGGGCAGAATATGTCATGGAGATTTGTTACAATAGGTATGGATCCTCCTAAATTGACCTCAGAGAAAGTATTAGGTGTATTTGCAGAAATCTATGGAGAATCTGGTGTAAGGAATTATCAGGCAGCCTATGAGTTTGGAGGTTATGATCCTATACTGCTTAATATTCCCTCATTTCCTGATCTGGATAAATATGATTTCAACAAGATGAGAACAGAGTTTGATTTCAATGCAATAATTGGTAATATTGGCATTGATGCTCAATGGGATTCCCATATTACAACATTCAGAAAGAATGGCGGAGATTTGTTAATTGATAGCCTGACTAAATGGTACAACAACGATTATAAAAAATAAGCGAGAGGAATTAGTACAAGGTCCGTTCACGTAATCGGCCTTGTACATTTTTTTATGAAAGGGAGGAAGGTTAATTTGAGTAAAAATGAGCAATTAAATATTGGGGTTGTCGGATTGGGAGTGAGATCAAGAATTCTTTTATCGCCCATACTTGAGAGTGAATACGCAAGACTGGCAGCTGTTTGCGATTTAAATATGGAAGCAATGGACAGAACATTAAAAGATTTTAAGGATGTTAAGAGATTTGACAGTTATGAAGAGATGCTTGATAAGGGCAATATTGATGCGGTTATACTCGGTACGCCCATGCAAATGCATGCACCCCAAGCAATAAGAGCATTAGAAAGAGGAATTAATGTATATAGTGAGGTTGTTGCAGCTGTTTCTATGGAACAATGTAGGGAATTGGTGATAGCTTGTAATAAGTCTAAAGCAAAATATATGTTAGGTGAGAATTTTAATTATATGAAAATGGTTATGATTGTGAAGAATATAATTGAAAGTAATATTCTTGGGGAACCATACTATGCTGAGAGTGAATATGCAACTAACGCCAGGGGTATGGCATCTGATGGCACATGGAGAAACGAGTGGATGTTCGGTGTTAACGGAATTACATATGGAATGCATAATCTGGGTCCACTTCTTACCTGGTTTAAAGACGATAGGGTAGTAAGGATTTGCTGCGAAGGCAGTGGCAATCATTATAAAAAGCCCGACGGTAATCCGATTGTTCTTGAGGATTCCTGTGTTATGCTGGCTAAAACAGAAAAGGACAGACTCTTAAAGATACGTATTGACTTACAGGGCAGCAGACCGAGGTTGATGAAGTTTTCTCTGCAATGTACAAAAGGTATGTTTGATTCTGCCAGAAGCGAAAGTGAAAATGACATAATATGGATGGAAGACATTGGAGATTGGAGTCCTAAGAGCTACATGGATTTAGATAAATTTGAGGGTAAGCATCTTCCTGATATATGGAGAAAATATGGTGAGGCTGCAGGAAGATTAAGGTATGGGGGAAGGGACTTTGATTACATAATAATGATGGACTTTATTGAAGCATTGTATAATGGCCGCAGAATGCCGGTTGGTATTCACGAAGCAATGGATATGACCGTACCGTGCCTGTTAAGTCAGGAATCTATTAAACTTGACGGGAAATGGATTGAAGTACCCGACAGCAGAACATGGCAGGCTTTATAACTTAAAAGGAGCGTGATTCTATGTTAAAGGTTGCTGTGGCAGGAGCAGGTAAAGCAGGCACAATATTAACTGAAGCTTTTTACCTTAATCCTAGTGCCGAAGTCACAAGGATTGTATCAAGAACCAAGGAAAGTGCAGAAAAGCTTGCTTTGAAGTTTGATGTAAAGAACTATGGTACTGATTTTAATGAAATAATAAATGATGATAATGTGGATGCCGTGGTAATAGCATCCCCTGATAAGTATCATTATTCCCAGGCAATGTCTGCATTTAATGCAGGTAAGCATGTACTATGTGAAAAACCCATGTGCAGGAGTGTTTCTGAAGCAGAGGATATGATTAATGCTTCAAAGAAGGCAGGAGTTATTCTAATGGTTTGTTTTACGGAACGCTTCAATCAGCCTTGCCTTGAAGCAAAAAGCAGAATTGACAGGGGAGAAATAGGAGATCCTGTAATGCTTCTTGTAAGGAGATGCCACCCTAAGTTTATTGTAAGGGGTAGAAAATGGTTAAATGATGAAGAAACAGGGGGAGTATTGAATTATGCCGGTACCCATAATATAGATCTAGCATGCTGGTTAATGGGTAGTGAACCTAACAGGGTATATGCGGAAATGGGACAGCTGGTTCTAGAGAATCAGAATTTTACCGACTCTGTTGTTCTTACTCTAAGTTTTAAAAACGGAGCAATAGCATCCCTTTATGAAAGTTTTGCCTATCCGTCTCCATATCCTCATGGAGTGGACAGAAGTATAGAAGTACTGGGTAAAATGGGCTGTATAAAGATTGATTTTATGAATCAGCCTTTGTCAGTTTATTCAAATGAAGGAATGAACATTGCAGATTCCCAGACCTGGCCTCAGGTCGATGGGAGTATAATGGGTGGAGCCATTGTTAATGAAGTTAATCATTTTATAAAAGCTGTTACAAAAAAGGAAAAGGTTTTGACTTCCGGAGAAGATGCATTAATAGCATTAAAGATTGCTCATGCAGCAATGGAGGCATATCTTACAGGAAAAGCAGTATATTTATAGGAGGGTTTTATGAAAAACAGTATTGAAGTAAGAAAAATAACAGATGGTAAGGGGTACTACTTTAAACCATATTATGACATGCAGCCCTGGAGTAAATCAGGACGCTTTTTTATATGTATGAGAAGCAAATTTCAGGAACGTCCCCCTCAACCTGGAGATGAGCTGGAGCTGGGAGTAATTGATCTGGAAGAAAAGAATAAATTCATACCTGTAGCTTTTACAAGAGCATGGAATTTCCAGCAGGGATGCATGCCCCATTGGCTGCCCGGGTATGAAGATAGCAAGATTATATATAACGATATAATTAACAATGAATGTTTTTCCTTTATTGTTGATATAAGCACTGGTATAAGTACTGATAAAAAGGAGGTGTTTTCATTACCCATTCAAGCTATTTCATATTCAAGAAATATTGGGGCATCTCTTAATTATGCTCGGTGGGGTTATGAAAGACCAGGTTATGGTTATGCTGGTATTAAGGATCCCTTTCATGGAATAAATCAACCGGAAAATGATTCTGTACATATAATAGACTTAAAAACAGGAAAGACAGAACCGGTTATGTTCTTAAAAGGAGTTGCGGCATTAACTAGCGATAATGACAGGAGAAAAGGCTCATTTATGTATTTCTGCCACCTTATATTTACTCCCGACGGGAAGTCGTTAACGGGAATTTGCCGCTGGTGGTGTCCGGATATTGTAGATGAAGTATATAAACCCAAGATAAATATAGATGGGGCAGTACCGGAAAGAAGACATTGCTTGTGGGGTTATGATATCGATGAGAATAAACCATATATAGTTATAAATGACGGACTGGTTTCCCATGCTTCTTTCAAGGATGATGAGAATATTATTGTATATGCAAGCAGAAGGTGTTATGAACCTGCTGCATATCATCTTATAAATATATATACAAAGGAATACAGGGTAATAGGAAAGGACTTGTTAAGCTGTGATGGTCATATGAGCTATCACAAGAACAAAGAGCTTCTGCTTACGGATACATATCCGGATGATGAGTATATAAGGTCGCTAAAGATCTATAATGAAAAAGAGGATAAGGAGATTAAATTGGGAAGGTTTTATGCTCCTCCTGATTTAATGGGAGAATTGAGGTGTGACCTTCATCCTTGCTGGAGTAGGGATTATATGGATATTGCCATTGATTCCATTCATGAGAAGGGGAATAGGAATATGTACCTGGTAAGTTTTGATCAAGATAGTGTATGATTTAGGATAATAATGCTTAACATATCGTTTTTAATAAACAGTGATAAGGAAATTGGTTCTACAACATAAAGTCTGTAGATAATAGAACATGCAAAAAGAAGCAGATTTGCATTTATACTCGAATCTGGACGTGTCGATGGTTCCTTTTGAAAATGTTGTTGTGGATAATGCATATATGAAAGTTGAGGGAATTAATTTTAAATGTTGTTAAAGAAAATTAAAAGAATTTGAGATAGAATATGATCTTAATAATTTGCAGGATAACAATATGAAAAATATTTATATTTTATATATAATTTATATAATGTAACTTAGAAGAACTTAATACAGAAAAAACAGGAAAGAAGTTTGTTGAAAGTTAGAAAATTTTCAGCCTGTCTATATAAATGGAATTTTAATTGAATAAGGTGTCCCCTTCAAAAAGTCCATTTAACCACGATAGCTGTAATTCTTTGGATGAGTTTGATTTTTTACTTATCACATCAACCAGCAGCTAAATCTAATGAATTAAGTACTGGCATAACAGAAGTCATTATCAATACAATAGAAACAGTTGCCCCACAGGCGAAGATTGAAAAAGGAGACCTTCATCATATAGTCAGGAAGAACGCTCATTTCTTTTATTATTT
>DAOSDD010000057.1:0-20509 GCA_035362115.1 Clostridiales bacterium | reverse complement strand
TGTTTTTTCAGTAGCATATGGACTTTCAGGATGAGTTGCCAGCACCAGTTTCATAGCGAACTCCAGGACAGGTTTTGCTATAGGAATTTCGGCAGCAATGTTCCTCATTGACATAATATCATTGCCACTGCAGACTGCTCTCAACTCTTTTTCCGGTCCTCCTGTGGTCATGGTAACAATTTCAGAAAGCTCCTGCAGGGATGGGAATGGTACAATAAGCTTAAAAAGGAATCTGTCCATCTGAGCTTCGGGTAAGGGGTATGTGCCTTCCATTTCAATGGGGTTTTGTGTAGCCAGCACAAAGAAAGGCTGAGGCAGGGAATATGTGGTCCCACCTGCCGTTACTGTCTGCTCCTGCATGGCCTCAAGCAGGGCACTCTGAGTTTTGGGAGTTGCCCTGTTTATCTCATCCGCAAGGACAATATTACTGAATACCGGCCCCTTCTGGAAGCGGAATCCCCCTTCACCTTCACTTGATTTAATAATGATGTTAGTGCCCATTACATCAGCAGGCATAAGGTCTGGAGTAAATTGTATCCTTGAAAACTTCAAATCCAGCACCCTGCCAATAGTTTTCACAAGCCTTGTTTTACCAAGACCCGGTACTCCTTCAAGAAGAACATTTCCTCCGCAAAGGATAGCTATTACTACCTGTCTTATCAACTCTTTCTGGCCAATCATGTGCTTTGAAATTTCCTTTTCAATTTTCAGCACCATGTCAATCATTTGACCGATTTCTTTTTCTTTTTCCTTTACACTGGTGGCAGCTATATTACTAACAGCATAACCATCAGCTACCGCATTATCATCAGTCATATTATCAGCATTTACACTATCAGTTGCTTTATTCGCGGTAGGCTCGTAATCAGTACCTATTTTATTCTCAACTGCTTTTTCATTATCAATACCGGTCATTTTCTGTTTCCTCCTGCCCCGATTCTTTGCTGTTATACTACCTGCCTGTTTCCTTCCTATTTTCCTCCCTGCCTGTTTCCTTACTGTTTTCCTCCAAGCCCGGTCCTGTTCTAAAACCTAGCCAAAATTTCTGTTACTTTAATTTCGCCATCACAAACTAACTATTACAAACTCATCTTTACAGATTCACTGTCACAAATTCACCATTACAGATTCACCGTTACAAAGCTTAACTTCACAAACTTTTCCACTGTTTATATCATTTTCTTCCTTCGGCTCAGCGGCATCCCCTATTTTAGCGGTTTCCGCAATCTTATAGAAATGAACTACGGCTCTATCTTTTTCCACAGAATTTCCGCATATCTTCCAGCATCCGTTTTCCTTCTCTGCAGTAATCCGCATACCCCTCCAGTGGAAATCCTTCATTTCAACAAGAGGAAGAACCATGTCCATATCATACATAGGCAGTCCATGATACATCCATATGCTCCCAATTATGTCTCCTGCTCCTACATTGGAAGACATTCCGGGAGTGCATATAAAGCCATGATCACTTCTGGCCAGTTCTCCTGTCTCAGCATTTACACATTCCCAAATACTTGGATAACACAAAGCCATTGCCAATATTGCCTGATGAGCTCTATCCATAAGGTGCGGGAAATAATACCGGCAAATTTCCATTCCAAGAGAACATGGCTTGGGCCATGCAGCACCTCTCCAATAAACATCCGCCCTGAAACCGGGTTCACCGGGTGCAACAGTGCGTATACCATAGTTCCCAATAAGTTTCATAAAGTTTTCTTCCATTGTTGCAGCCCTTTCAGGCTCTACCAGATGGTAAACCAATGGGAACATGCCATCTACGCCCACTCTTGTATCAAGGGTGCCATCTTCATGGAGAACTCCGTACCACTTTTTATCTGAATCCCATAGATGAGAATTCATAGCTTCTCTCGTTTTTTCTGCCTCTCTATACCATTCTTTCTTACTCCATTTGCTATACACGTTATTTTTAATGCCTGTTATATTCTCATTATATTTGATATCTGTTATATTCTTTATATTCTGTTCCAATATCTCTGCAATTTCCCCCATTGCCATTTCATAGCGGCATCGTTCAGCAGCAAATATTGAAGGATAACAATAGGCTTCTTTTACACCGTTTTCTCCATATGTTACCCTCTGGAATGCACTGGTTGTGTCAAGGCCTGTATCAAAGGAAGTTACAATCCCCCACAGGTGAATATTTTTGAATTTCTGATCACGTGTCCTGCATATATAATCGTAGTATTTTACAAAAGCAGGATACCAGCGGACAAGGGCTTCCAGATCGCCTGTTGAGTTATAATGTCTTAGAGCAACCCAGGGCAGATGAGGCGTCTGAATTATTCCCCCGCCTTTTGCCCATCTTTCACCCGGCTTTTCTTCGTCAATATAAATAGCATGGGTTATATATCCATCTTCCCTCTGGCTGTTTACAAACATATCCATACCTTTTTTAATCCATTGAGAAGTATATTCTGTATTCTGATCAGAGTGCCATTGTATTGAAGGTATCGCCCACTGCCATAAGCCTTTGTATACCGGAAGTGATTCAGTAATGTTAAACCCCCATTCCGGATGGTTGTAATAGTTGTTCTTAATAACCCACCAGCACTTGTAGTAGGCTTTCTTCTCCCGTTCATCAGAGAGCTTTATATATGGCAGCGATGTAAACCAATTATTCCATCTTTTACTTATATCATTCTCAAAGTCTTCACCAAAACTTGCCTCTTTTAATTGTGCTGCTTCACATGCTTCCACCAGATTAGTCTTTTCTATTTGCACCGCTTCAACAGCCTTAGAAGAAGAAATACTGCTAAGCCCGAAAGCCAAAGCTGCTTTTTCTCCAGGAAAAATATTCATATCATGAGCTATAACAAGATAATGACCTGAAACTGAATTACTTGTAATAGCTCCGCTGCTTAAATCCTTCTTCATAGATAGTTCTTCCGGATATACACCGTATTTACCAATATTTGAACATGCAATATAGTAATTAATATCTTCAAACTTTATTATCAGGCCTTCATTTTCCTTAGCAACAGTAAATTCTTCATCCGAAGAAAGAATTGAAAAAAGTTGCTTTTCAAATTTAAATCCTTCATTAATACATTTAAAGTCAAACAGCCAGGTAAGAGACCCGTTTTTTCTCTGTCCCATTCTCTCGGTCCCTACTAATCCAAGGTTTGTATATGTAAAGTTTCTTTTTATCATAGAGGGATAGTATTCCTGTTTTTTAAACAGTACCCGGTTGTTTGCAAGCAGCCTCATTATGCTGGGATATTCGTACACCGCAAAATCTATTCTGAATTTTGGCGGAATATCATACCCGGTTTTATCAGTAAAATTAAAGTAATACCCTAACCTATCACCTTCTACAGGATAAGAAAAAAATAAGGATTCATCCTCTTCTTTTACATAAATAGCTGTCATTCTTGGAAGACTGCTATCAAATTCTTCTTTAACAAATTCCCATAAATTATCTCTCATACAGATTTGTTGCTCCTTTTACATATAAAGTTTTTTGCTATTATAAGCTATTATGCTGTTAATATTATGCTTATTATATCACACACATGATGCCATATGGCTAAACAACTTGATATAACCTGATATAATATCCTCATGAATTCGGATATTATATGCCTCCGGCGGAATTTATGTGCGTGCGAATATTTTTGCTTCGCAAAAAACGCATATGCACAATTATATCATGCAATTTCTTCAAAGCTCATGATATAATATCCTCGTATTATCCGCAAGTGAGGATATTATATGCCTCCGGCGGAATTTATGTGTGCGCGAATATTTTTGCTTTGCAAAAAACGCACATGCACAATTATACCATGAATTTTAGCAAATTCATGGTATAATGTCGTCGCAATTCCAGCATAAAAGTTCATTCATCAGCATCATATTGGAATTTGCATCATTTCATCCTGCACTTAGGAAACACTATATCTGGGAACTAGATATACATTACTCAATCCAACGAAGAAAAATAATCCTTCACAATTTCCTTCATACCCGGAGGTACAGGATGATTTTCAAGGCCCATAATTGCCTGACTTTTATATTGGTTTAAAACCTCATTATAAGGCATCATATATCCTTTTTCCACAGGCGAGCCTTTTGCTTCATAGAAAACACTGTCACCAGAATCATTCATATTTCCTTTAACCAAAGATGAATCAGTGTTTCCTCCTAGTCTTTCAGGTACATATATCCTCTCATAATCTTTTACCTGTCTTTCTCCAGGATTTTTTCCGCTTGCATTTCTTCCAGAGTTTTCCTCACTATAGCTATTACTTCCACTATCAGTTCCTTCTCCAGCACCCTGGCCAGCACCCTGACCAGCACCTTGACCAGCACCAGCGCCTTGCCCAGTACTCTGCGTAGTTCCCTGGCCGGAGCCCTGACCTATACCTTCGCCATTAGCTTGCCCTGCGCCCTGTTCAGTACCCTGGCCGGAGCCTTGGCCTGTGTCTCCATTATTAGCCTGCTCCACGCCTTGACCGCTGCCTTCACCATTGCCCTCGCGATAACTTTGACCTACACTTTCACCTGTACCTTGCCCTGCATTTTCGCCTGCACTCTGACCTGCGTTTTCTCCTGAAGTATTACCGGAAGAATTGCCTGTACTACTTCCCTGGGCAAGATTTAGGCTGCTATTCCCTGATATATCCGCGATTTCATTCTTCGCATTATTTATGGCTGCAATTAAGCTTTCCAAAGCCTTTTCAATATCCGCAATATCCACACTATCCGCATTATTCGCCCTTAGATTATTAACTGCATCCGAATCCAAACTATCTGAATCAAATTCACCTTTTAGTTTATCTTTCAGATCATCGTTTAGCTCACCTTCCAGTAAATCTTTCAGTTCATCCTCTGCTTTATCCTTTATTCCATCCTTTAATCCATCAGCTATTGATTTATTTAATAATCCATTAAGCATCTCATCAAGCTTATTCTCTGTTAATAGCAGGTTCTTTAGAGCCTCTTCTTCATTCCCCGCCTTCTTCAACTCCGCAAGAAGCCTGTTAATTTCATTATTGATCTTTTCCAGTTGTTCTTTGCCAGTTGCATTGGCAATTTTCTTCTCATGATTTTCCTCACTAAGCTGTTTCTGCTGTTCATCTTTTAACTGCTCTTCAAATGCCAGTGCCTCTTCCATTATCTTTTCCTTCTCTTTAGCTATCTCCTCTGCTTGTTTTTGAACCACTTTTAAAATATTTTCCCCAGCTATGGCTTTCTCTTTTGCTGCTGATGGTATGAAAAAGGTTGCAGCAACAAGGGCTGCCAATGCTACAGTAATAGCAAACTCAAGCTTTGGAAGTTTTATTGGATAAAGGCTTTTAAAATTAGTCATTCCAGCTTTTTTAAAGGCATTTTCTCTTTGCAGGCAGGCCAAGGGAGAATTATCATCCTTTAAGTAATATGCTGTTACAAGTCTTTCATCAAGTCCCAGAGAATCACCTTTTTTGCAGATGCTAAGCATGTCAGGCTTCATAATAATTGATATAATTAAGGAAATTACACCTAAAATCAGGTATATAAGCCCTACTTTCCTCAGGAGGAAAGTTACAGGCAAAAATGTAGCAATTGATGCCAGTATTAAAGAGATACCTCCGGCAACAGCCAATGCTATTATAAAATAATATATTATTCTATTAACATGCATCCTTCTTCTCAAAGGCGCAATCGCTTTATAGATGTCAATATATTTAATATTCAACAAAATCAACCTTTCGTCCGGCTAGAATAAAAAACAAACTGCTTCTTTCCTTCTTTATTTTTTAGTTTGCTTATTCCTTTTACAGGCTTAATCCGCCTTGTGCTTATCAGTACAAGAACAATTGTAACTAAAATATCAAAAGCTGCATTTATCATCCAAGGCTTTACCCATGTATTTGCCAGTTGTGTGCTGCCATAGCCTATTCCAAAGATTGTACTTATACCATACCCTCCATTTAGTCCTTCCATTATAGACACAAAGCCAAATATAGGGTTTGAGAACAGGAATGCATATAGATGCTCTATTCGAGGGAAATTTTGAATCCTATTTACAGAGCCCCAGACAAACATTATTATTAAAGTTCCAAAAAGCAGAACAAGCAAAGTTATATAAGTAACTATTATTGATGTTATGGTTTTTTTAAATATCGTCGAGTAAAAAATGCCCAGACTCCCTACCATAAATGCAGTAACAATATAGAACAATGATAGCAGTAGAATATCCGAAACTCCAATTCCTCCAAAGAGAAATACCGAACCCAGGACAGGCAGAGAAGCTATGAGCAATAGCAGAATATGGGCTATTGAAACAATCAGCTTTCCGGTTATAATGGATATAGCAGGGAAATTTGTACACAATAGCAAATCCAAGGTCTGCCTCTCCCTTTCTCCGCATATTGCACCTCCGGTTAATGCAGGAACTATGAGGAGAAGTACACCAAACTGGAATGATGCAAGAAAATAATATGAGTTTAGAGCTACTCTCGGGTTAAAATATTGCATACTATATTTCTCTAATTGTCCGGATGCAAGAAAATAAAGATATATGACTAGAACCAAAAAAGCAAGATAACCTGTTATGAGTGCAGGGGATTTCCATCCTCTCATCTTGGTCTTCAGTTCCTTTTCAATTACCGGATTTCTTATAATCATAATCTGCACCACCCTTTATTTGCTTTTCATAATTTTCATTGTTTTCATAATTCCCAAGGCTTTCACAATTTTCACCATTTCCAATTTTTTCGCTATTTCCACCGTTTTTTCTAATTATACTCATAAAAGCCGATTCAAGATTCTTTTCCAATTCCATAAAAGATATTACTGAAATGTTCGCATATATCATTCCTCTTAATATACTAGCCAATTCCTGCTCATTACCATTAAAATCTGCATCAATATAGTCGCTGGCTTCAGATATGGACCCAACAGAAGGCTGTTCTTTAAGGAACTTGACTGCCATCTCCGGACTTCCTGTTACTTTGATTCTAATAACCCTGTTATAGGATGCCTTTTTAATTATATCTGCAACAGGACCACTGGCCACCATTTTTCCTCTATCAATTATCCCTATGGAGGTGCACATTTCAGAAAGCTCCGATAATATGTGTGAACTGATAAGTACTGTTTTTCCCATTTTACGCAGTTCTTTAAGGATTTCTTTCATTTCCACTCTTGATCCAGGATCCAGACCTGAGGCCGGCTCATCCAGGATTAGGAGCTCCGGGTCGTGAATAAGACTTCTTGCGAGGCACAACCTCTGCTTCATGCCTCTGGATAAGGTATCCACATAAACATCCGTCTTGTCCTGAAGGTTAACAAGTTCAATTAGCTGGTCTGACAATTCTTTTCTTTTGCTTTTAGCTATGCCGTAAACCCCGGCATAAAAATCCATATATTCACTAACTTTAAGGTCATCATATACCCCAAAAAAATCAGGCATATAACCTATCCTGCTTTTTACCCGCCCGGGATTGGCTTCTATGTCCACCCCTCCTAAAGCCACTTTCCCTGAAGTTGCTTTTAGCAGTCCTGCAATTATCTTCATTGTTGTGGTTTTTCCAGCACCATTAGCTCCCACAAATCCATATATTTGTTCTTCTTTTATCTCCATGGAGAGATTGTCTACTGCTTTAAACTTTCCGTATTGTTTTACCAGATTCTCTATAACAAGCACTATTTAACAACCCCTCTCAATTCAATTTCAGGTACACCAATATTTTCAACCTTTCTATAAAAATTCTTATCTACATTTTTGTCAAAATTTGCAATAGCTCTTACCTTTATTTGTCTTTCATTGTTTGTATATGCATCTATATTATATATATCAGTATCACCTGAATTACTGTCTGAAGTGCTGTTTTCAACTCTACTGCTGCTGTTAACGGCAGTACTGCTTCCATCTCTACTGCTGCTGTTAACAGCAGTGCTGCTTCCATCTCTACTGCCGATGCTGCTGTTAACACCGGTGCCGCTGCTGCCTGTAACCCTAAACATCCCGTCAAACTCTTCCCATTCCGAAGTCTTATTGTTAAATATGAAAAAACTAAATATTTTATTAATTGATGTTTGCCAGGTTATTTCCATTTCTTTAATATCAATGTTCTCAGGCAAATAAAAACTAAAATCAATATTTCCATTCTCAGATACTTCCATAGTTTTATTGCGGTTATCGAAATATACATTTTGCATATTATCTGGAACAGGCACAATAATGCCTGCAGGCAGATAAATATTCTCTCCTTTTTTAAGTTCCATACTGCTTCCAGAATAAATTAGATTTGTATTATATACTATTGGTTGTTTCCCATTTATTGCTAATTTATATCCCATGTCATCATAATTCAAAGCAAAAAAGAATATACTTTTAGTTTCTTTAGAAAAGGCTCCATACTTTTCTCCACCATGTTGTGTATCAACCAGATTATGATATGCATTATCCATCATTTCCCTCTTACGTCTCATTTCCCTCCATTGATCAACGGGAGGCCTCTGTGATGAAGGCTGATAAATATCACCATAACGGTCATTTAGGAAGTCTGTAATATTCCTTTTTATAGAAGGGTCATTAAAGGAAAATCCTATTTCCCTTTTTTCACCTTTACGCAGATCTCCTATATCAAAAAAATAATCTCCAATATTAATAAAAGATTCTTTAAAGTCAAATTCTGTATTGTTTTCTATAATCGCCCTAAAGCCATCCTTATTTACAGCTGCATTGCTTATTAATTTTCCTGAATAGGGAAGTGTTTTATTTATATATATAAGCTTAGGCTCCCACATTCCTGCATTGTATAACTGATAAGAATTTTCTGCTCCATATGTCAGTTTGGATGTTATTTTAAAATTATCGTCATTTTCCGGCTGAGCTCCGTAGAAAGGCCTTCCATAATAGTCACTGTTAATTCCTATCTCTATAGAGTCTAAAGGATTATAGCTGAATGCCATACTGCCTCTGCTGTTGTTAAAAGCAGCTGATGTTGTATATATACTGGCAGTACCCTGAATGTTTTCCAGATTTATCAGTGAAACATTATTCAATACTGCTGTTGTGTATCTTGTTTTGAAACCCGCTATATATATTATTAAGGTAAAAAGCACAGCAATTGCCGGTATGGTAAACCAGCTTAGATCTCTTTTATCTTTACGTTTGAGCAAAATATATAAGACAGGCCCTGCTATCAGTACATATATGATTATGGTTACAAACAGAAATGTAAAAGGCGGTCTCTGTGTTTCAGGCACATTTGACGCAAGATAACTAAAATTCAGATTATTTATGCCCCTAGTAGAGTAAGCATTATATCCGCCAGACCCATATGCAGACATATACCCTGTATTCATTTCAGTTTTTGCATATGCATCAGCAATTACCTTTCTCCATAAATCCTTTTCACCTTCCCAATCAAGAACAGGCTTTAAAGTAGGGTCAAAAGTCAGGATAACCAAGGCTCCTTTTCCCTTATTGTAAGCAATAGCCAAGGGAAGGCCTTCTTCTTCCAATATTACATGCCCATTATTTTTATACATAACATTGCCAGTATTATCGGTATTACCGGTTACTATGTTTAAACCTCCATTAGGTAATGGTTTCCCTATCAGCTTTTCAAGACCAGCTGCTTTTTGAATTTGACTTGAGCCATCTATCCTAAACGGTTTGAATTCTTCTCCCAATCCTGAATATGTTTTCATCGAATTTGGTCCAAGACCTATAAAAAGCATTTTCCCATCATTTACCCATTTATCAAGAAGCTTTAGCTGTTTTTCATTTAATTGTGAAGTATCATAATTGCTTATAATAATAATATCAAAAGCCTGAAGTGCCTTTTCTTCATCAGGAAAGTTCTGTTCTGTAAATTGAATGGTCCTTGCATCTGCATTCATTTCTACTGCTGTTTCAACAGCAGTTGCCATAAGTTTTCTTTTAATATCAATATCCCTCTCGGTTAGTGATATGAAGTTTTCGGGCATGCTTAAGCCTGACAAATTGGATAAAGCTCCCTGCTTTTCTGATAATATACCTATCAAAGGATTTGAAGGGGGTATAATATTCGCAAAGTCATATTTCGTGCTATAAATAGTTTTACTCCCTTTAACAAGCCTTACCTCTACTTTTCTGTTTGCAGTAGCGATAGGAGCAATAATTGTAATTAATTTTTTTGAGTTTTGGGGAAAATCGGACTGCTTTGCATAAGCAGCTTTTTCCATGGAATCTGTGCTTATTATTACCTGTACTTCACAACTGATACTTTGTCCTTTATTTTCAACAGTTATAAAAAATGGTGCATAAAATCCCAATTTTGCTGTGTTGCTGTATCCACCCTCAACCCTTATTTCTATGTTGTTATTATTGTAATTATTATTCGCAGCATCTTCAGGAACAGCCATAACCTGTACAGGTACTGGCAAATTTATAGCAATAATAAGAACAGTTAATATTACAGCAAATTTTATTACTTTATATTTAATTAGTGCCGGAAGCTTGGCAAGCATTGCCGATTTTTCAATCAATAAAAATCTTCCCCTTTCAAAATACTATATATAACACAAAAATGCCTTTACAAGGCTAAAATATCTATTAATATTTAGACTCTTCAAATATGATAAAAGTTCTATTACATTTTTTGAATATATCATATTAACATCAGGTTTTCAAGTTTCTGTAATTGAAAAAATCCTGGGGCAGATATACTCCAGGATTTACGTCTCGTGTTTTAGCCAAAAATCATTATTTTTGTTTTTTTGAATTATTGGAAATACTTCTCAGCACAATTTATTAGGGATATTTCTTGAAATAAAAGTGAGTCCCTTTAGCTCGAATTTAAAGTCTTAATTTTTGGTTTTTGCCTGCAACCTTCTTTCACTCCCCAAACCCTTCAGTACCCTGCTTAAAGGTTTATAGAGCAACATTGTTATAACAGAGTTTATGCAGGATTTAAGCAAATTGAAAGGTATTACCGCTACTGTTAATCCGGCTTTAACCGCTTCAATAGGTACACCAAATTTAGGTCCAAAATATAGATTTGAAGGTATCATTACCAGAGTCATTGCTATGGACCCGGCAATAAGTGCAATAATAGCACCCTTGAAATTGTGTATTTTTTTATAGATAAGCGATGAAACTATAACCAATGTACCAGTTGCAATGACATGCATCGCAAAACCTATCCAGCCGCTTGCCGCACTTACTGTAACTGCTTGAATGAATGAAACAATGAGGGTTATTATTAGTCCTGCAACAGGTCCATACATAAATCCTCCAATGAGTACTGGAATATCTGCAGGATCATACTCCAGATATGCTGCTGACGGTATTATGGGAAATCTCAGTATAAGCATAAGCACAACAGCCAAAGCAGATAATACAGCAATTTTAACCATTTTGTTAGTATCAAATTTCATAAAAAACACTCTCCTCACAAATTTTTTAAAAGCTACCTAGCATTTCGGTACCTAAATTCACTACAATCAAATATCATTAAGAAAATGCGTTTAGCTATTAATAAAACTAGTTGCGCAAATCTTCTTATTCATTAGTGTTCGTTAGTGGACCTCAGGTTTCCCTTTATAAATCCATTCATTTCAGGAAAGTTCTTGTTTCGCGGCAACAAAAAATTCCCTGAATAACCTTCAGGGAACTCATATACTCGAATTTAATTCCTACACCACCTGGCATTGTATTATGAGGCGTTTAATGATTGACTCTTAAGCATCATTTCCATTGATAAAAACCTTTTATGCCACGTTATGCAAAAAATCTTCTTTCATCCAGACTTTACTGTCGGCTCTGGAATCTCACCAGATCAGCTTTGGCTCGCGGGCTAACGGATTTATATGTCCGTATTACCGCCGGTCGGGGATTACACCCTGCCCTGAAGATTACTTTCATATTTAATTTATAAAATAATAATAGCACAGTTCTTATGAAGGGTCAATATTTTCTTCAGATAAATTAAATGCATCCGGGTATAAATGGGTGCATTTTCTATATTTGAAGAAAAATATGGCAAGAAACGATTTCCATGTATAATATTCACTTCAGCAACGGATTGTAGTGTTTAAGTCTACAATCCGTAAGCTTTGTTCAAATTTTATACTCGGGAAATCGTATGCTGCCATATTTTGTATCATAGGAAGAAAATGCACCCGGGTATAAATAATACCTTGATTTAACTTATAATTATATTTATACTTAAATTGTTAGTTCTAAACTGTATTTTTTAATTTAGCAGGTTTTTTACTTTTGGAGACAGGAGAATGCATATGGATGTTCATGTTTTTAAAAGCAGTACTTTTAGAAAAACACTTATCTCGTATACTGTTATTCTTATGATACCAGTATTTGTGTTTTTTTACATATCACTCAAAAGCATATTAACGGATAACAGACAAAAACTTATTGATATACATACTGACAATACGCAGCGTCTTGCTAATACTATTGACAGTAAATTAATAGAACTGATGCAAATAGGGGACAGACTTTACTATTCAAAATGGATAAATAAACTTATGATGGATATCGATACTTTTGACAGTGAATTCAATGTTCTAAAAAAGCAGGAAATCTGTCAGGATCTTAATAACTATGTTGCCTTTTCCGGAGTACTATCAAATATTATAATAGTATTCCCCAGAAAAGATATTGTTGTATCCCAAAATGCCTGGTACCAAGTTCATGAGTATTTTCATAATGTTCTCAAAATAAAACAGGAGGATATCGAAAATATATATTCATATCTGCAAGACTATACCTATTTTAAAACTATTGACAATTTCAAGGTTAGTACTGAAGATAATTTGCAAAGCCATACTGTTGTTTTAAGAAGCCTTGAATTAAATACCAACCCTCGAGCAGTGGTATTATTTTTTATTAATGACAAATACTTAAATTCATACATTGAGAAAATAATGCCCCCTAATTTAAATGAATTAACTATTACAAGCAGCGGTACCGAAATATTTTCATTCAATCGGGGTAAAATGGATGACAGTATAAACCTTAATGCGGCTGATGATAAATATCCAAAGAAATCCGGAAACTCCAGGAGACAAAATGAATTATCTGTTTTTACTGCAGCATCAAGTATTGCTCTATGGGAATACAAATGTATATATGATGATACTGGATTACCTGTACACATAGAGCAGCTGCTGCCTGTGTTTTTAGGTATAATATTTACTTTGATAACCGGAACTCTGCTTGCTCTTGTACTTGCATTAATTAGTTATAAACCATTATATTCATTGTTTAATAAAATATTCAAATACAATCATACCACAAAAGAAACATATGGAAAGCATTTGCATGAATACACACTAATAGAAAATTCCTTCAATAAATTGATAGATGAAAAAGAGTCTATATTAATCAGGATTAAAAATTACGAAGACAGGATGAAAAGCTACGAAAGTGCTGCAAGGTCTAATTTGTTATTGCGTCTGCTTAAGGGTTATTTTGAAGATATTGAAGATCCAAAAGTTATTGGAGGAATTAGAGAGCTGGGCCTCAACTACACAAATGATGATTATTTCTGTGTAACACTTATGAATATAAATAAAGTCACAGAAATCGGTATAGAAGAAACTGTTTTTAAAAGGCAGGAAATAATTGATTTTTTACTTATAGTTGAACAGATAATGAATCAGGTCGGCATTGACTGCCAAATACTTGATGCACTGGACAATGTTATAGTTGTAATTATGAAATTTAATCAATCAGATAGCAATGAGATACTTGTACATAACTTATTTTCGAAAATAGAAAATATATCAGAAATAAAATACAGTATTAAACCAATTATTTCAATCGGTAAAATTGAAAAGGGGATAATCGGTATCAGCAAATCCTACCAGATGTCAAAAGAAAACCTGGGCCCCTCTATATTTGGAGCCGGTACAGCAGGTAACTCAATAAATATATTGAATAATGAATTGTATTATTATCCTACTGATTGGGAGATACAGCTTATTAACAATCTTAAAATCGGCAACCTGGACGCTGTAACAAGGATCATTGATGAAATCAGGCTTGAAAATGAAAAGAGAAATCTTACAGTTCATTCTTTATTAAGGTTGCTTTCTCTAATTATGGAGACAGAACTAAGAGTAATAGCGGAACTTAATATAGATATAAAGTTTTATCAAGATACTTTTAATAATATTATAAACCTGGGAGATATGAAAAAGTCATGGTCATATATTTACGAGGTCAGCAGCCGCATATGTGATAGAAGTCAGTATGTTAATACTGAATCCAATCTTGAAGTTGGTAATACTATATTAAAATACATTAATGACAATTTTGATAACCCCTGTCTTTCTCTTAAAGAACTTGCTCAAGAATTTAGCATGTCAGCATCCTCACTGTCAAAGCTTTTTAAAGAGGTAACAGGTATTAATTATTATGATTACTTATGCAGGCTTAGAATAGATAAAGCAAAAAAACTGCTTGAAGAACCAGAGTATAACATCAGCAGCATTGCAAGTAAAGTCGGATATGAAAATGAAAATTCATTTAGACGAACATTCAAAAGATATGAAGGAATCGCTCCAAATGACTACATTTCTAAAATTACCAGTGATAATAGCAGTAATAACTAATAGTGTATGCCGATTTTCTTAACCTAAAAGCTGTTAAGAAAAAATTGCTGAGCATATAAAATATTGGTTCTTGCTCAAGAAAAGGGCAAGTGCTATTATAACAGTGCGGCAACAAAAAATAATATTTATTCAGTGATTAGTAATTGTTAATGAGGAGATTTAATAATTATGGTAAACAGCATACTATATTATACGAAAAACAAAATAATTGTCACGCCATCAAAACATCGTCATATACAAGAGAATATCCAGCTATACCTTATAATGCTGCCAGTTCTCCTCCACATATTTATTTTTCATTATATACCTATGTATGGGGTGGCAATTGCTTTTCAGGATTATTATCCAGGCAGTCCATTTATTGCACTAGATGGAAGTGTCAGTTGGGTTGGTCTGAAACATTTTGTGAAATTTTTTTCAGGACCTTACTTTGGAAGACTATTTACAAACACATTTTCACTTAGCTTATATATATTAATTTTCGGATTCTGGGTGCCTATAGTATTTGCTTTACTTATTAATGAACTCGGTAATGGTTTTTTAAAAAAGTTTGTACAAACTGCAAGTTATCTTCCATACTTTATTTCAACTGTTGTTGTTGCAGGGATGGTATTATCTTTTATTAATACTGATGGTGTCATAAATTCCATAATTAAGTCGCTTGGTAAAAAGGCAATTCCCTTCAATACAGAACCTGGATACTTTCCTGCAATATATACTATAACTAATATATGGAAAACATTTGGTTGGAATAGTATTTTATATTTATCTTCTATATCATCAATAGACCCAAATATATATGAAGCAGCTAAAATTGATGGGGCCGGCAGGCTCAGGCAGGCAATTAACATTACTATACCATCCATTCTTCCTACAATTGTAATACTACTCGTATTTGCTATTGGAGGTCTGCTTTCAGCCAACACGGAATTTATACTTCTTGTATATAACCCTGCTATATATGAAAGAGCAGATGTTATTGGTACTTATGTTTACCGGGAAGGACTTATGAGTGGAAATTTCAGTTTTGGTACTGCTGTCGGGCTATTTACATCGTTGATAAATTTTGGGTTGCTTTACTTGGCAAATGCCTCCAGCAGAAAGCTGACAGACTATGCACTTTGGTAATAGACTTTTATGATAGAATTTGGTAATATGCTTTGGTAACAACATACTGCGGTAGCTGGTAGCTATATTAGTATGAGCATTGTTTAGGGATATTAGGATAGAGAATAAAAGGAGGGCTATGAACAACATGGTTGATAACAGTATAAACTTCAATATAAAGTCCTATAAAAACCCTTGCAGCAAAAATTCCGGCAGAATTAAAGAAGGCACTTCATTTGCAAACTTCATGCTCTATTTCTTTGCTGTATTAATATGTATAGTGACACTTTACCCTTTTTATTATGTAGTTATTATGTCTATAAGTTCACCAATAAAAGCAGCATCAATGGATGTATATCTATATCCAAAGGGTCTTACACTTGGGTCATACAGGTTAATAGTTCGTGATTCAAAAATGTGGTGGGCATATATGAACACACTAATCTATGTTATATGCGGCACTTTTTTAACCCTATTAACATCCATACTTGGTGCATACCCTTTAAGTGTACGCAACCTTGCAGGGCGTAAATGGCTAGTAAGTTACCTTATTATTCCAATGTATTTTGGAGGTGGTTTGATTCCGACCTTTTTACTTATAAATAAACTTGGGTTGTATAATACCAGATGGGCAATTATAATTCCAGGTGCAGTAAGTATATGGTACATTATTCTTGTCAGGACTTACTTCATAACTATACCGGATTCTATGAAAGAATCTGCATTTATAGACGGTGCCAATCATTTTCAGCTTTTATTTAAAATAGTTGTTCCTGTATCCAAGCCGATTCTTGCAGTAATTTCAATATATACTATAGTAGGTATATGGAATAGTTGGTTCAGTGCTCTGGTTTATTTGCCAAATGAAATGCTTCATCCATTGCAAATGTATCTTTACCGTGTCCTAGTCCAGCAAACTGTAGATTTAAAGGAACTAGCCTTTGACGAAATGGCGGAAGCTGCAGAAATGATTTTTACAAATATGCAGCTAAAGTACTCAATTATAGTTTTTACAACTCTGCCTATAATTTTTACATATCCATTTTTCCAAAAGTATTTTATAAAGGGGGTTATGCTGGGATCCTTAAAAGGGTAAGTGCACATATGTATATTGATAGTGTCTGATATTAGGACTTCTTTCCTTTTCATATTTAACTTGGTTTAATGCTGCTGCAATAATAAATAGTGCAGCACATAAATATATTAAACTATATCACAGGGAGGTATTTAATAATGAAAAAGTTTAAGTCATTAGCAATTGTTTTAGTCATCATAAGCTTGCTGTTAACTTCGGTCGGATGTGTTATAAAAGATTCAGGAGGACAAACTTCCAATAGCAATAAAGTAGCAGACACTGGGAATAAGGATGAAAAAGGAAGTGAAGCAAAACAGCCAAGAAAACTTCATGTGCTGGGGCCCGATAAAAGCGGTAAGGTTGTTAAGTTTGGGGATAGAGAAAAGTTTCCTGTATGGAAGGAAGTTCAGAAACTGCTTGATCAGGAAAACCTTGAGATAAAATATGAAATTGTGCCTTTTGAACAGTATAATGTAGTAATACAAACAAGAATGGCTGCAGCAGGTGATCTTCCGGATATTGTCAATCTCTCGCCATTGGATGATACTACAGTTTTAAATCTGGCAAAACAGAATACCATTCTTGAGCTAAATTCACTTATTGATAAATACAGTAATGGAAACATAAAGAATATGTATACTAAGGATTTCCCATTTGCAAAACAATTGACAACATCGCCTGATGGCAAAATGTATTGGTTCAGTAATCTCCATATTAAGTTGTATAAAGGAACACAACCTGCACCTGTTGCTCTAACTATGATAATCAGGAAAGATTGGCTGGACAAATTGAATATTCCTGCTCCAACTACTGCTCAGGAATACTTAAATGCATTGAAGACTATGAGAAAGCAGGATGCAAATGCCAGCGGCAAGGAAGACGAAATACTTATATATGATCCTTCAGTTTTCAAAGGTGCTATTGCTCAATGGTTTGGTCTTGGAACAGATATTACAGCAGTTGATATAGAAAACAAAAAAGTAGTTTCACCGTGGTATCAGGAAGGTATAAAAGAATATTTTAAATATGTCCAAACTCTGGTTAAAGAAGAAATATTGGATACCAGCCTTATTGGTGCAGGTTCTGAAGCAGTTCAGCAGAAAATAACAGAAAACAAGGCAGCATCATTATCCGACTATAACATGGAAACATATAGGGAGCCCACTATACAGGGCGGAGGTGAATATACCCCTCTTATGCCGCTTAAAGCTGTTGAAGGAATCAAACCTGCTGCACAAAAGGAGCCACCTTTCCTCGTGTGGAAAAAATACGCAATTACCAAAAACTGCAAAAACCCGGATGCTGCAATATCATTTTTTGATGTTATTTATTCTAAGGAATATGCAGATCTCCTTTTCTGGGGCATTAAAGATTTCACATATAAGGTAAATGACGATGGGATCAGAGAATTTGTTGACATAACCGGTTCTTTCGATACCAAATTGGCGGATAGCGGGAAAATAGCCGGTAATCAGGTTTTTGGAGATACTGTATTCCCAAGAGTCCAATTTGCCAATCTTGAATATGAATTGGCAAATATACCTCAACATAAAAAAGATCATCAACTGAAAATAATCGATTATTCTCCTTACTATGTAAATCAAAATCAGAATTACCTTGCAATTCCTAATACAGAACAACTTGAAAGAAAGACAAAGGTACTCAATGATTTGAAAACCTATTCAGCTGAATTAGCTGCGAAACTTGCTCTAGGGCAAAAGTCCCTTGATGATTGGGATGTTTATATAACTGAGCTAAAGAAGTTAGGTCTGGATCAACTGATTGAAATGGATCAGCAGCTCCTTGACAGATATTTTGAGCTTAAATAGCAAAAGGGCTCATAAATCTAAATATGGGAACGCTTCTTGAAAACCATTAATATTTAGGAGTTTAAATAAAGAAAACTCTGTAAAAGAATGGGTTAATTGAGAAGCGTCCCTCAATATATTCAGATGATGCATTTTAACATTTCTTCAAATAGTGTTCCATAATCTCCCTGTACTCCTCTATTTCCTCTTTACCATTTTCGCTCAATTCATAGACGCCTCTGGAAACTCGCTGAAACCAACCATAGAAATTATCCTGAAGCAATTTTGCAGTCTTTTTATTATCCGTGCCTAAGGCCTTAAGCTCTTTTATGCTAAGTTTTTCATTCTTATCCAGTAGTGCTGCAATATGTAGTGCCAGCTCTCTATACGCCGTAACCAGCTTTTCGCCTGTAACTCCTCCGGTATTATAATCACCATAGCGGGCGCCAAACTCTTTTAATATCAAATCCCTCTTTTTGCCAGATGATTTGCGGCTCATATTCCTGTTAAAAGGCTCCGGCTTTAACGCTTCCTCAACCCTTGCCTTGCTAACTCCCGCCTCATTATGCTGTACTTTCTCATCCGCAAAAGATTGAAATTTTAAATCAACAAGCAAAAGACCTACTTCAAGTCTTCTAAGAAGGTATAAGATATTTTTCCATCGTTTTGTGAAAAGGATTCTGCTGTTTTTGGGTACTGCAATATACACGATATCAGCTGTTCTCTGTCTAATGGCAGCCTGCAGTATAACATCAAGATTAAGACTGGTTTTCATCTCTACCACAAGAAAAACGTCATCTTTAACAGCCGCTACATCACAATATTTTACTTCACCTTTTACATCCCAGCCCTGCTGCATTAAGTAGCTTCGTACAGGAGCATAAAGATCCTTTTCAAATGTTTTATATATTTTGCCTTTATCTACATTTTTATTCCCCATATTATATCTCCTGGTACTCTTATTGCTTTCTATATCGTTTTTATTATAATCAGCAGTACTATCTATATTTGCATTGCTTGGTATTCAACTTATTAAGCTATTTATCTTTGAGATCACATTTTGAGTTATTTTAAAACACTCTTCAGTATCTTCTTTTGTTACAATAAGCGGGTCAGCTGCTGGATATCTAGTCTCAATATAAAAGGTATTAATAAAAGCCATGTCCTTTAAAAACTCTCCAAATGTTTTGTCATACTTCATTATTTTTTTGCAAAGTTTTACAAGACTATGCCCTTCTTGTAATTCACCAGTAATATATATAAGGTATCCTTTTAAATATTTGTCAACAGCCTGCTGGCAATGAAAACACACAATCTCATTATCTGCATCATTTTCAAACAAAATTTTGGCTCCTTTAATATCCTTTTGAGCCATAACAAACCATTCATTACACTTGGTGCTATCAACCAATAATACTCACTCCTGTCCTATTAATTATATTTGCAAATTTAGCCTTATCATATTTATATTTCTCCCATTCATCAGGTGTGTAAACTACTATATCCAAATCGGCATCTGATTCAATATCAACTAGCATTTCCCTGACAATTTGCCGCTTATCAGTAGTATCTAAAATTACGCAGATATCTATATCACTCGTACGGGATACTCTCCCTTTTGCGCAAGAGCCAAACAGTATAATATCTTTAGGGTTATATTTGCTTAATATCTGATTTTTTATATTTTCAATCTCTTCGTAATAAGGAATCATAAGTATCACAATCCTTAAAATAATAATGAAGTATACTTAACTACGTGTTCATTATCATTTATATTTTATCATAATAACCATTTATATTTTATCATTTTATCAGCAAATTCACAAAATCATGTTCCTGCCACCCTGCCATCCTATCTTTCATCCAGCAACTTGCCTACTCTCTGCGCAGCTCCATCATAATACAAAGCCATCAATCTTTCAAAGTCCTCTTTTTCTTTAAAAAG
>DAOSDD010000056.1:0-20599 GCA_035362115.1 Clostridiales bacterium | reverse complement strand
ATACAGAAATTTGTTGACTTAGCTCTAGAGGGTAAGATCTTCGAATCAAGACCCGAATTGCTCATGCAACAAATTTTTGCCAAAATTGGGATAGAGCCCTCAGCCAAAGAAGGTTTATACGGAGATACTAAAAAACTTGATGTTTCAGGTGATGGAACGTGCATAAATACCGGTGCCAGTAACTTTGGCAATAAGGTTTGTGATTGTATAAAAAATGGTATTTATAACTGTGACTGTGCCCGTAAGTTCTCCGACCCTTATGCCCGTTGGGGTTGGGATAGCTATCATGGTCAATGGTTTTATGGCCATACCGAATACATTCTGTCAGTTTACAATAAGGACTTAAAATCAGACCTTCCCTTTTATCTCAGAATGGTTCAAGCTCAAAGGTTTGACGGCATTTCAGCGGTTATTGCACTTGCCGAAGCCAGAAAACTTTATCCTGATTTTAATTTTAACAGCTTTATCGGTGATGGTGCCCATGACAATTATGCTTCATACCAATTGCTTCATGAATGGAACATGAAAGCTTTTATCCCTTTAAATGAAACCAATAAAGGTAATTTCCAGTACCCGCCACATCTAAATATTGATGAAAATGGTGTTCCTCACTGTATGGCAGGTCATGCAATGGTAAATTGGGGATTTAACCAAGACCGATGCAGAATTAAATATCGTTGCCCTTTAGCACTTGGGAAAATTGATTCCTGCGATTGTAAAGAGCAATGTTCTCCTTCACCATACGGAAGATGCATTTATACAAAGCCTTCTTGGGATCTTCGTTTGTTTACTGTAGTTCCTCGCGGCTCTGATGAGTGGAAAGAACATATGAACAGCCGCACCACTTCTGAACGTGTAAACAAGCGTATACTTAATGATTATGGGCTTGAGCAGTCTCATACCAGAGGTAAGAAACGTACTTTCTGGTGGAGTGTAGTACATTCACTAAATGTCCTTTTGTATGCCAGACTTAAAAAGTCAAAATTTAGCTTTATTGATTTACTTAGTGAAAGACTTACTCAAGCTGCATAAGTAAAATTAATTTATTCTACACCTTTTTAAAGCCTTATTTCTGTAAGGTTAGCTTTGCTATTCTCTTTTCAAGGTTCAAACATGCTAATTTACTACATTTTCTAAAATATATCTTATTTTTTATTGATACCTACTCAATTTTAGTGATTTTTAACTCCCATTTATTTACTGGAAATTAGTTTTCGAAATCACTCAATAGCTGCATTTATTTTAATGTTCATATTTATTCACCTATTTCATTTATAATATTAGTGTAAAAGAAACTATATCGTTCAGAAACTGAATGAATATCATATCCACTAGACTTGAGAATATCATAAGTATTTATTCTATTAATATTGACATTATTCAAAATCTGTTCTTTCCAATACTCAATTGGCTTTTGTAA
The DNA here is from genome assembly GCA_035362115.1 of Clostridiales bacterium. Classification (GTDB taxonomy): domain Bacteria; phylum Bacillota; class Clostridia; order Acetivibrionales; family DUMC01; genus DUMC01. The sequence continues at coordinate 19,179 of DAOSDD010000056.1, read as the reverse complement.
TGAAATTCGTTTAACTAAATTTGTAACACAGACTTCTTCAGTAATAGTATCAGAAATATAGCACGGTAATCCAGATGCTTGAGCTTCTAACACTGCTCCTGGGAAACCTTCGTATAAAGATGGGAATACAAATACATCCCCCGCTTGAAGCAAGTTTGAAACATCAGAACGAGGGCCTAAAAAAATCACATTTTTGCCTACTCCGTGTTCTTCTACATATCTATGTATCTCTCCTGACATATAATCTGAACCAACTACTAAAAGTTTAGCATTATTTTGTTCTTTCTTTATTTCCTTGAAAACATCAATTAAAAATTTATGATTTTTTTCAGGACGAATGTTTCCAACGTGTATTAGCGTAAATGAATCAAGTAAATTAAGTTCTTTTCTATATTCTTCTCTCTTAGTAGGTTCAAATTTAAATTTAGAACAATCAATTGCATTAGGCCAAATTTCAACAACCTCACTATCAAATACTTTCTTTCCATATAACCAAACTCCTGCTTTTCTAGAAACCGCAAACCTATGAGTAGCATACTTATTAACAGAAAACTTAATAACATTTTTAATGAAATTTTTTAAATCTTTTGTTTCAAGTGAAGTTCTAGAATGTGCAATTCTTATAGGAACATTAGCCTTTTCTGCACCATTTAATACAGCACCACACCATTGGTTAAGATGACAATGAACAATTTTATATTCACTGTAAATGGATAAAAAACTATAGAACCTTTTTGGTACATTAAATATTTGTTTAAAATACAATGGTTCCGAATAGAATACTTTACCACCTAAAGAAACAATTTCATCATCAAAGAATCCTTTTTCAGTCCGACAAGTATAAAAATCAAACTGTACTTTACTTCTATCAATATTTCTATAAATATCCATAAGACGACTTTCAAGTCCGGCTCTATTCATCTGTGTAACAATTTGCAAAACCTTTATTGGATCAGACATTCAAATTTCTCCTTATTCTATTCTATCGTTAACTAACTCCATTTTCTAATAAAATCAGGACTATAACTAAGTATTTCAAACTTTGCTTATTTTAGAATGTGAGTGCTTAATATTTTCTATATCTCATTTAAATATCAGCTTGATATTCAATCCATAACTCTTTTTCACGCTGCGTTATATGTAGAATAAAACTTGTTTTCATTATATGCAACTTTAACGACCATTCAATTGCTTCGAAAATTGTAAGACAAATTGTAAGGGTACCATTGATAACATTCTTGATGTATGAAAAACTATGACTCTCTTCGCTCCCTCGTTGATTGTTTGCTGTTAGTTATATAGCAACTACTTAATGTATAACAAACCATGGAGTTGCAACAGCGTATGGCATAATTAATATTTTCCAACTGCATTAAAGTATCTTAAATCATAGACATCAGTCTTATATTGCTTGATAATGTAAAATTTAATTAAAATTGAGCGATTTTCTAGCGTTATCATAACCTTTTTTCAACAAATTTCAGGCAAGAGTCAAGGAAATCATACTAGTCAAGCCTTTATACCCTTGACTATCATTTGAAATTTAGTTACAAGTATTTAAGTAATTTGCATACAATTAGAAAATTTCCTATTATGTAATTTACTAATCGGCAATAATAATAAAGAACTTTTAGCATTCTTCATTAACTATTTTAGTTAAGTAGGTTTTTATCATATTCCCTCTTTATCCTCTTTTTAGGGTAAACCTTACCCGTCGGTATATGCTAGCTAACTAACTTAATACATAAACAAACTTTTAGCTTCTTTCTGTCTAGTAAATTCCATCATATTATAGTACATAATCTATTCTATCGTAATCGACCATACACATGTCTAAATTAATACAATTAAATACTTTCATTCTTAATCAGTTTTCATCATTTATTTGATACTACAAATATCTATAATATTAATTATTAAAGGTGTAATCCTAACTGTTTAGGCTACTTTTTATCTGTTTAAATAATAGGAAATCAATAATAGATTTATTAACCTTATTTACATCATATTTTTCTCTCACAAACATATGTGCCTTATTACCCATATCTGAAATAGCTTGTGGATTTAAAATGAAATATTCCATTTTTTCAGAAAGATTTACATAGTCTTTTACAGGAACCAGAAATCCTGTTACACTATCAATTACAGTTTCTTTACAACCTGGTGCATCTGTTGTTATCACGGGTCTACCTACTGCCATCGCCTCTAAACATGTTCTCGGGGTTCCTTCATGATAAGAAGGTAATACAAAAACAGAAGATTTTTGATAGAAAGGAAGCACATTATCTTGCCGCCCAAAATATTTTACTAATCCAGAATTAACCCAAGAAAATATTTCATTCTCTTTTACAGAAGTGTGGTTAGTATCGTATCCTCCTAAAATCCAGAATTCTGTTTTTGGATATTTCTGTTTTATAATTTTGGCAGCATCAATGAATTCGTATATTCCTTTATCTCCTAATAATCTACCTACAAATAAAAATACATTATATACTGTAGGTGAAGTAAAGGGATATTTATCAAGGTTTACTCCTGAGCCATTAACTATAATGCATTTACTTTCATTAATTAGATCATTATCAACAAATTCATATAAATCATCCCTATTTTGAAATAAAACGCCACTAGATTTCGCTAATGAGTATTTAAATAGAAAACTCATTATTTTTTTTATAATATTGCTTTTAATGCCGCTTCCACGGAATATCGAACCTAGTCCATTTATCATACAAAAATTCCTACTTACATTTCTTTTAGATGCAGCAATAGTTGTATAGATAGCTGCCTTAGCACCTCCAAATGCGTATGTTATTTCTGGTTTTTCTATTTTTATGATCTCACAAAGCTTAGCAATAGTCTTAAGATCTTTATAAGGATTAATTCCAGTCCTATCTATGGGTACTTGATAATAGTTAATCTTCATCCCATTAAATTCTTTTTGTAAAAAATTTTCTTGTTCTGGTGCTACGAGTATAACTTCATATTCCATCTTTATAAATTCGACTATTAATTCGCGTCTAGATTTATAAAATGCTTCAGATAACACCGAACATATAAGGATTTTTTTTCTTTTCTTCATTTTACTCCACACTCCATAAAATCATAAATGCTATAGCTTAAATATAATATATATGTGGCCCCTCTACAATCCAATGCATAACAAATAATAAACATGATACATTCTGTATATTTATGTCGAACTCTATGATAAAAGTTATCAACTCCTACCTTGATTTTTTATCTTGATTCACAATTAGCACAGTTCAAAATAATTACATTAATATTAATATACTTTTTCACTTTCTTCTAATGCTATCCATCTCCATAGTCTAAATGATATTCAGCTCATACCTATATTCATTCATATTTCTTCCTTCACGGGTAACATAAGATTTGTAAAGTTTAAAACCATTTTTTAAATAAAACGCATTAACAGAATCATTATTAATCTTATCTGTTTCTAGCTTAATGTACTTGAAGTTATTTGTATTTACTATTTTTTTTAACTCACTAATAAGCATTGTGCCAATTCCTTTATTTTTGGCTACTGGTAATACTCCAATTGAGGAAAGTTCAATATAAAGATCTTCATTTTTACTACTCTCAGAATACGTAAAAGCTCTTAGCAATCTAAACATAATTTTAGGTTTTTTTAAAAAAGCAATAAAACTATACCATGCAAAAGGAATAAGGCTCTTTTTTAATAGTTGTTTGTAAAACTGACTAATATCTTCTGAATAAGCTAGAAATCCCATAAGGTTACCACCCTCATCAAATGCACCAATTATATTTGATTTATCATGTATAATAAAACCTTTATACAAATGCCTCAAGAAACCTTTACCTAAGAAAGTTAGAAAAAACCCTGTAAACGTCCGCATATGAATATCTACAATCTCGTCAATGTATTTTAAATCAGATAAAACTCTTGTTTCCAACATATATAACCCCAATCTTTAACTCTACATATTTATTACTTCACTATCTTTTGCTAAATCATTAGAATATGTATTTATCCTAAATACTACCGATATAGTCCTAAGCATTATCTTAATATCTCCCCAAAAGCTAAACTTTTCTATACTTCTAAGATTGTATTTCATTTTTTCAGGTAGTACTTCATATATATATGTCTTATCAGCATCCTCATCATTAGCTAATAATAACTCTTCATCCTTATACTGAATACTTGCTTCTGAGGTAACTCCAGCTGGCAAAAGCAATGTAGCCATCATCTCATCTGTATATTTTTCAACATACTTTACAACCTCAGGTCTTGTACCAACAAAGCTCATATCACCAGAAATTATGTTAAATAGCTGTGGGATTTCATCAAGCCTTAGCTTTCTTAAAAACTTACCGACTATAGTTATTCTAGCATCATTCTTTGTGGTTACTTGGGTACCAATTTTATCTGCATTATTAACCATTGTTCTAAACTTAAAAATCCTGAACTGTTTTCCATACTGAGTTATTCTAATCTGTCGAAACATAACAGGTCCTTTTGAGTCTATCTTGATAGCAATACATAAAACGATAAATATAGGCGAAAGAATAATGAAAGTTAAAATTGCAACAACTACATCAAATATACGTTTAGCAACTAAGCTAAGACGTTTCTTGTGCAAAAATTCATAATAAGGCCTTACTCTATCATTCTTCATATTTTCCGGTAAATCATCCCACTTTTTTAATAGCATCTTTTCACCTCTATCGTGCAAAAGCGACTTTCTTATTAATAACCCCATTCATTGCCTTCTTCAAGCTTCCACAGATATACACCACATCCTCATCACTTAACAAAGTATGAAGAGGAAGTGTAATCTCATTAGCATACTGCCTATAAGAATTTGAATAATCCTTAATGTCAAACCCTAAATTCTTATATGCTGTAAACATCGGAAGTGGCTTGTAATGTACATTTGTAGCAATACCATCTTCAGCCATCTTTATAATAATCTCATTTCTCTCATCTTCACTAATACCAGGTATTCTAGCTAAATATAAATGGCCTGTAGAAGAAAAATCTTCTCCAAAATGACGTAAGCTTAGAACACCTAATGGGTGCAACATTGAATCATACATCTCGATAATCTCTTTACGTCTTTCCAACAAGCCTTCATATCTTTTAAGTTGTATCAATCCAAACCCGGCTAAGATATCAGTCATATTGCACTTATAGGCTGGAAAAATAATATCATATTCCCATGCACCCTTTTGATTCTTTGCTAATGCATCCTTTGACTGACCATGAAGACTATATAACATGAACTGCTTGTACAATTCTTCGTCATCTAATCCTAAGTCATTTCTCCAAACAACGGCCCCACCTTCAGCTGTTGTAAGGTTTTTTACTGCATGAAAAGAAAAAGTTGTAAAGTCTGCTACTTGTCCACATTTTTGTCCTTTTCTTTTAGCTCCAAAAGCATGAGCTGCATCTACCATTACAATTACCCTATTAAATAAACCTTGAATCTCATTATTAACTTTGAATAATTCCTTCTTGCTTTCAACTACTTTATATATCTTGTCGTAATCGCACATCTTACCTGCTATATCAACAGGAATGATAGCTTTTGTTTTCTCAGTAATTGCATCAGCTAATTTTTCATAATCCATCTCAAAGAAATCGGGAGTCGTATCAACCAAAACGATCTTAGCTCCCACATGATCTATAACAGAAGCTGAAGCAGTATATGTATAAGCTGAAGTAATAACTTCATCTCCAGGTCCTATTCCCAGAATTCGAAGGGTTAATTCCATAGCAGCTGTTGCAGAGTTTAAACATACTGCTTTATTTATACCTATATATTCAGCTATTTCTCTTTCAAATTCTTTTGTTCTAGGACCAGTTGTAATCCAGCCAGACTTCATTGCTTTTATAACTTCTTTAATCTCTTCATCCGTTATATCCGGTGGAGAGAATGGAATGTTTCTTAATTTATTATTATCTATTTTGAGTCCCCCCTTGTTTCTACGAATTATCTATCTAGAAATATGTATAATTACTTTTCAATCTTCTGAACTTCCTTATGTATAACGCTTTCAGTATCTTTAACCATTCTTCATGATTGAATGGTCAACCTTGTAACCATTCTGTAATATTCCGACTACATACTCAACCTATGAAACCCTTGCTATTACTACATTTGCACCCTTGTTATTCTTTCCCTATACTCACGACGGCACTACCATTCAATCACTTAACAGTCCGAGAATAGCTATGTTAATTCAATAGTATCAAGATCATAGAAATGGAACATCCTCGTCGTCCTCATCATCACTCTCATCATCTTTATCCCTTGCATGAATATTACACTAAATCTTTCCATTTTCATAATAGATATCACCATTACTAGGACAAATCCATCCGCCATAATCTTTTATAAACTGGACAAATACATCTTCTGTATGATTTCGACTAAACTAAATCCACTATTTAAGTTTTAAACATTCTATTTATGGTAGAATTACATGTACTCATTCTATTTCAAGCGTTATAGCGTATCTGGGCTATATATACTGCCACTCTCTATAGTCACTTGACTATAATGCTCTTGCTCTAAGTCCTGCCACCCTTATAGCTTGTACACCTTTTAACCATTAATATTGTCACTAATTCCCGCATCCCCCGCACAGCTTCGCCCTTTCGCGTAAAATCCCCCTTTACACTACCTGAACTTTTCTATGCAGTCCTACAACTTTTGACACGCACGAGTCGATGATCAACGTTAATAGGATGTTTTAAAGAATACCGTCACTTATTGTTCTATTTCTCTTTATAAGAAAGCTTATGCCCCATCTCTCTGTTATTCACTCAGATACGGAGCATATATCTATATCTATTACACTTAATGATACCTTTTGTATTTTTCCATCAAAGTCAAACTCAACCCAGGCACGGCGTTTATGGCGGTCCAGCTTGGTTACTGTTCCTATACCGTCAATTAGCGGGCCATCAATAACCTTTATGGTACTGCCTTCCACTAATGCCCTTGACGGTCCGATTCTCCCATTATGCCTGTATATCCATTCTGCATATTCATAGTCTGAGCCTATAAGCTCCCTTTCTCCTGTTTGATACTCCAGGATTTTATAAACGCTTGATAGCATTTTCAAAAGATCAAATGAAACCTCATCTTCTACATAAATAAAAACATATCCCGGAATCAACAAACGTTCTCGTTCTTCCCATATTCCACTGATTTTCTCCTGCAAAACACGGACAGGCACTACAACTTTAATCGTATTATCTATTGCGTTTATGCTTTGTGCAACAACATTCTCCGAGCCCGTTTTGCAAAACACACAGTAGGCTTCCAAAAAAATTCAATCACCTTTCCGTATCCTATTAAATAAAGAACATTTCAAAAATGTTCAATTCTATTTAGCAAATTTATATACTTTATCCCCTGAAGTTTGTCCAATATTTTCCATAAATTAAGAAGTTCACATGATGAACTACTATTAAAGTTTATAATACTTGCTTTTTTATGTCAACACCCCTTTTCTAAAATTAATAGATGAATTTGCACATTTCTATTAATATTTCGAATAAAATCCTGTTTTTTATGGAATATTAATAGTTTATATGTTTTGCAGTATTATACTACAGCCTATATGTCATAATTTGTTGAAATATGTCGGATGTTAAAATTATACATAATGTTTCTTTCTACTATAACTTTTCCAGCTTAAATAAACCCATCTGATAGGATACCCTAAAGCCCAAAGTCTGCAGTATAGACGGTACCATAAATTATCACATGAAATATATTTTCCTCCCCGCCAAACACCCTTGACTACACCAATTACCTGTGAAGGTAAAACAGGATATTCTTTTGTCTTTTGGTTATCACCCATTACCACATACCCGTCCGGCTTTACTTTAACAATGCGATGCAGGATGTACTTTCCATCTTTTCGTACAAACAGGGGAATATCATACTTCCTTAAAATATTATCCTGTGGCTTCACTATACATACTTCATCTCTGCCGTGGCGAAGCAGCGGAGTCATGCTGTTTCCCTTTACTGTAAAAACAACTTCCCCGCCGTTTTCAAGGATCTCTTTCATTAAGGGTGAAAGCTCACTCATGGCTACTTTTCTACTCAAACACATCAGCCGCCTTAAGTTTCTCAAAGAAACAGGAAATATCTGCTTTCGCAGTTGCCTCATCTATATCATATTTTCCCAGCAGAGCTGCAAGCAGCTGCTCTTCACTTATCTCAACACTAAGCTCCTTCCATATAAACGCTCCTGTTTCATTCAAAGTCATCATACCATTGAAATTTACCGCTGCCTTTCCCACAGGAACAACCACATAATTTCCTGCAACCTCTCTTAGTATGTAATCAGATTTGATTCTCATTTCTATATCCTCCTTTCCAAAAGAGGGACACATAATATTTTGAAGGAATTATTGGAAGAAGCATAAGTTGAGGCTCTAAGCACCGTAATAATAACTTCTGGAATATATTTCTTCAAAAACTAAAAATGTGTCCCTATAAAATTGTTTCATAAACCAGTCTTACTGCGTCTATACTAATTGTGCATCCCAGTTTGTACACAGGTATCTTTTTGAGTAAAGCATCAATGAGTGCTAAAAGCCTGCTCAATTTCTCCCGGTCATCATTGGGGCGCATACTCTGATAAACAAGCATCTGTACTGCTTCTCTGTTGTTTAGAAGCCTTATATGGTTTTTCTCCGCCTGCTCAATAAACACAACTGCCTGCAATGGCACTTTCAGATTCATGTTCAGGCCGGTTTTCCCACTCCATGGTGTGCCATATACATAAAAGGCATCATCAATCAGGCGGATTGCAGGTTTATCATCGTTGATTATGACAACCCTGTCTCTGCCGAAATGCTTTTGCCACAGCCCTGCATGGGTGGATTTACCCGTACCACAGGGAGCTGAAAACAATATGGCTTTATTGTCTATTGCAACTGCCGACGAATGCAGGCAGAAACCGTTGTAATCCAATAGAGCATGAGAAAAAGCAAAGCCTGTAAAGATGTATTCCAATTCGTTAAGAGATAATTCAGGGTGTTTTGCCTTGTTTTTCTCAAACTTTTCTCGGTTAATATTCAGTGCAATGTCTCCATGACTGCCGGTATTACTCAAATATGGTTCTCCCTGCTCTAATAATGTTTGGCCGGAGCATGCCATATCAACTATCAGATCCGCTACCTTATACTGTCTTGTTCTATATTGCATCATGCTGTATTTGTCACCTTATACTATTAGTACTTTGCTATATTTCCAAATTGGCATACAGTACTATTATTCTTATATGCATTACAGGTCTAAGAAACTTCCCCCGTATATGCCGGGCATGCCGGGTGTGCTGCAGGTAATATCCTCAATTTCAAACTCGGTAATTTCAATCTCCGGTTTTTCATAGGGCTTTTTTGTTTTACTTTCCATTTTATGGGCCTCCTTTCGTTCTATTTCATTACTATGTTCACAGTATTTTCACTATATACCGTAATAATATTTCCACTGGCGTCCTGATAAATCAAATAGGCTCTGGCATACCAGGTGTCACCTGTATTAATGTTGGACTTTCTTACATAGAACTGGTCGGTGGAGTCATTTTTAATCCTCCCGCGGAGTGCATTTTCTGTTTCCAGAGTAAGTTCATCAGCAGGAGGCACATTTGAGTTAAGCAGCATCATACCGCTTTCAACCAGTGTATAATCGGCCGGCACATATCTGTTAGCTGTAAATATCATTGTTTTGTTCTCAGTGTCCATTAATACATCATTGGATAACACAATAAACGGTGTTTCAATTATAGGGGCATTTTCATCCACAAATACAGCGGCAAGAGCGGTTGCTTTCATAGGGGCAAAGAACCGGTATGTGCTGTCGCTGCTTACTTTCACACCATCCTGTTCCCAATGGCTGAACTTCTGTCCTGCGGGGGCAGTATCGGCTTTTACTGTTACAAGCATGTCAAACTGAAATTCGCCTGTTGTTCCTCCGGTAGAAAATTCCCCGCCTATAACAGTTATGGTATAAGCATCCGGTGCTCTCATATATCTGGCACTAACTATCATATTGGATGCTACTTGTGAAAAATCCTGATCCCAGCCGGTAAAGACATATCCGGTTAAAGCAGGGGTTGCGGGCGGAGGGCTTGCTTCCGTACCTTTTGCAACATTTGCCGATTGCAGTATTTTCCCGCTTATGTCCTTGAATACAACTGTATATGCGTCAGATGCTTCTGTTGGATTTTTGTAGAACACTGCTTTTACACTTACTCCGGCACCCATAATACATTCGTAAATTGAATTGGTAGAAATGATGCTTGAAGTTCTTACATCTTCCCAGTATGCAAAAACATATCCTTCATCCGGAGTGGCTGTCAATTGAATTGGAGCATCTTTTGCATGCAAACATTTGTAATTTGCAGGAAGGCTTGTGGTTTCGCTGTTTAGTGTTACAGAACCACCACCTACTGCTGTAACCTCCAGATAACTGGCAGGCATCTTAATAAAATCAGGCGTAAGTGTAATATCATCCATTACAAATATTGTATAGTTTGGCAGGGAGGATATCTTTGTCTCACCTGCATACCAGCCATTGAAGTTATATCCCGGCTTTGGTACGGCCCCAAGGGTTACACTTTGGCCATAGTTGTATGTACCACTACCGGTTGCAGTACCATATTGTGATTGTGCTATTGTTATTAGGCAAAGTGGATTGAATTTGTAACTTTTATCCTGGGCGTATGTTTCAGCATAGGAACCTTGGTATCCGGATATTTCAAGATTCGGGTTTGCTCCATCAAAAGCTTTATCTACTATGCTTGTGACACTTCGGGGAATTGTTATATTGGCCAATGATATGCACTTGTAGAAAGTATTTTCTCCTATACTGTTTACATTCCCCAGTATTGTTACGCGTGCCAATTTACTGCAGTCTGAAAACGCGCCTTTTCCTATAGTTGATACACTTTCTGGAATTGTTATATCTGTTAAGGAAGTACAACCGTAGAAAGTGTTAACACCTATGGTTGTTACGGTTTCTGGAATTGTTACGTTGGTGAGAGCCCCGCATCCCTGAAAAGCAGAATCTCCTATAACCTTTGTTCCTTCCCGGATTACTACCTCTGCCAGTGAACTGCAGCCGTAGAAGGTATTGCTGCTTATGCTTGTGACACTTCCCGGGATTGTTATACTGGTTAGTGAGCTGCACATATTAAAAGAAGAGCTGCCAATACTGGTTATACTGTCAGGGAGTGTTATACCTGCCAATGAGCTGCAACCATAAAATGCGTAGTTGCCTATGCTGGTTACACTTTCAGGGATTATTGCACTTTCCAGCTTGCTGCACTTATAAAAGGCATAGTTACCTATACTTGTTACACTGTCAGGAATTGTCATGCTTGTTATGCTTTTTTCCCTAAACGCATTATAACCAATTGTCTTAACAGGTTTTCCATCAATATTTGAAGGTATTTCTACAATGGTTTCAGTTCCTGCGTAGCCTGTGATTGTAATATTTTCATTAACCTCAGAGTATATAAAATCACTAATTTCTGAAGCCAAAACTTTCCCGGGATATAAGAAGCTTGACGCTGTAATACCGGCAAAAACGAGTAATAATAGGGTTAATAAAACATTTACGCTGCTGCTTTTTTTCATTTTTTAATTCCTCCAAGCTTTTTAGAAGTCAGGTAATGGAGTAAACTATCTTTTGAGAAAATTTGTCCCATTACTCTGCTGTCATTTTCAGGTTTTATATAGCCTGATTATACAATAACTTTTTATTCTACTTTTGATATTTAATTCTACATAGAGTTGCAAAATCCTCTATAACTCGCTAAAAATCGTTAGACAATATTTTGCATTATTCGACAAGAAAAGCCAGAGAAATTATTACAGTATTGAAAAAACCACATTGAATGGGTGCATATGATTTAAGTGAAGAAAGCATTGGTTATGCACCCACATTAAATCTATTTTATAAGGCCATCTTTTTTATGTAAACTTTGTAACTTGGATAAATCAGCTTCGGAAACCAAATGGGCACTTTTTATTATCTGAAAAGTATGTTTCGTCTTGAACAGCAAGCATTTAATACCTCGCAGCATCCAGCACACAGGCAATAAAAATGTCTTTGTTTCAAGAAACGGATATAAAATTTTCATATGCTCCTGTCCCAGGAAAAATAACTGTAGCCAATACATAATTTTAGCACCTTTAAAGGTTTTTAAGGTTTTAAAGTTGCTACCATTACACTTACTTATTTCTTTGTTAATGGAGGAAATTATTGAATATCTTCTTGTACCATAAACTCCACAGGTAAATATGAATTCTGCCATATGGTCATAAAACTCATTGCTCTGCTTGTTTCCAAACCATACATCACTCAATCCACAAATGGTTTTTGCAAACTCCCAAAGATTTATTTTTTCAAACTCACTTTGTATGTACTTCCAATCCATCCGATCGGAATAATGTTTATTATATATCCATATATCCATTATGGACCGGATGCCTGTTCCTCCATTGGCATAGTGCTTTGCAAGATGTGCCATAATATAAATGAATTGATCTTCATTGGAAAGCCGGTATATGAATTTGCAGCCATCTTTCAATTGGGCTCTGTCCCATACTTTATGGAAATAATCACTATATGGCGAGTTTTCTGATACAAGTCTTCGGTGTATTTCAATATTCATAAAGGGTTTCTTATAATATACATCATGATTTTCGCCTTCACGCTCCAGAGTAAATCCCATATCTGTATCTGACATAAGCTTCTTTATTTGCTCTGTTTGCTCATTCATAATCAGAATGTCAATATCAGCCATCTGCCTCATATTGGATTGCGGGTATAGATATTTAATCAGGTATCCTTTTAAAGGCATACATAAAATGCAGTTTTCTTCAAAGGTTTTTAAAATCTGCTCCGCTTCGGTATGCTGTATGGTTTCCCTCCAAATACCCTTTTTATAGTCTTTATCAAATTTCGTCATAATACTTTGTGGTGGTTTATTGTCATTATTTAATCTCTTTACTCCATAGAAAACCATATTGGATACTTTATGATAATCTGAAAGCTTGTAAAGCTTTTCCCAATTAAGTTCCACCGGTGGGCTTTGCGGCTGCTTATCATTAATTACTGAAGAAAGCAAATGTACTAAATATTCCCCTTCGGGTCGGATGTTGCTCAATCACTACACCCCTTTTTGCATTGTGTAAGTTATTTTATAAATTATTTCGTGCAAATTATGTAGAATTTTGAAGTATAATACAATCATACAACATAAAATTTTCCATATCAATAGCTGCAGCAGATATAATAATAGCTACAGCATGTTAACTTGTATTATAATACCAGAAATTTGCATAGATAAAAATAAATTTATCATCTCAATGTTATTGATACAATTCATCTACATCTCATAAGGCTTCATATCCCATTCGCTAAACGAAACATCTCCTAACGGTAGACAATATTGTAGAAATTTGTCGAAATTTTAACTTATGCTTAATAATTAAAGTTCCTTAGGTATAACAATAATTACAGTAGTACCCTTATTAAGCTTACTATCAATTTTGATTCCATATTCTTTTCTATAATATAATTTTTGAGCAATCCTGAAATTATTATCTATCAGTCTATCCAATAAAGGTCTTAACTGATCTAGATATCCTTTAACTTTCGCCAGTTTGAGAATACCAACTGTTCCACATGTCAACTCTCCGATTCCTGTAATATCAGATTTACTGCGAGATCATCTGCATTTTCTAAATCTTCTGTATATTCACACCATGGGATATTAACCTTTTTTAATATATCCATAAAACTTGTCAATGATTTATTTGCCTACAAGTATATTATAGCACGTACAATCAAGCGGATTCAATCAAAATAAGCAAGTGAAGTTTCGTACCTAAGCCACAGCTTTCATCTATTCCATTAAATTGAGAATAGGCTCGCTGTTTCCTATTAATTACCTCTTATGAATCTTTGGCTTCACACACCATTGTAGATAAAGAGCTCCCCACCATGACTCGCTGCTGCTACCAGGGGATTCTCGTATTTTGCCATTGCATCATCTACAGCTTGCTGGAGTCTACATAAAGGATAATGCTTGATTTTACATATATCAGCTTCTTCTTCAGTAACTCCATCTGTCACCATCACAAGGTTTACCCTCCTGCGCAGCTTTGACATTGAGGTACCAACTGATATTGCGAGGGGATCTCCCTCAACTAGTTCTCCCCTGTATGCACGTAAAAGTATTTTTTCTGCGTTGTCCATCCCAAAATATTTGGGATATTCATCATGGGGACCTATACCTTCATAATTTGGAGTGACGAGAACAATGGTACCATTATGATCTTTAAGAGCATGCTCTGCTGAAAACATACCCTTACCAGACTGCCAAAAATCAATATCTGCCGGGTAAGAACTGACAACAACAATATCTACATTTGTTCTCATTTTGCAGCCTAAGGCAACTTTAGCATGTTTGACACCTTCACGATGTGCTTTTATATAATGCCCGGCGACCACCTTGTATATTGCCATTTTAGGGGTCAACACAGTATTTATGACAAAGTGAAGGCCGACAATATCCACCCATTCTTCCATATTCAGGCGAATCAAGCATTCCTCTCTGCCGTACAGGTTTTCATTGGACATACCACCCTGCATGTGAAACTGGGCAACTGTCTTTTCGCCGGTAACACCTGGAAATAAGATTTTCCCGCCGCCAGACCAGCCCATCACAGGGTGAGGTACAATATTTCCTATGCCAATTCGAATGTCGCAGTCCATTGCCTCTTTAGAGACATGAATCTCTACACCATCCCGTGAAGTACCAAGATAAATTAGATTTTCTTTCTTTCTAAATTCAGAATTAACTACTTTATAATTTTGGTAAATGTCATCACCGACACGCTGCCGCATTTCATTTTCTGTCATATACCGATGACTGCCCAGTGCCATCACAATTTTTACATTGCTGTCACTGACACCTATTTCCTTTAGCTTTTTGATGAGTGTCGGTAAAATCAGGCTAATTGGCGTAGGACGTGAAATATCGTCACAAATTATATTCACCCTGCGGTCATATTTTACAATATCCTTCAAGGACGGACATCCTATGGGGTTATCTATAGCCTTTTCAATTTCTAAAACCGGATCATCTGCAGGTGTTACCTGTAAAGGCTCCAACATACCATAATAGTTCTGGTCAGGAATTGCAAATACTGCTTTAGCACTGTTTCCATATGGAATACTAATCTGCATGGTTAAGTCTCCTATCTCAACAAATTACTATTTTTCTTCAATAATTTTGATTTATGCCTGATAATATTTTGCCATATTATAAAGCAGTTCAATAATAAGTATGTAATTACGTGTTATGTGATAGGGATCCTTAACCGGCAGTGCAACCACTTTGTTCTGAGGTCTACCATCTCTTACCAGTATTTGTATCCATTCTCTGATTTCCCTATCCGGATTTGGAAACTTTTCATAGGTATAGTCAAATACTTTTTTGTATATATCAAGAAATTCATCATCTCCGGTTCTCTGGTAGCATAATAAGGATGTATACAGCGCTTCGGAGTGAACCCACCAAAGCTTATCACTCCAGCCATGAATCAGTTGTTTAAGCATAGGTTCGTCTTCTACACCTTGACAACTACCTACAGGCTCACCACCATTTACGCCGCAAAAGTGGAGCAGTCCGCCATATTCCTTGTCCCAGCCGATTTCAAAAGCCTTTTTGGTAATAGCAGCAACCCTTGGAATATAATGAGGCTTCATTAAAATATCTGCAGCGTCTATCATGAACCACATATCCTCAATAGTATGTCCGGGATTGGCATGCTGTCCCAGAAGGTTATCAACAAAACGGTTGTCGGATGTGATAATTTCATGGAGTACATTGTTTTCATCCACAAAGTGGGTTAAAATATCGTCTGTGAAGAAGTCAAGATTTTTTTGCAGCTCCAGGCAGTATTCCTTATCAAATTTTTCTGCAGCACTATAAACTTCCCGTGTTACATTTGAGAAAATCATTGGTATACCATGCGCTCTATATGCAGGAGAGAGCGGATATGGAAGTGTACTGAATTCACCGGTTTTCACTCTGGAAACAGCCGATTCATACAGCTTTTTGCAGAATTCATAGGAATCCTTATCATCTGCAGCTTCTGCATATTTGGCAAAACCTGCGATTACAAAACAATCTGCATAGATGCTCATATCCAATTTTTTATATCCATCCACATATTTGGGTTTACCAGTTTCATCCATTAAAAACACACAACGCCAGTCTTTTTCACACATGAGGCTATGCTTTTCTAAGAAATCCCGACCCACTTTGGCTAACGTAAGAAATTGTTCCCTCTGTGCTTTATTAAATGTACCACAGTTCATCGTTGCAAGTTTTGAAAACATCCAAACAAAACGTCCCTGTGACCAGGTATACTTATCACGGCTTATAAGCTGTTTGCCTTCATTGTCAAAACAGTTAAAGTAGCCTCCGTTAACCCTGTCGATACAACGGGGCAGCCAAAAGGACAAGATATTATTAGTCAGTTCATTTTCATAAAATCCAATCAGTTCTCTGATTCTTGAAATATCCATTGTATCACCTTCACTTCATTAATCACTTAGATTACTCAAGAGCTATGTCTTAAGCATTATACTATTTTGAGTGCATCTAATGCTGTGCTCTTACTTGACAAATTCGAAGAATCCATTGCTGCGCAAATCATCAAGCATATCTTCTACAACAGTATCTTTTAACGGCAGGATTGGCGGCTTTGTAGTCCCGCAATTTATGCCCATTTCCTTCAGGATACTCTTGATTGCCGGTTGGTTTGCCGGACAGATATATTTTTTAATAATAGCAATATAACGGTCTATATGCCACTGAATCTCCCTGGCTTCTTGGAAATTGCCTGCTTTGTAATTGTCATAAACACCTGCAAAAGCACGAGGCATAATATTGTAAAAACTACCTATACCACCGTCGGCACCCATCACCAGTGCGCTGAGCAGCATTGCATCATATCCCATGAAAGCTTTTATCCTTCCGTTTTCATATGCCTTGATCTTACGAAATTCCTCAAGGTTTGTGTCGGTATATTTTAAGCCTACAATATTTTCAACTTCCAGCATTTCAATCATAAATTCGCTATTGATTGAAACACCAGTAAGTATTGGAATATTATATATCAAAAACGGAAGCTTTATGGAAGATGCAATCGACCTATAAAATTCCTTGATATATTCCCTACTCATCTTATAGTAGTAAGGTGGTACTGAGGAAATGCCGTCTGCACCAATCTTTTCCGCATGCTTTGCCAGTTTGACAGCAGTTTCCGTATCTGCAGAACCCACATGAACAATCACTGGAGCTCTGTCAGCCACATAGTCAACTACAACCTCGGCAATATGCATTCTCTGCTCGGCACTCATAATCATCGCCTCGCCAGTGCTTCCCCCTACATAAAAAGCATCAAGCCCACTCTCAAGATGATAGTCTATTAATTCTTTTGCTGCACTGTCAATAATCTTTCCATTTTCGGAGAACGGAGTAATAAATGCAGGTAATACTCCGCCAGTAATTGTTTTGTTCAATATAATTCATCCTTTCGTCAGTAGTATACGTTTTTAATATGTGGTCTACACTACATAAATTATTAATTACTGCGGTTGCCACATATTATTAATTATTTACGGTTGACATATATTTTTGGAATACCAGTATCAATATAAGATTCTATGTTTTGCAAACATATATCGGCGATGTTACCTGCAGCCTCTTCAGTAGCAGATGCTACATGAGGTGTAATAATTATATTTTCAAGCATAAACAACTTATTGTCAAGATCCGGAGGCTCTTTATCAAACACATCCAACCCTGCAGCTTTTATTTCACCAGATACCAATGCATCATATAGATCGTCTTCGTTTACCACACCACCACGGCTTGTGTTAATTAGAATGGCGGTATTTTTCATCTTTTTGAAGAAATCCGCTGCTGCTAACCGATAAGTTTGCGGATTGAACGGTATATGTAAACTTACAAAATCCGATTTTTCCAGCAGTTCGTCCAATGTACAGAACGCCACACCCAGTTCCTTTGCCGAAGCTGTATCCTGAAATATATCATATGCAAGGATTTTACAGTTAAAACCTTTGACCATTCTGGCAACACACTTGGCGATCGCACCAAATCCTACCAGACCAACTGTCTTTCCAGTAAATTGTCGGGAGCGTGGCAACCCTTTCCATGTGCCAGACCTAAGCTTATTTTCAAGCCACGCAATTCTTCTGGTGCATGAGAGCATAAGAGCAACCGCAAGCTCTGCAACCGACTCCTTATTTGCACCTGCAGAATTTGCCACCATCACTCCATTTTCAGTTGCACTATTGATATCTATATTATCCAGCCCAACTCCAAAACGTACAATCAACTTCAAAAAATCCTTAAGTCCTGCAAATGTCTCTTTGGTCCATTGGTCTTCTGCACCTATGACAGCTATCTCACAGCCATGTCCTGCCTTTATAATTTCCTGTGGAGTATAAGCGGAAGTACGAATAACATTATAGTTTTTCTCTTTCAGTCTTGCTTCAAAAAAATCGTACTTGGATTCCGTTCCAAGGTTCATCATCACACGCTTCATTTATTTCCCTCCCATCAACAATAACTCACTTATCCCTTTATACCGCCCAGTGAAATCCCCGTAACCAGATATTTGGATGCAAACATATATAATAATACCACCGGCAGTGTTGAAATCACCGCACCTCCCATTAGAGGTCCCCATGCATACAAATCGTCTACAATCATATCAGCCAATCCCACTGTTATCGTCTTTTGCAGGTCGTTAGTTATAATTACAAATGCATACAAAAATTCATTCCAGCAAACACAACCAGCAGGTATAAAGGGATATACATCACCGACCGGGGCATCAGGTAAGAGTAGATGATACATCTCGAAATCAGTTTTTTGCCTCTAAATTGGAATCGTGAAATTGCATAAGCAGCCAGCATACTGAAAAAGACTGCCACAAACGTAGTAATCAATGAAATAGTCAGACTGTTCTTCATGTGCACAAAGAATTTAGTACTAAAGAACAGGGTCTTGTAACCTTCCAACGATATTTTCTTTGGGAAAAATGTTGGC
>DAOSDD010000055.1:0-21096 GCA_035362115.1 Clostridiales bacterium | reverse complement strand
TATGCCTACAGCTTGTTTGAATTTCCGAACAAAGCTTGATGAATGGATATAGCCAACTTGTAAAGCAATATCACTTACAGACAGCTCAGTTGATGCAAGCAAGGTTTTTGCCGTTTTTATGCGTATGTTATTTATGTATGCAGATATATTCTGACTCATATAGCTTTTGAACTGGTGGCTAAAGTTTGATATTGACATGTTAAAGTGATCTGCTAAACTGCTGACACAGAAATTAGGATCAGAGTAATTTTCATTAATATAAGCGGTAACCGCATTTATATCAAGTGAAGCATATTTCTTTTTGTTTCCATCCATGCACTCAATAATTTCACTGCATATCATCTCTACAACTTGTATGAATTCATCAATGGAAGTAAATTCGCTTTTATTATACTTATCAAAAAATGAGATAGAAAGATTTATGTCATGAACTGCCCTAAGTGCTGTATTTATAACATCATAGCATAAACATTTGGCGAGAAAAAGGCTATGATATTCTTTGCGAAGAAGGCTTATGAGTATTTCAGTTATAAACTCGATTTTAGTAGTATTTCCATTGATTATTGCATAGTACAAAGAATCAAGTTCAGCTTTAGGATAGGCATAATGAATGGGACTGATGTTTCTATGTATATCATTGTGAAAAATAATGCTGTCGGCACCTCGTACAAGTTTATAATTTACAGCATTTTTAGCCTCATTGTAGGAAAGAAGAATATCACCGGTATTATTATATTCATAACCGATACCTATAGTAAGGCTGCTCCCCGTAATTTCTTTGTAGTGCATCTGCAAAAATCGAAGCCTCTTTTCGAGTTCATTTTTGCTGTATTCTCCATCACTATGTTCTATGCTGCTATGTTCCTCCCTTGATAATATAAATATATAACTGAATTGCTCAAGATATTCAAGCATGAATACCTCATAGTCAATTCGCATCATATCCCGAAGTTGATCAAATATTTGAGGCTCAGGTAGTGCATATTCACTATTAAACTCGGTAAGAAGGACCACAACTCGGAATCGGTTGCCTAGGACAAACATGTCTAAACCTTTGCAATCATTGTTAAACTCATCAACACTTTTGTACTGTCCTCTCAAAAGATGAAAAAGCTTTAATTCACGCATAGCTTCCACATCTCTTTCGGGAATTTTACTGGAATTTTTAGAAAGATTTTCTATTGCAAATTCTATTGATTCGAGTGCATTTAAATGCTCCGGGATTTTCAAATTAGCCGCACGAGCTGTATTACCAAGCTTTTTTATTGGATTATAGTTTGCTATGGTTTGCCAATAAATAACAAGCATCCCCAGCAGCCCAATAACTATTAAACCCACATGATATATTTGGGAAAATTTGTTAACATGCTCTTCAATAAAAGATTTAGGTATTATTTCCATTAACACAAAGGATTTCAAATCAGAAACTGTTTTATATATATAATAATCATTACCAGCGACAGCAACTTCTTTCATAACTCCGGTATCAACTGCGATAATTGTTTCTAAATTATTCAAAAAATCTTTGTCAGTATTATATGCGTAAATCAGCCTATTGTCCATTCCTAATAAAAGTACCGAAGATTCTATGTTATCTTCATTTTCTGCAAAAAGCCTATTGAAAAAAGAAGTAGTTATTTGGTATATTATTACACTTTCATTCATAATACAAGGTACAATATATGTTATAATATTTTCATTGCTGATACTTCTGTTATATACAGTCTGTGCTTTAAGCCAAATAGGTGCGTCCAGGTTTGAAAAGAAAGCCAAACTATTATCTTTGCTAATTTCCTCATAATTCATAATGTTTGTAAATATATAATCATTTTTACTTGTTCCCGAGCTCATATAATAGATATCACTGTCTTTTAAATGAAATATTACTTCCTGCAGATTAGCGTTAATATGTATAAAATAACGTATTTCTTTCATAATATCATTAAAAGATGACGGGTTGTTTTCTATATTATATCTTGAAAATATATTTTTACTTGAAGACTGAATAGCAAAATTGTGAAGCTGATTTAGCTGTATATCAATAGATGATTTTATTTGTTGTATTTGCATGGCTTTCTGTTTCAAGACAGATTCGCTGTAAGTTTTAATAAAATAATACTTAATTATGGCACTAAGTATAAACAAGGGAATAAACAAAACCAATAGATAAGAAATTAAATATTTAAACAGTATGCTGTTCTTCTTCATATAAATTCCTCATTTTCTGCAAATTATCTATTTTTATACATATTACTGTGTTTTTGCTGTATATAGACCATATACCGGTTACATATTAATATATTAACACGAAAAACAAATAATTTCAATGTTCACAGCGCAAAATGAGGTGCATTTCAAATATGGTTAATGCTTAATTCAAATTTAAGCAATCAGAAAGCCTTCTCTCTATAATGCTTTAAAGATGCCTATTTAGCTTTTTCAAAAAAAGTATATTGCATTGGCAATAATGTACATTTACTTTTTCAGCAAAAATCGATATTCTTTATATAGGCAAGTTCTTCAAGATTTCTGGAGGTTGATACTATGAATGTTTTATCCAGGCAATATGAACCATCGAAAATGAAAACGTATGGAAAACATGAGTTCTATAGATCCAAATGGAAAATGGTATCTCGTAATTATATGCTTTATATTTTTCTTTTACCTGCTTTAATCTACATAATTATATTTGCTTACTGGCCAATGTACGGAATTCAGATTGCATTTAAGAATTTTTCTTCAACTAAAGGGATATGGAACAGCCCATGGATAGGTTTTAAGCACTTTACTACTTTTTTTAATTCCTATAGATTTTGGAATCTTATTAAAAATACTCTCACAATAAACCTATATCAGTTGGTTGCAGGTTTTCCAGTTCCTATTTTATTAGCTCTTATATTAAACTACAGTACCATGAAAAAGCTAAGCAAATTTGCTCAAACTGCAACTTATGCTCCACATTTTATATCTACAGTGGTTATGGTTGGTATGCTTATACTTTTTCTTTCTCCCGGGAATGGTGTTGTTAACAAACTCCTTTCCTACATGAATTTGAAGCCGGTTTTTTTCATGGGGGAAGAGGTATATTTCAAGCACATTTTTGTCTGGTCAGGTGTTTGGCAAAATGCAGGATGGAATTCTATAATTTATATAGCTGTTTTAACAAATGTAAGTCCTGAGCTACATGAAGCAGCAGTAATTGACGGAGCATCAAAAATAAAGAGAATTTGGCATATTGATGTGCCTGCATTGCTTCCTACAGCTATAATACTGTTGATTATGCGTATGGGTAATATTATGAATGTAGGCTTTGAAAAAGCATTGCTCATGCAAAACAATCTAAACCTGAATGCTTCCGAGGTTATATCTACATACACATACAAAGTAGGTCTTATTAACGCTCAATACAGCTATTCAACAGCAATTGGCCTTTTCAACAATGTTATCAATTTCACTCTACTGGTTCTGGTTAATAGATTTGCCCGTAGTATTTCAAATACTAGTTTATGGTAAGGGGTGCAAACATGAAAAGAAAAACAGCCGAATTGAATCTATTAAAACACTCATCAGATGGGATATTTGATTTTGCTGTAAATTTATTATTAATTCTTATATTGATTATTACCGTTTATCCCCTCTATTTCATTGTTATAGCATCTTTAAGTGATCCGGATGCTGTTAACACAGGTTCAATGCTCTTATATCCAATTGGTGGCAAGGACAGGCTTTTAAACTTCGAGGGTTATATAAGAGTTTTTATGGATAACCGGATTTGGCGGGGATATTATAATACAATAATATATACTTTTTTTGGTACTCTTTTAGGTGTAACAGCAACAATCCTCGCCGGATACTCACTTTCCCGCAAGGATCTTGTTGGCAAAGGTCCCATAACGGGTATATTCGTCTTTACTATGTATTTTGGGGGAGGACTTATTCCCACATACATGGTTGTAGATAAATTACACCTTATAAATACCCCTCTTGTAATGATTATTTTAGGCTCCATTTCAGTATATAATATTATAATCGCAAAATCATTTTTCCAAAATACTATGTCAGTAGAGCTTCAGGAAGCGGCATTTATTGATGGATGTGGGAATGGCATATTTTTCTTAAAAATAGTTGTGCCGCTATCCAAATCAATTATATCAGTACTGACCCTCTATTATGCAGTAGGTCACTGGAATTCATTTTTTAGTGCTCTTATCTATTTAAATAACGAAAAACTATATCCTCTGCAATTAATCTTGAGAGATATTCTTATTGCAAGCCAGATGCTTGTGAGCGACACTACAGATATTGAATCCATAGGTGATGCACAGAGAATAGCTGAATCTCTCAAATATGCAGTTATCATTGTTTCTACACTTCCAGTTTTGATAATGTATCCCTTTTTACAAAGATATTTTATCAAGGGAGTTATGATTGGATCAGTTAAGGGCTAAAAAAAACATTATAATTGCTTTAAGCAAGGTGAAATATGAAAAAGTATTATAATTGCTTTAAGCAAGCTAAAATAATAAAAACATTAAAAATAATAAAAGAAGGGGAGATTAAAATGAAGTTCAAGAAAACATGTTTATTTTTGTTGGCAGCTATTCTGGTAATTCAAGCTTTTACAGGCTGCGTAAAGACTGAATTTCAAGAAACAAAAGCTACTATTCCTCAAAACAATGATACTGACACTAATCTTGAGGGGAACCTATATAAATCGGGTATACCCATCCTGAAAGAAAAAGAAAATTTTACAGTTATGATCAGGAAAAATGCTCTCAGCAAGAATTCCTACCCTGAAAAATTACCTGTTCAAGAAGTAGAAAAGGAAACCAATATATCTATTACATGGCAAGAAATTGCTCCCTCAGGCTGGAATGAAAAAGTGAATCTTTCTTTTGCTTCCAAAAGTCTTCCGGATGCAATTGTAAGTGGCATCAGCACATCGATGCTAATGCAAAACATTGATTCACTTGTACCCATAGGAGACTATGTATACAAATATGCCCCCAGCATTAAGAAACTCTGGAACGAACGCCCGGATATCAAAACTGCATTAACTACACCGGATGGCAAAATCTATTCTTTTAACACGAGTGAAGAATCTGCTTGGGGTGTAACAAATTCCTTGCTTTATATCAACAAAACATGGCTGGATGCTTTGGGTATGCAAGTGCCGCGTACAACAAGTGAGTTTTATATGGTTCTTAAAGCATTTAAAGACAATGATATGAATAAAAATGGGAAAAATGATGAAATTCCTTTTTCTTTCTGCCAACAAGATGCTCAGTATTCATTAAATTCATTCTTTGGAACCTTTGGAGTTCTTGATAATACCCAGCATCTAATTGTAGAAAATGGAAAAGTCATTTTTCCATCAATAAAAAATGAGTTCCGTGATGCTCTAGTATGGTTTAACTCATTGGTTCAAGCTGGTTTGATGGATGTTGAAGGATTTAGTCAGGCTCTTCAGCAGTTGCAAGCCAAAGGAAAAAACAAGGAGCTGCTTCTTGGATCATTTCTAAGCTATAATGCTGATACAGCTACCGGTGATAATATGAACCATTATATACCTATTGAACCAATAGATGGAGGTGCAGGCAAAGTCCTCTGGAATAAGGAAGGTCAAAAGGGCGGAAATATTACAGGATTTGTTGTAACCAAGTCTTGCAAAAATCCTATTGCAATGATTAGGTGGCATGATTATATTAACAGTTCCTGGGAAAATAAAATGCGCTGGTCTTTTGGTCCTGAAGGAGAAGCATGGAAGTTCAATGAAAACGGGTTATGGATTCAGAATAATGATAAACTGCCACAAGGCGCAAGCTGGGGTGAATACCGCCATACTGTAGCACCTGCTTCTCAGGCTAACTGGTTCATGACTGCCGAAGAAGGTCTTTATAAACGTCTTTTAGCACCACGTACAAAAATACGTCTTGATGCAATTACCGATTTGTACCAAAAGTATTTTCCAGCTGAAACTCTTCAGTCTAACTTTGAAAATATTGAGACAGCTAATGAGAAAAATTTATTACTAGTTGAGATTGACGCATATTTAGCGAATTTTGTTTCAAACAGCATTTTAAAAGGAGTCACTGATGCCCAGTGGAATGAACATCTGAAGACTTGCAAATCTCTAAATGTTGATAGATATGTGCAGCTTTGGCAAGAATATTATGACAACCAAAAGAAATAAATCGAATTCTCGTTGTTAGGAAATTCAGTGGGAGCTTTATAATCCCCCACTGAATTTCTATGTTAAATCTTTAAAAGGAGATACACAGGGGTATATTTTATTTATATGAAGAAAATATTGGCAATTGGCATAAGTGGAGACTCTAGGTACTGTAATATTAGTCCCTGATAAACATCTCTTCATATTTAAAAATGCACCTTGTATGTAGAAAACAGACTATGAATAACAAGATGGATAAACCTGATATTTTATTTATAATGACCGATCATCAGAGAAGAGACAGTATAGGCATGGTTCAGGATAACGGGGAGGTTTCACCTAACCTTAACAGGCTGGCAGAACAATCAGCAGTGTTTACACGTGCATATAACACATGTCCCTTGTGTGTGCCTGCAAGAACAGCACTGGCAACTGGAAAATATCCTACAAAAAATGGTGTTGTGTTTAATGATGTTAAAGGGTTAAGAGCCGGTAATCACAAAACCATTCATCAGTATTTGGAAGAGGCTGGTTATACTGTAGGACATGTAGGTGTAAACCATATACAAGTAAAGCCTTCTCTTAAGGACCGTATGCACTTTGATATGTGGATTGATGATAATGATTATGCAGAATATGTAAAAGAGCTTGATATTAATATAAGAAGAACAGAATATTTTGAAAAACAAGTGATGGAATTTCAAGATGATAAGTATGTAGAAAAGAAATATTCCAATGCTATGACTTCTATTTGGCCCCATCCTGAAAAATATTTTAAAGATAATTATTTTTCAGGGAAAGCCATTGAATTTATTCAAAAAGAACATGAAAATCCATTTGCTCTTTTTGTGTACTTCTGGGCACCTCATCCACCTTTAACAGTACCTGAACCATATGCGTCCATGTTTAACCCGGATAATCTTCAACTACCCGGTAATATCGGAATAGCTGCAAAAGGAGAACCAGCAAACAGAAGAAGAGGTATTGCAGCACAACTAGCTGAAGGTTTGACCTTGGAACAATGGAGGAAAGTATGGGCAGCACATTTAGGGCTTTTAAATCTTGTTGATGCTGCAATAGGTAGAATATTTCAGGAGCTTGAAAAAAACGGCAAAATGGATAGTACGCTCATTGTTTTCACCTCAGATCACGGGGATCATCTGGGTCAGCACAATATGTACCAAAAAATGGAGATGTATGAACAAGCTATTAATGTACCCTTTATTGTTAAAAGCCCAAATTTTCTGACCGAAAGAACAGGCATTAATAGACATATTATCGATACTCCGGTTTCTCATCTTGATATATTACCTACTATATTGGATATGACCGGCTTGTCTATTCCGTGTGATTTAGATGGTATTTCACTGGCAGACCCGATTACCCGGGGAGTTGCACCTGAAGAAAGGAACTTATTCTGCCAGTATTCAGGAAACCCAACCGTTGGGGATATTCGGCGTGCGGTTATTAGCAGGAGATATAAATATGTATATGATTTACGTGATTCTGCCGAATTGTATGATCTTGAAAAAGATCCTCTGGAAATGGATAATTTGGCAGGCAAAGCATCTTATGCTGAAATTATAAGTAAGATGCACTATTTATGTATGGATTGGGGGAGATCTCATAATGACTGGATCAGCTTTAGCTAAAAATAAAATCGATAAGATTGAGTTATTCAGATATGATTCCGATGTTGAAAGACATTTTAGTTTTGGAACATGGAAAAGCCGTCAACACGCATTTATAGAAATTACCAGCGGAGATTACTGCGGTTGGGGTGAAAATGTAATGTCCGTAAATAATAAAAACATAAGCCTATCTGAATGGGGGCAATATTTCCATGAATTAAATGGGCTTTCCATCTTGGAGGCTATTCAGTATATAGAAAGGAAACTTACAGATTGGGGAAGCCGCAGATGTGAGATGGCTGATATGGCTTTACTTGATCTTGCTGGACATATTATCGGGGAACCAGCTGGCAAACTTTTAGAGCTTAATTGGGATGAAGTTAAAAACTCTGTACCTGGAGTTTATGTAATTTTGCATGATGATCCCACACAGGTTAAGGAACTGGCAAAAAAAGCAATAAATGAGAAATTAACTACGCATGTAAAGCTAAAACTTTTTGGTAAAATTGAGCTTGATATAGAGCTTGTAAGGGCTATAAGGGATGTACTGGGAGAAGAACCCTACATAATAGGTGATGTGAATTGTGGTTACAGAGAAAAATTAGCTGATGAAGGAATGCATGATATAGCAAATCAATTAATAAAACTTCATGCTAATGGTCTTAATGCTTGTGAAGATCCTGCCATGCTTACCAATGCTCAATGGGTTGAATTGCAGAATATGACAGGCGGTCTTGATTTGATACCTGATTATCCCTTGAGGCTAGCCGTTACAGCTATAAAGACTATTCTTCCCGGAATGGGAAGAATCTATAATATTCATCCGGGATGTACCGGTTCCATTCATGGGGCAGTTAAATTGGGAAAAAAGATTAAGGAAATTGGCGGTAAATTAATGATAGGAGATGATAGTTTGCTGGGTCCTGCTAATACAGCATGGCAACAGATTGCAATTGGATTGGGTGCGGATTGGGTGGAAGCATTGGTAAAACCAGGTGAATCAGATGGCTTTCTTAACTCAGTAAAAGCACAAGCTACTGTTCGGATGGACGGAAGTGCAATAACAGTCCCAAAACTATTACCCGGATTTGGCCTTGAGATTGACGAAGATTTGCTAAGACATGCCTCTTGGTCAAATTTTGTATTTTAATATGATTTATTTATTTAATTTGAAGGTGACTTAATTTAAAACAAATTGGTAAATTTCTGAAAACTAATGCGCATGTGCATATTTTTGCACAAGAATTTTAAAAAAATAAATTGCACTCGCGACTGAAATGAATTTAAGCCCATGAAAACTTTTTCTTAAAAAGTTGTGTTCCTGAAAGGGCGAATTCATTTCGTGCGCAGCAGGAATGGAGCTTTAAATGAACGAAAAAAGACCAAATCTTATATTTGTTTTTGCCGATCAATGGAGACGTCAGGCAGTAGGTTTTATGAATGAAGATCCTGTTGTTACTCCAAATATGGATAAATTTGCAGATGAAAGTCTCATATTTGAAAATGCTATCAGTACATTCCCCCTATGCTCTCCCCACAGGGCATCTCTTATGACGGGACGTTACCCTCTTTCTACCGGTATGTTTACAAATTGTAAACCCGGCGTGGATGTTGCCCTTGGAACCCATGAAATATGTATTAGTGATGTGTTGAAAAAACAAGGTTATGCTACAGGCTACATTGGCAAGTGGCATCTTGACTCATCTGAACGCAATTTTTCTGAAAATCCCGAATCCGGTGCAAAAGGATGGGATGCCTATACTCCTCCCGGTCCTAAGAGACATGGTTTCGACTTTTGGTATTCATACGGTGCAAATGATGAGCATATGGCACCTCATTATTGGCAGGACAGCAATAAAGCAATACATATCAATCAATGGTCACCTGAGCATGAAACAGATGTAGCTATAAAGTACATAAATGATCATACAAAAAAATATGAAAAAAATCCTTTTGCCCTTTTTATTTCCTGGAACCCTCCCCATAGTCCTTATCATATGTTACCGGAAAAATATAAAGAATTATACAAGGATAAAGATATTAGCTTCAGACCTAATGTAAAAGCAGAAGGCTTGTATACGCATACATATGAAAAGATTGGAGAAGGTTTTGAGACTCTGACCAGGTTCACCAAGGATTATTATGCAGCAGTTTCCGGTCTTGATGAAAATTTCGGGAGATTACTGAAAGTCCTTAAAGAACAAGGTATAGAAGATGATACTATAGTTGTTCTGTCTTCAGATCATGGAGATATGATGGGTTCACATGGCTTAATGGCAAAACATGTATGGCTTGAAGAGTCTATAGGAATTCCTTTTGTTATCAGGTGGCCTTCCCGGATACTGCCAGGCAGGGAGAAAACTCTTTTAGGCAGCGCAGATGTAATGCCTACTTTACTGCAATTAATGAATATTCCGGTTCCGGCTTCGGTTGAAGGCACTGACCTTTCACCGGTAATCCGCAAGGAAAAAACACAGCCTGTAACATCTGCTTTTATTTGTGCTTGTCCCGGTAGGGATGTTTTTCTAAAAGAACTAAGTGCTAAAGGGATAGATCCAAAAACATTAGGTTGGAGGGGTGTACGTACCTATAGGTATACATATGTAGTTAGTAAAGGATACTTTCCCGGAGAAAAAACTAAAAGACTACTTTACGACAATGAAACGGATCCTTATCAATTAAATCCGCTATGTTTTGAAACTGCTGCAGAAAATGATTTAGCTTTCCAAATGGAGCTTGAATTAAAAGAATGGTTAAGTAAGCTTGACGATCCCTTCTCAATATAAAAACAAACTTCGTTATAAGCATTGCTGCTATTAATATCTTCATCAATGACAGGATCCCATTCAATAAGTATACTTTCGTCAGTGGTATAACTTTACCGTTTGGCCCTTAGCAAAGACCTCCTAAGTCATGGTCTTTTCCATCCAGCCTGCTTATATTTTGCATAACTGCTATTAATATTTTATCAACAGGCTGGCTGTAAGGATAGGTTGAATATGCTTATAATTAGTACGAAAAATGTTATTTCGAAATTAAAAAGAAGCCGGGCTTTTGTGTTTAACCAAAGCCTGGCTCCCTCTTATTGCTTAGTAGGACAATTCATTTGACTCTGACATTTTCCGATATACAGATGGGGAAACGCCAACCTTCTCTCTAAATAATCTGCGGAATGGCCGTTATAGTTCATATTGCAAGCTGCAAAAGCCTGCGTGATGGAAAGGTTAGGAATCCCTCGTCTTTGAGAAAATACTTCAAGAATAACTTAATAGTTCTACAACTCACCAACCAAAATATTTCACACCTGCCTCAAATATCTTCTGTTCTTTATTCCCCGGTACATTCAGTGCTGTATTTGTGTCTATTCTTTCAGGATGTGTAACCATACCCAGGATTCTTCCATCAGGGCTGGTTATTCCATCAATCGCATTCATGGAGCCTGTTGGATTACTGCCTGTATCACAAGCCGGACTTCCGCAGTTGGTAACATATGTTGATGCGATTTGCCCATTTTTAGCTAATAATTCAATATCTGAAGTTCCGGCAACAAATCTTCCTTCTCCACAGGCTATAGGTACAAGGTGTATATCTCCTGCCTTAGTGTTTGCAAACCATGGTGACATAGTTGATGTAACTTTTGTCCAAACCATACGAGAGACAAAATTCCCATTAATATTAACCGCCAATGTAGGACTGGATTCATTCATTTCTCTGAATTCTCCATATGGAAGCAGACCAAGTTTTAACAATGCCTGAAAACCTATACCTAGTCCAAGTATAAGACCATGACGCTCATTCAGCAAACGGTTGATAGCATCTTTAATATACGGGTTGCCCAGGACAGCTGCCATATATCGTCCGGAGCCTCCTAGCTGCAAATCTCCACTTAATCCCCCTGGAAGCATTAGTATCTGACTGTTATTGATTTTCTCTTCTATAATATCTATAGATTGCTTAATGTGCTCTCCTGTTAAACTGCGGAATACAAATGTATCAACTGTCCCACCTGCTTTTTCAAATGCTTGTGCTGCCTCATATTCACCAGATGTTCCATGGAATACAGGAATAAAGATTAAAGGTTTGGCAGTTTTCCCGAGCTTTGCTCTTCCTGTAAAATTACCGGCTTTTAGTTCTGAAGTGCTTTTATTTTCTGATATACTATCATAAATACTGTGTGCGCAAGTTTCAACTTTTTCAGTCTTTACAGGGAAAATATCATTAAGCACTAATTCCCAACTGGATATTGCCTTGTCCAGGCTTATCACAACATTATTAATAATTATATTCTGCTCATCTATTGTAGTTCCAAGCTCATAATAATCAAGTCCCTGGAGGTTCTGTTCCATCTGGGTCAAATCACCTGTATTGTCAAGTTCCAGAACAATAGAACCATAATCAGGCGCAAATAGATTTTGCGGGGATTTTACATGTGAAAGAGCAAACCCAATCTTATTGCCGAAACACATCTTGCTTACAGCAGCAGCCAGTCCACCTTCTTTTACTGTTGACGAAGCTAAAACTTTTCCTGTCTTTATAAGCTCATGTATTTGGGCATAGTTTTTACCCATACCCTCGAAATCCGGAATATTATTTTTATCTTGTCTTAATGGTACACAAATAACCTTGCTCCCAGCCTTTTTGAACTCAGTTGAAATAACACTATTTATATTTAAAGTATTTACCGCAAACGCAACAACTGTTGGAGGAACATGTATATTCTCGAAGGTACCCGACATACTGTCCTTTCCACCGATAGAAGGCAGTCCAAGGTTTTTCTGAGCATAATATGCTCCGAGTAAAGCAACAAAAGGTTTCCCCCACTTTTCGGGATCACTGCCCAGTCTTTCAAAATATTCCTGAAGGCTTAATCTTATCTTCTTGTAATCCCCTCCAATGGCAGCAACTTTTGCAACAGCCTCCACTATGGAATATAAAGCACCATGAAAAGGGCTCCAATTTCCTATTGAAGGGTTATATCCATAGGTCATAACAGTGGCTGTGGATGTTTCTCCCTCAAGCACCGGTATCCTTGCTACCATACCTTCTGCAGGGCTTAACTGATATTTGCCTCCCATAGGCATTAAAACAGTATCTCCTCCTACAGTACTATCAAATCTCTCCATCAGCCCTTTTTGGCTGCATATATTAAGTCTTTTCAGATTGCTCATCCAGGCCTTTTCTATATCACCAGCTTCGAGGCTCTTATCTATTTCATAAGGCAGAGAGAAAAAGTAATTATTTTCATTAACAGGGCTCAATACTTTAACATTGGTGTTTTTCCTTATACCACTGGAATTTAGAAACTCCCTGCTTAAATCAACAATGGTTTTACCCCTCCATCTTATTTTAAGCCTGGGTTCCTCCGTAACAACTGCAACTGTAGTAGCTTCGAGATTTTCTTCAGCTGCCATTTCAATAAATCGAGCTTCATTTTCCTTAGACACCATAACAGCCATACGCTCCTGGGATTCTGATATTGCCAGTTCAGTCCCATTAAGCCCTGCATATTTTACCGGTACTTTATCAAGATTTATGTCCAGTCCATCTGCAAGTTCACCTATGGCAACTGAAACCCCGCCCGCACCAAAATCGTTGCATCTTTTGATCATACGGCTTACTTCAGGCTTTCTAAACATGCGAAGGATATTTCTTTCTATGAGCGGATTCCCTTTTTGGACTTCTGCCCCACTTGTAAGCAGAGATTCCTCAGTATGTTCCTTCGAAGATCCTGTAGCACCACCACAGCCATCACGGCCTGTTCTTCCGCCTAAAAGAATAATGACATCACCCGTACATGGATTTTCTCTAACAACATTTCTCTTTGGTGCTGCCCCTATTACAGCTCCAAGTTCCATTCTCTTTGCCACAAAGCCTTCATCATAAATTTCTGAAAGATGTCCTGATGAAATGCCTATCTGATTACCATATGAACTATATCCCGCTGCTGCAGTTGTAGTAATTTTCCTTTGGGGAAGCTTTCCTGGCAGGGTATCTTCAATTTTTGTCCTTGGGTCGCCGCTGCCCGTAATTCTCATAGCCTGGTATACATATGCCCTTCCTGAGAGCGGGTCTCTTATTCCTCCTCCAAGACAGGTTGCAGCTCCTCCGAAAGGTTCAATTTCCGTAGGATGGTTATGGGTTTCATTTTTAAACATTACAAGCCATTCTTCAGTCATTCCCTCTACATCAACACTAACAGTTATACTGCTGGCATTTACTTCTTCTGACACTTCAAGATCTTCCAGCAGTCCCCTTTTCCTTTGCTCTTTCATATTTATGGTTGCAAGGTCCATAAGGCATATATCTTTGGGCTTGTCCGAATAAACATATTCTCTGGATTTGAGATATTCCTGGAATGCTCTGTTAATAACTTCATAGTATGGTCCTTTATCAAACTCAATATCTTGTATTCTTGTCATAAAGGTAGTATGCCTGCAGTGGTCAGACCAGTAAGTATCCAGAACTTTAATTTCTGTCATAGTAGGGTCGCGTTTTTCCTGATTTTTAAAATAATCTCTACAGAACAGAAGATCTTCACCAGGCATTGCAAACCCTATTTTATTTCCGTATTCTTCGATTTCAGAATCCGATACATTAATAAAACCTTCAAGAATTTTTATATCGTCAGGTTCTTTAATATCACTGTCAAGCTTTGATAGCTTTTCTAAAGATGTCTCTTTGCTTTCAACAGGATTAATATAATAGTTTTTAATTCTGCTGAATTCAACATCTGATATTTTTCCTTTAAGAACGATTATTCTGGCTGTTTTCACAATTGGCCTTGGCCCACCTATAATTATCTGAATACATTGTGACGTAATATCAGCCTTTTGGTCATACTGTCCAGGGAGATATTCCATTGCAATGATTCTAATTTCTTTTTCAAGCATAACATGTTCTTCGAAGCCTGTATTTTCTTCATATACATTATTAATTGGAGGCTCTGATAAAACTCTGTTTCTGACTTCCAAATATTGCTGGTCTGTAATTCCCTGAATATCATACTTGGAAAAAACTTTTACAGATTTTAAATTTTCAATTCCAAGAAACCCGGTGATTTCCTCATAGAGTTGCTGTGATTCTACATCATACTCATTTTTGGTTTCTACAAAAATACGTCTTACCATATCTTTTATACTAGCACCTTCTTTCATATCAGCACATTCTTTCATACTAGCACATTCTTTCATATCAGCACCTTCTTTCATATATATAACCTATTGCTCTACGACTTCTTTAGTATTTAGTCATTTCAAAATGTACTTGTATTTATCCTTTTTAATGAAATAATTATACTATAGTAAAATAAGTTAGTAAAATATTCTTTTAACTATAAGAATTACTTATGGAAATTTCTATGCAGATAATTTACATCTGAATTGCATAGTGGTATATTATATAAAAAGGAAATACATACTTTCCTGTACATTTTAAAATAGTGTAGCTCAGTTAATATTATATAGTTTTAGAAAGGGTGTTATTATGTCTAATCAAATAAAACAGATTGCTGTCAGAATAAAAGAACTGAGAGAAATATATAGCATTTCACTAGAAACCCTGGCAGAAGAATTAGGTATACCAAAAGGACGGTATGAAGCCTATGAAAGCGGAGAAGTAGATATCCCCGTCAGTTTTCTATATAAAATAGCTGGTCGGTTCAATGTAGAACTAACTGCTATTCTTACAGGTGATAATCCCAAACTTCAGACATACTCTCTTGTGAGAAAAGGTAAAGGCGTCAGTGTTGAGAGAAGAAAAGCATATAAGTATCACAGCCTTGCATATAATTTTTTAAATAAAAAAATTGAACCTTTTCTGGTAACTGTAGAACCTGATTCGGATAATTCGGATAATTCAGGTAATTCGGATAATAATGGAGATGCCGGTTACAACTCTCATCCAGGTCAGGAATTTAACTATGTGCTGGAAGGGGAAATGCAAATTACTATTGATGGCCATACGCTTATACTTAAAGAAGGAGATTCTTTATTTTTTGATTCCGGTATAAAACATGGAATGAAAGCTTTAGGCGGGAGACCTGCAAAATTTCTGGCAATAATCACACAGTGAACTCAAGACTAATTAGGGGGTAATATTCAATGCTCAAAAAGCTAAACTTTATTTCACAAAATGATTTCACCAATCATGAAGAATTTACAGAAAACTTTAAAATAAATGTTCCGGAAAACTTCAATTTTGCATATGACATAGTTGATGAAATAGCCTCTGGAAATCCGGACAAACTGGCTATAGTGTGGTGCAATGATAGTGGTGAGGAGGCATTTTTCACTTTTGGTCAATTGAAAGAATACAGCAACAAAGCAGCGAATTTTTTTAAGTCATTAGGAATAAAAAAAGGCGACTCGGTAATGCTCATATTGAAAAGGCGGTATGAATTCTGGTTTTGTCTTCTGGCTCTTCACAAGATTGGTGCAATAGCCATACCGGCTACCCATTTGCTTACACCCAAGGATATTGTATACAGAAACAATGCTGCAAGCATTAAGATGATTATTACTGTAGCAGAAGACGAAGTAATAGGTCATATAGAAAATTCTCTTGAAGATTCTCCTACTGTTAAACACAAAGTCCTGGCAGATGGGAATAGAAAAGGTTGGTTCAACCTGCATGAAGAAATTAACAAATCATCAAGTGATTTTACCAGGCCTGTTGGAGAAGAAGCTACTACTAATAATGACATTTCTCTTTTATACTTTACATCAGGAACTACAGGAATGCCCAAAATGGTACAGCATAACTTTATTTATCCTCTTGGCCATATTGTAACCGCCAAATACTGGCACGACGTTTCAGATGGCGGCCTTCATCTCACTGTTGCCGACACGGGATGGGCAAAAGCCGTATGGGGCAAAATATATGGACAATGGATTTGCGGCAGTGCTGTTTTTGTTTATGATTATGAAAAATTTGTTCCAAAGGATTTGCTTGATGTAATAGTTAAGTACGGTGTCACAACTTTTTGTGCTCCTCCTACAATTTACAGGTTTTTGATTAAAGAAGATCTGACAAAGTTTGATTTAAGTAAGTTGAAACACTGTTCCATAGCCGGTGAACCTTTAAATCCGGAAGTTTATAATCAATTTTTAAAAGCTACCGGCCTTAAACTTATGGAAGGCTACGGTCAGACTGAGTTAACTCTTGCAATAGGCACTTTCCCTTGGATGGAACCAAAGCCCGGTTCAATGGGAAAGCCTGCTCCAGGCTATGATATTGATTTAATTGACGAAGAAGGAAATTCCTGTGATGTTGGTGAGGAAGGTCAGATAGTAGTTCGTACTGACAAGAGAATACCTGTAGGAATATTCGGCGGTTATTATCGCGACCCGAAATTGACATTAAAAGTATGGCACGATAACATTTATTATACGGGAGATATTGCATGGAAAGATGAAGACGGTTACTTCTGGTTTGTAGGCCGTGCAGATGATGTAATTAAAAGTTCAGGATACAGAATTGGTCCTTTCGAAGTTGAGAGTGCTCTCCTTGAGCACCCTGCAGTTTTGGAATGCGCCATCACCGCAGTACCTGATCCTATTAGGGGGCAGGTGGTAAAAGCTACAGTAGTTCTTACTAAAAACTACAAACCAGGTAATGACCTTGTAGCCGAACTTCAAGATCACGTAAAAAAGGTTACTGCTCCATACAAATATCCAAGAATTATTGAGTTTGTAGATGAACTTCCCAAAACAATAAGCGGTAAAATTCGTAGAGTTCAAATAAGGGAGCAAGACAAAAAATAGAATGTGGAATATGGCAGTATAAGATTTCCCAAGTGTATATAAGGCAGGGGGCACTTTTCTCTCAAGTAACAGGTATTTCCTTTACTTTGTAAAGTGTCCCCAAAAAATTTGAACGGAGCTTACGGATTGTTTGTTTACATTAGCGCATATACATATAATAAACTTGTCATTCTTTATATTTATTCTATTGACACTATGCTCAAATACTGTTAAAATGGCCTTAGATGATATTGTAAAATAATTTTAATTAAAATTTAATATAAATATATTAATGTGAATATATCACATTTACATAATAAACTTATAAATACCTTTATAAAATAATATAGAATGTATAGTACATACATCAGGATTATGACTTCAATTTTTTTGTAGATAACTTTGAAACTAATAGAAAAGACAGATAGTGCTAAACAATGGAGTAGGAATTAAGTGGGCTTTAAGTTCACTTATTTAATTCTACATAAATTATTTTTAGCGAAAGGAGGTTAAATAATGGATAACACATCTTAGCAGCAGATGTGGTTTATGTATAAATATAGTTTACTTGTCGTCTTATTGATTTGGGGGTGTTTTAATGGCTATTAAAAAAGGGCTGCTAATTGGTTTAATAATAGCAGCAGTAATCCTGGTTATTCTTGCAGCAGGTATTGGTACTGTACTAAGCATTCATAATTCTACATATGATTGCAGTTTTGTTTATGTACAGCCTGAAGACCTAGTCAAGGAAATCGCAACAAAACATACATATTATGAATCCGACTCAAAAACTGTAGAAATTGAGCTTAACCAGGATTTGATCAACTCGCTAATAAAAGATAATTTTGAAAACCTTGATATTGCACTTCCTGATAAGTTTTCAATCAACGAAATTCTATTCAACACAAAAGATCAAAGATTATACATTAACGGGAAATATGGCTCTTTGAATGTTCCACTTAGCGCAAAGCTTGATATCAATCTTACTGAAGACGGTATTGATATAACAGCTTCTCAACTTAATCTTGGAAACAAAAAAGCCCCCGGACTTATAACCAATCAGATTCCTGCAGATGCCCTCTCATATTCATTAAAATATGCAGATTTTGACCTTCCGGACATTTTCAAGGTAAAAGATGTACAATTTGGTTCAGGTATTGTTAAAGCCTATATTGAACTTTTACCCGATAAAATTAAGGAAATGGCAATGGATTACAGAAATCAGGCTTTGGATCAAATTGACACTTTTAAGGCTGGTCAATCGGAATTCATAAGTAACTTTATAACAAGAATTTTAGACTCAACAGCTCTGCTTTCAGATGTAAAAGTCAATGAATTTGTTGATTTTGTTCTGAATCATGGTGAGCTTCTTAATAGTGCAATACAATTTGCACTTGTCGATGACTTATCTGATTATTCCGAACAATTCAATATAGCTCAGAAAGCCATTGCCGACTGGGCTGCTCCTCTTGAAGCAGTAAAATATTATGGTTCTATAGAGGAAACCAAGGATAAAATTCTTTATGACCAGAAACTAAAGGATCTGGTTTCCTGGTTTATTCCTTCAGAGAAAATTAATGAATATGTAGGTACCGTAGAGGAATATTATGGCATGTATGAAGAGATTCTTGATATGAAGGATGAATTGGAAAGCACTTTTGCATCCCTCAGTTTTTCAACTGATTCTATTGAGGAAACAGTTGCATCATTGCAGAATAAAATATTCAGGAACTCAAGACTTATTAATCTTGTATCAGATTATATACCGGCAGGTACATTCGGTGATATAGCTGATACTATTGATGAGTATGTAGGATTATATAATGAATATATGGGACTTCTTGATGATACAATGAATAATGTAGCTTTAACTGCCGGTAAAATTGACGTAGAATCTATTAATGAAATCACTAATACAATCATGGACTACGCCAACCAGGCTGGTGATGTAAGAGAACTAATTGTTGATGCGCTCTCCAGTGTAGATACACAATTAGTCAAGGATCTTGTTCACTTTGTTGAATTTGGCGGAAAATTCGGCCAAGACTTCATAGCTACAATAGATCCTGATAATTACAGTATTTTCAGAGAATATGTTGACAACCTATCAGAAATACAGGCTGATACAATTGATTTCTATAAGAATTTCGATACATCAGTATTCGTAAATAATGCTACAACTATTAAGGAGATTGGAGATTTCTCCACTGAAGTTGTAACTTTATTAAGAAACAAAGATGTTGAGAATGCTATCGATGTATTGATGAATAAGAATTTCAATGATTATCAATTTGAAGTACCCGAATTTTCAGATTATGAAATGCAATTTGAAATTGTTGTTGAATAAGTAGATTCAAACTTAATGGGAATAATTATATCAAATCATTTATCTAAAGGTGCTAATGTAGATAGCACCTTTTTTTCTTGTATAAGTAAAGGACTGTTCCCAGGAAATTTCCCTAATAAATCTATGAAAGTCCAAAAAAAAAATATTCCCATACATGTTGACAAAATAAAACTTAACCTGTATAATAGAAAAAGTCAACAGGTTAGTAGATATGCGGGTGTAGTTCAATGGTAGAACATCAGCCTTCCAAGCTGATTGCGAGGGTCCGATTCCCTTCACCCGCTCCATTTTGTGCCTGTGGCTCAGCTGGATAGAGCAACGGACTTCTAATCCGTAGGCCGGGGGTTCGAATCCCTCCAGGCACGCCATAAAAAACCTACAAGTATTTACTTGTAGGTTTTTTGTATTTTTTGATCATATCTTTCGATTATATACTTATATGTGCTGTGCATTACTATATGTTATTAGCTTTTATGTATTACTTATTCTATTAATTGAATCGACATTAACACAGACGGGTTTTTGAACAATGAACATCAAAATAAATAGAGATACCCTGTTGAAGCCGCTTTCTGCCGTCAGCGGTATAGTTGAAAGACGCCATACACTGCCGATACTTTCCAATCTTTTACTGGAAGCCAGACAAAACAGCATCGTATTGACCGCGACCGACCTGGAAATGCAGATTTCCTTGTCGATCGACAGCGATGCAGGAGGTGAGTTATCGACGACTGTTTCGGCAAAGAAGCTACTGGATATCTGCCGTGCCTTGCCGGAAAACGCCGAAATCAACATGGCAACAACCGACAGCCGCATGCAGGTCAAGGCAGGCAAGAGCCGCTTTAATCTGCAGACCTTGCCAGCCAGCGATTACCCGGTCATGACCAAGGCTGCCGGTGCAGAGCCAAGCGTAGTCACAATCAGCCAAGGTGTATTGAAGCGCCTGCTGAAACAGGTTGAATTCGCCATGGCGCAACAGGATATCCGTTACTATCTGAATGGTCTGCTGTTCGAAGTCAATGCCAACCGTCTCAACCTGGTTGGTACCGACGGCCATCGTCTGAGTTTCACCTCGGCCGAATTGAACCGCAACTATGAAAAACAGGAATTGATCCTGCCGCGCAAGACGGTGATCGAACTGATCAAATTACTGGATGAAAGCGATGAGGAAGTTACGGTGGAAATCGTGCCGGGCCAGGTCAATTT
>DAOSDD010000054.1:0-21355 GCA_035362115.1 Clostridiales bacterium | reverse complement strand
GAAATTCATATAGTCTATGGTTCCGAAGTTTGTAAATTCACAGTTTTCAAATTCAGCATCGTTCATAATATATATTGTAGAAGGTGAAAGCCCGGTTCTGTCAAATTTTACATTTTTAAATACTGTTTTACCCGTACCCTTTTGCCACCATACAGTATTATTAGGCCAATCTTTTAATAAGTCTCCGTAATAACTGTATTTTACTATTTTACAATTTTCTACGAGTATATCTCCCAATATTGCAGGTACAATTTCAAATGATAGTGTTCCGCAGTTTTTTACTTCAAGATTGAAATGTGTATCCGTAATTTCAGTATTATCCGGATATATATGATATGCAATTAGGCCATCATAATTATAGATACTGCTTTCACTGTTAATTTTAATATTTTCCAGATAAATGTCCGGGGTTCCTTCCGAGTAATACTTACTTGTGGAGGACAACATTCTGAAATATGTATTCTTTAATTTAATATCATCTTTTCCTGTTATATATAAATCCTTTACCCATATGGTTTCCGGTAATTTCTGAGGTGTATAGTTTATATTCACCGGATTCTCTATATGGTATATATCTACTACAGGTAAATAATTTACCAATTCCAACTTTAAGTTCTCAATAATTAAGTTGGGGTTATATAAATCAGCATCATGATCAAATGTTATTGCAGGCGAATAGTATAACTTAAAGTTTGATGTGCCTGTATATATCACTTTTGTATTCTTTATTTCTAAATTTCCCTTAAAAGAAGGGCAATCTCGTCTGGTCATCAGCCTGTAATAACCTGTTGTTATATCGCAGTTATTTACTGTCAAATTTCCTCCATCACAACAAAAAGCTGCTCCTTCTCCCTTTATAATGGCGTCATTTACTGTAAGATTATGTCCCCAGTGCCTGTCAATAACTCCTGCATAGGCTTCATAACTTCCCCCGTTGATTGTTGTGTAGTTGTCATACATTCCGGAAATTGCATGACGTGCATAGCTAATGTCAGTATTATTTAAAGTTACATAAAGAGTAACTTGCGGGCGTACCGGATAACCAAGGCCCTGACGCATAAAGCCTCTTATTTTTGAATTGTTTAAAGTAACATTTACAGATTCATTTATTAATACACCCAAATACTGGCCAATTTCCTTTTCCAGATTTTCATTATCTAATATAAGATTATCAAATGTTACATTGCTTCTATTAACTTCTATAATTGTCTTGCCAAGATCTGTTGCAGTTTTTTCAAGGCAAAGGACATTAAGGCCATCAATTTTCAATTCCTTTTCTTGTTTATATAGGCTTATCAGTAGTAAATTTTTATTATTATAGCTTTCAACCATTTCTACTGCAAGAGAACCATCACTTTTTATCCTGTTAGCTTCATTTTTCGAATAAAATGCTCCAACACCATTATTTCTCAACATAAGGATTTCACTTGATTGAAACATTACATCATAACCTGCATATTGCCCCAATTCAGGTATTTTCTTTGTACCTGCCTCGAGGCTTCCGGCAATACTGCTTCCTCTGATTTCTATAGGTTCTTCCTTGCGTGAAATAATGAATAAAGGAATTCTCCCTTTGTTCGTTGTATATATCTTCCCTTCACATTTTACATTTGTTTGGATGAATACTTGTCTATTAACCTGACTATCTACATAATAATTCCCTTCAGGTATTACTACATCAACATCATTTGAGTTTGCATAATCGAAAGCTTTTTTAAAAGCATCAGTACTATCTATATATAATTTTGTAGTTATTGAACTGTAACTATTCCTGTCAAGAGTAATTTTATTACCTTCAATAGCAATAATTTCAGCCCTCAAATCCACACCAGGAATTCCGGTTTTTACTCCATTGGCAATTCTCACATTATCCCCTACACTTAAATTACCAATACCATTAACCGCAACAACCGTATCAGTTTCATCAAGCTTGCATTCTACTGGTTCAATAAAGTCCTTAGCTCCGAAATCCTTTACATTCACTATGTCCATATTCATATCTGTTTTTCCCTTTGTTGTATCAGAACTTTTATTACTACTGTCATTTTTACTCTGTGTTCCATTTGAGGAACATGAAGCACAGGCAATACAGAATAAACTTAAAATGAGTACATAAGCTGCAATTTTTAAAATTTTTCCATATTTCATGAAAAATCCTCCTTAATTATTTAACCAACTAATCCGCTGCGTTCGATACCTTCCATAAACTTTTTCTGTAAGAATAAGTAAACAATAAGTATGGGCAGAATAACCAGAAAGGTTCCTGCCATTACAGTACCTTCAACTGATATATATTCTGATATTTCCACATCCTGTTCCACCATTTGTTCCAACAGAATATATAAGTTTGGTAATTTAGATGGCAAAAGTTGTACATCTGTTCTCAAAATATACATTGTAGGTTCAAAATAATCATTCCAATGCCATACCAATGATAACATTATACATACCAGCAACGCGCTTCCGGCTACAGGCAATACAATAGTCCAATATGTTCTGAAAGCATTGCAGCCATCTATTCGCGCAGCCTCTTCCAGTTCATATGGCAGTCCTGCAAAAAATTGCCGGAAAATAAATATAAATAATCCGCCGCGCAGCCCGAAACCAAAGAAAGTCGGAACAATAAGCGGCAAATATGTGTTAAGCCACCCTACTTTGGAATACATAATAAGCAATGAAAATATAAGTACCTGTATTGGCACAATAATAGTTAACAAAACCAGATTAAATAAAACATTTTTTAAAGGAAATTTGTATCTGGCAAATCCATATGCCACCATAGAACAAGAAAATATGTGACCTAATGTTGCTAATATAGTTACAATGCTTGTTTTAAAAAGAATTGGAAAATAACTCAACATTTCTGCAGCTTTCTCATAGTTGCTAAAATAAAAAGACCTTGGTATCCACTCTACTGTAATATCCATTACATCAATTGGTGATTTTAATGATGTAATAATCATGTAAAGAAATGGGTATAAAAATATGAAAGCAAGGTCAAATAGCAGCAAATACGATGCCAGTCTGAACAGACTTTTACCCCAGATAGACATATTCTTTATTTTAGCATAAAGAAATTTTAGTTTAGGGTTTGATTCCTCCCACTTGTTGATTCTATTCTTTAATGAAACAAATTCCAGATTCAATTCCATATTTATCTGCACCTCCTATTTTTCAAAAGAATTATATGTATATCTTTTAAATACTCCATATACGACAGCTACCAGTAAAAATACAAACATAAAGTAAATCATTCCAAGTGCTGCTGCATACTCATATTGACTTATACTTACCTTCAACCCCAACATGTACTCTAAAATAGGATTAGTTGAAGATGCAAACGAATCCACCAGAGTATAAATTGCATTTAATAAAATGACTGGTGACATCATTGGAAGTGTAATTTTCCAGAAATTTTCCCAAACTGTTGCTCCATCACACTTTGATGCCTCATATAATGAACCTGGTATGCTTTGCAGCCCAGCCAAAAATATGATTATTTGCACCCCTGAATTCCAAAATATTAAAGTAATCCGACTCATGAAATTATCTACAAATCCTGCTACATTAGGGCCAAGATACATTAAAATTTCATCCGGCATTACAATCCTTCTTGCAACCTCCGTTGCCTGTTGCTCTACACCCATACCCAACAGTTGTTTTAAAACAAACCCGGTACCTAGTAAAACCGGAAGGAAAAATGTACCTCTAAAGAAACCTCTGAATTTAATATCTCTGTTAACCAGCATCGCAATAAAAAGAGAAAATATCAGTGTCAAGGGTGTATTTATGACTATATCACCTAAAACATCAATAAGCTTGGGAATAAATGTGGTATCCCACACAAAAGCCCTTATATAGTTCGCTCCACCTATCCACTCCAGTTCAAATCCTGAGACTTTAGTTATTTTACTTAAACTTAGCTGCAGCGATTTAAAAAAAGCTAATGCAAAAAATATAGAAAACCCAATAATCCATGGCACTATAAATAAATAACCCTCTAGTACATGTTTTTGTTTCATGGTTAATGGCTTTTTATAAGGCTTCTGCTTCATCTCATATTACCTCCCTTATCCACTACAAGATAATCTACTGCCTTTACTTCATAACCTTCGACTAATATGTTTCTCTGGTTATAATTTACATAAATTTTTGTTCCGTCTTTATATGTAACTTTATATACATTTCCTTGTAGTTGCTCATGTTTAATCATTTCTCTGGACCAA
Source organism: Clostridiales bacterium (assembly GCA_035362115.1). Classification (GTDB taxonomy): domain Bacteria; phylum Bacillota; class Clostridia; order Acetivibrionales; family DUMC01; genus DUMC01. Next base: position 17,129 of record DAOSDD010000054.1, on the reverse strand, counting down.
GTATCCCCCAAATGTTCATTAAACTCTTTATATGTATCAGCTGCAGTAGCAAGCCAATCTTTATAATAAGAGGAAAATAAAACATTATAGTCTGTATATTTCAGAACATCCGATTTACTGTAAGTTAATTTAAAATAAGGCATACATCCATATTCAATCCATTTTAGTTTTTGTGTTTTATAATCATAAAATAAATTGCCCGGATCAGAAGAATAAGGTATATACCCATGCACTACCATCTGGTAAAAGGGTATTGCTTCACTGGTATTCATATTTCCCGAGTCTTCGGTAGGAATATCAAATAACCGATTTACCTGATTTAATATATACATATTCCCACCATTTGCTGCACAATTACCAAGATGAGCATCTGCCATTTCAAGCATTTCCTGCCAGTTTTCAGCTGTTTCTTTCCTTGTTACCGGATATTTTTCATGATAATCATTATATAGTTGATTTCCAATTCTTTCTAAACACAATCCATCAATCCCATACTCTTTTACTTTTAAAATAAACTGATTTTTAAATCTATCAAGTGCTGTAATTGGATTTAGCAAGTATTTATCTTTATGCTTATTTGAAGCAACCAAACCATTTTTCTCAAATACTGCATCTCTTCGGATTGAAAAACCTTTCTCACCCTTGTTGGCATCAGTAAAATTGGCATCAAGGTATAATAGGTATCCCTTCTCTTTTGTATATTTCACCAAATCTTTCAGCCCTTTTACTCCTCCAAGCTTCTTATTGGCAGGAAGAAATACCGGGTAAGCTCCATATCCTTTAGCTCCCCATCCGATTAATTTAACATGCACATTATCAACACCCAGCTGTGAAACTTCCTCCAATATAGTTTTACTCTGTTTAAAAGTAGTAGCTTGTATAAACTTGTCAAATAAAATTCTTTGCTCGTTTATCCCCATAAATAAGTCAAGACTCATAGGAATGATTTTACTGTTTTCATTTATTTTTCTTGAAAGAATCTCTTCCTCAATCAGATAATTCCTATATGTATTTGCCATACCACTGTAATCGGCTTCATCATTTGCAAGGAAGAAATATTTCACTTCTCTGTTTTCCATAAGTATTTCTGTCTCAATTCTATCAGGAATATTGGGATTATCCCTCAAGTCACCATATTTCCTTCTATAAGTAAATTCAGGACTTATTCTATTAAGATGAATATTAGAAAATCCTGAAGGCGCAATATTTATGGATGTATCGTATTCACCATCTGTAATTACCGCCAGGAATGCTGCATTTTCCCCTTTCTTAACGCCATATACAGGAAGCATTGCAGTTTCAATGCCTTTTCTCTCATTTTCTTCATATAAAGATAAATTAACCTGATCAGTTCCATAAATATAAAAACCGGAGCGGCTTATATCATTTATTGGTTCATTCTTAAACCTGAACAAAGCTCCACTTCCATCAGGGTAAAACATATACCCTTGCTCCTTGTTATCACTTGCTCCAAAAAAAGGCAGCAAATCAAGGCTTGTAAGATGATAGTCTCCCTCTTCCTTAATCTCTTCAACTGGTATATTCACTATAAGCATATTTTCATTTATAGAAATCTTCAAAGGAATAGATATACCTAGTTTATCGAATTCGTAAAGCATGTTTATGCCATTTTTCGTTAATTTAATACTCACTTCGGGCTTATGGCTGACATAGTCAATAGAAACAATTGTAAATTTCCTGTTTGTAGTATAAGTATATTTAAAATCAAATAATGCTTTCATTCTGCTGATAATTAGATTGTTTAACTTTTCATTGCTATATTTTTCGAGATCAAAAGAAGAACTCCATATATATCCATTACGTTTATCTTCAACAATTATTTCATAGTTATCTGCGTCATCTATAGCATAATAAAGGGCAATTTTATCCGTTTCAGCTACTTTCGTACGGCTGCCGGAAACATTGTCAGAAACGATGTCAGAAACATTATTATCCGCCAGTGTCACATTTGCAGAGCTAACCAATATCACACTTAATGACGTTCCGATAAATAAAATCAGGCATAATACAATTGATATACCCCTTCTAGCTTTCATTGCCTCTTCACTCCTCATTCTCTTCATTCAATAACTATCATTCTTAGTTCTCTGACTATATTGCATAAAAATTGAATTAATTGGCTTGTAAGGGCAAATATAAGTGTTAGAACAGCCCATATAAGCAACATTGTAATAAAACTTATAATACATACTTTTACAGTTTGAACAATTGTATAATCATTTAGTGTTCTTACGCTTAAAAAAATAATTATTAATACCCAGATTAATATTATATTATTAAGTGTATTATAAAGCTGAAGCTGATCTCTTCCCATTACCCTGGTAATTATAGCCAGTGGTATTGTACATACAATATAGGGTATCATGGAGAATACTGCTGCAGAAAATATCTCTCTTAACAAAGTTTCCCCATCTGAAATAGCTGTAATGGCATAACATGAAATTACCCATGTAAGAACCGGAAGAAGCAATTTTACTATTTCCAGCCAAATATTTGCATCCCTGGGCTGTATGGATGCAATTGGATAATGTACAATGAAGATAGATGCTATACGGACAACTACCACTGCAAACAACAAAAGTATGCATGATATTATACTGATTGATTTCTGCCTTGATTTTATGTATTCAAATGTGTCAACGGGGTGGAATAGTATAGCATTTGACATTTCAAAAACATTCATTCTAATTCCTCCTTATTACCAGCCCATATGCTTTCGCAATACTGATTCTGATAATTTTTTTAAATATTTAAGCATATAAAACAATACAACAATTACTACTGCTATTAAAAGAATAATCCAACCAAAATATCTTCTGTATATGGAATGCCTATACTGAATAAATGCTTCTGAGTATCCTTCCTGGTCATTAGCCAGTTTGTATGTTTCCATAGATTCTATCCATTTTTCTTCTTTAATAAGAGCTTTAGCGATTCCTCTGTGAGCAAGAGCATATTTCCCATCAATTTGAAGAACTTTCTCCCACACATCCCGGGATTCTGCATATCTTCCATCATTGTAAAGCCTTGATGCTTCATGTACCAAATTTATAAAATTAGTAGGTTCAAAAATCTGTATATTGTTTGCTTTCTGATCTAAGACATAAAGCCTTCCCTGACTGTCTAAAACTATACTTGAAGGGATTTTGAATGTACCTTTCTGGTTTCCAAGGCCTCCAAAAGCTGCAAGCATATTACCTTCCTGATCATATTGATAAATCTTGCCCGATGCTTGATCTACTACACTAACGATACCATTTTTGTCAACAGCTATATCTACAAAATTTGGTATTTTGGATCTCCATCCTGAGCGCGTAATTTCTCCATAGAATTTTCCAGGATATATGTTCTTACCTGCTGATGTAATTTTCCTTATCTGACCTCTTTTAGCATTTATAACTGTCGCATAAATCATGCCATAATCATCTATTACAAAATTCGAATAGGAATCGGGTAATTTTTTTATGACCTGGCTTTTTTGAAAATCTGATGCAAACATATTAATTAATATTCTCTGGAAATCAAATCCTACTTTTGTAGAACCTATATAACCTTGAAACTCATTATTAGCACCCATACTGAAAAAAGCCTGGCTTTTGATAATAAATATATATCCTGTTGAATTTATGTATACTTTAGAAGGGTCAAAAGTAAAGTCCTCACTTAACAGGTTTGATTCAGGCTTTATAAACTCTTCAATAAATTCACCTTTCCTTGAAAGATGAATAATACGAAGATTTCCTGTATCAGCTATAAACATGTGACCATCATCATCTACATATATTCCCTTAGGATTTTTTAAAGGTTTTTCAGATGGTCCTGTAAATACTTCCAATGTTTCACCCTCTAAGGTCAGTTTTAGAACACGGTTGTTTAAAGTATCTGCAACATACATACAGTCATTTTTATCTATAAATAAATCCTCTGCACCATTCAAAAAACCACTTTTTTCGCCAAGGTATGTTATTACTTTCACGTTTCTGTATGATGTAGGGATAGGAATTCTCCAGTCATTTTCCCAAATATATTGTTGCCTCTCGGCTTTTGCTGACTGTGAGAAACAGAGTGTAAATATTACTATTAACAATAACAATCTGTTAACCGCTCTTATTATTCTAATTCCTCTTTTTCTTCTTATTCTGATTAACCTTCTTAACCAGTTGGTAGTATCCATTTCTCCAAAAGCCCTCATTATTCTCATCTCCTATGCCTTTATTCCTGAATATACCATAGTCTCCATAACCTGGGATTGCATGGCTGTAAATATTATTATGGTAGGCACGGTTATTATAAACACTGCAGCAGAAGTTGCCCCTACACGGGCTACAGCTTTTCCACTTGATATGGTATTTAATGCATATGGTAATGTTTTCATGGCTTCACTAGTGGTAAATACTAATGGTGTAAAATAGTCGTTCCAATTACTTACAAAAGACAAAACTACCAGGGTTGACCATGCAGGCTTTAACGAAGGCATAACAACTTTCCAGAATAGCCCCCATTCCTTTGCACCGTCCATTCTTCCCGATTCAAGCAATTCGTTGGGAAATTGCTCAATGAATTGCTTCATCAGAAAGAAATTATATGCCACTGCAAGCTTTGGAATAATTAGTACCACATAAGTATTTATTATTCCCAGGCTATTTACCACCATATAGTTTGGTATTTGAGTTACATGATGTGAAAACATTAGTGCTGCTAGTATTATAGAAAAGATCAATTTTCCTCCCGGTAATTTGTATTTTACTAGGGCAAAAGCCCCTAAACTTGATATTACAACTGTAATAAAGACTGTTACAGTAACAGTAAAAAGACTGTTGAATAAATAACGGGTAAATGGCACTGTAGCGCTCCCTAATGAAATCAGCAAATCTGTGAAATTCTGGATTGTAGGCCTGCGGACGAAAAATCTCGGAGGAAAAACAAATAATTCATCCATTGGTTTAAAAGCCGTACTAATCACGTAAATTAAAGGCATTGATGTAAAAGCTACCAGAGCAATCATAAATATATATACAAAGGCCCATCCTTTGGTCATACGCTTAAGCTTCTTTTTTTTACTTCTTTTGTTTGCTATGTATAGTTTTGCCATTATTATATTTCACACCTTTCTAATATATATCTTTTGATGAAAATATTCTCATACATACTCTGCCCAGAATAAATGTAATTGAAAATAGAACAACAGCAATTGCCGAGGAATACCCCATCTGAAACCTTAAAAAAGCATAATCATAAAGATGGGCAACAATTGTGTGTGCCGCATAATTCGGGCTTGGCATTCCTGCTACTGACTTAGTTATATCAAATACACCTATAGAAGCTACAATAGAATTGATCGCACCAAAAAGAAGCTGAGGTTTCATTAGTGGGAGGGTAATCATCCACAATTCCTGTACCTTATTTTTTATACCATCTATTGATGCAGCTTCATACAATTCTCTTGATATACTTTGCAATCCTGCAAGAAATACAAGAAATCCTGTTCCCATACTCATCCATACGGAGATAAAAATAACTACAGGAAGGATTGTAGCTGGATCAAGATTCCACAGCACAGGCTCATTAATAATTCCTAAATTTATAAGCACATTATTTATCATTCCATAGCGGTCACTGGCAAAGAACCACATCCATACTACCGTCATAGCTACTCCGCTTGTTATAGACGGTGCATAAAAAGCCAATGCAAAGACCTTTTTAAACTTTAACTGGTTTATAACCCATGCCGCAAAAAATGACATAATATAGCCGGCAGGCCCGCTTATTAAAGCAAAAATAGCTGTATTTTGCAAAGCAATCAGGAAGATATCGTCGTCTGTAAATAGAAGGCGGTAGTTTGATATTCCAAGCCACTTTGGTCTCTGCAGCATATTATAGTTTGTAAAACTTGTTCCGATTGCTACAACTACAGGGATGATGATAAATATAGTGAATAATATTAAATATGGAGATAAAAATAAATACCCTATTCCATATTTGCCCCAAAAAGCCTTAAACTTTTTTCCGAAACCAAGACTTGCCTTTATTGTCACCTTTTGTTCATTAATTGTTTCTACTACATTATTCACAGCTGCTTACTCCTTTCTTTATGGGGACGGTCCTTCACTTTCTACAATTACCCTATTTTATTTTTGTTAAAAATGAAGGACCATCTCCACTATTCATCAATAAATCCGTATTCCACCTGTTTATTTCTTAATTCCCTATTTATATCTTTTACAGCAAGTTCCATGGAATCTCTTACATTCATTCCACCAATCACTACTCTATTCCAGGCATTTTTTGTATGACGTTGCGTAAAATACCCTCCTAAAACCGAAGGTGCTTCGGTAGCCCACTCCCACTGCTTTTGAATCACTTTTAAATGCTGCTTGTTCCATGGCAGATTTGTGAATGCGGCAGTATTAGCTGTATTCCAGCGTGCTTGGGCTCCCATTAAAGCTTCCAATTCACTTCCAAACTTAGCTTGTGTCTCATCACTTGTCCACCATTTCAAAAATTCCCAGGACTCTTTCTTCTTATCTGACTGGTTCATGATAATATCAGCACTTTCTGCTATCCCATCGGTAAAACGGTTGATTTCACCATCTTCTGTTATATGTCCGGGCAACGGAGCAATATCCCATCTTCCAGATAATTCAGGAGCTGCTACGGAAAGCTGCACATAAGTATAATAATCACCTATTCCCATAGGCATTTCCCCCTGTCTTATACGATTAAAAAAGTTTGCAGATATGGGTATACCATAATTCGTAAATAATTCTGTGAATTCGCGGAAAGCTTGATATGCCTCAGATGAATCAAGGGCAGATTTTTTACCTTCATCCTTATAAAACTCGCCCCCTTTTTGAAAAAGCAAAGGCCCAAAATCGGTGGATGGATAATGAAATTGCATTCCATATTGATACAATACCGGTAATACATGTTGGTACAACTCATCCCAGGTATCTGGAATTTCAATGCCTAACTCTTCTATAATATCCTTACGGTAAAATAATGCTTTAAAATTCATGGTCTCTGGTAATGCATAAACTCCTCCGTTGTATTGGAACGGAATCATTATTTTGGGAAGAAAATGTCCGCTCACCTGCTTAAAATCGTCGAATTGTGTCAAATCAACCACAGCATCCCTTACAGCATATTCGAAAGGATAATTTGATTGAACGCTGCAGGCTACATCCGGTGCTTTTCCTGAGCAAATTGAGAGCAAAAGTGCATTTAATGTATCTACAGAAGGAATGACATTAATTTTTACACTAATACCTGTGTTTGGTGTAAAGCTCTCATCTGCCATTTCCTTAATTATCTCCGCCCATTCTCTTCCTCTGGCAACCCATACATCAATTACCTCATTTGTTTCTATTTGATCATTATACACACTACCGATATTGTCATAATCTTTTGTAAATGAAATAATAAAATTCTGCCAGGTTGCCGCTAATTTTTGTAAAATGTTAGCTTTCTTATTTTCCAACTTTTCATCAGATGGCCCTGCTATAAAATAATCAATAGCCAAAGGGTGATCTTGCAGACTAAGGATCCATATACCCAGGTTATTTAACGCATTATTTAAATCATTAAGTTTAAGTGGTATAGTTTCAGGTTTTTTCACCATTTTTTCCATCTGGTCGCTTATCATTAAAAAGTTATTTGCCATTGCAGGGCTTTTAGTAGAAATTTTATTAAGTAATTCTGCTTTTCCCTGCATATTAACAGATAATTTTGTTAAATTTTCAAGTAAATCCGGTATATTTTTATCCAGATCGTATTCAAAGTTAATATCCGGTTCACTTCCGGTTAACATAATAATTTGCCTTATCACTTTAGAAAGTAGTAATGAGTCTTCATAAATGGAGTCAATAATCCCTCTTAATGTCCCCATCTTCACTGTCATAGTCAGCTCATGCTCTCCTTCTTCCAGATAAAAGAGATACGCGCCTTCATTTGAATCGCCCAAAACATTAATTTCCCAATTCTTATTGTATTGAAATTTATATTCCTTAAGCTCATCAAATGGCACTTTTCCATCAATTGCAACTTGTCTGTAAACCGGCAGCCCATCTCCATACCATTGCCCTATTCTCATACCGATTTTATATAAACCATCTTCCGGAACACTAAATTTCCACGTGATGGACTGATTTCCTGTTTTCCAGCGCCAGCCTCCCATAATATTAAGCTTTCTGTTTGTTGCGGAGGCAGGATAAGTTATAGGGTCGTTATCACTTTCCCTTCGTATTGTAGGATCACTTTTCCTTACTACATTGCTTTCAGCTTCAAATCTAAATGTTTGGCTCGCATCTTTATATCCTTTTTGATTATATTCATCTAAAACCTCGTCATATGAAGGAATTCTACCAGGCGTCCGAACAACAATATCACTAATAGCAATGGCTTCATCAACATATATCAGCCGTATTTTATGTGCTCCCTTAGTAAAATAAAACTTGAAAGGCTCTGAATACATTCCTTGATGGTCAGTCAATATTGCTGACTGCCATATTTTCTCTTCAATTTGTCTTGGCCTTACTTCATCACCTACATTATTTACCTTGGGTTCTTCCCTATCTCTCCATATTCTATTGAAATAGATATTATAGGCTTCTAGAAAAGGGATTTCCCCATCTATCATTATTGAACGTTGTATAGTATTACTTGTCCCTCCCAACGGATAATAAATGACTAATACTTCATATAGGCCATCTTGGGGTATTTCCGCAGTCCATTCAAAATATTCCTTGTCTTCTTCCCACACCAGGACATCTTTTTTTCCTGCTACTTCCCCAAGTATGGGAGCATTTTCATCGGAATTTGAAGTGATTGATTGCATATCCAGGAATATTTCAATATCACTTGCCGGTCTGTATCCTTTTTCCTTATATTCCTCCTGAATGTCAAAATATGAGTTTTCCTTATCTATCAGTACACCGCTGTAAATACCTGATTCAGCATTATTATCACTATTATTATTACTATTGGTTGTAGTCTTGTTTGTCTTGAATTTCTCACTCAATTTTAAATTTAAATCAGGTTCAGCTTGTGAATCTGCAGGCACAAGGGTTATCAGTAAAATTACAGCTATAAGAAAGCACAGGTTCTTATAAATATTCTTATAAATGTGTTTATAAATATACCTATAGATATATATATGTTTCAAGAGAAACTCCCTCGCATTTCTTTTATTTATTTTGTATAACTTTGATATGGGGACACTCCTCCCTACATTGAGGTAAAAGGTGAGGAGTGCCCGCTAGTAATTATTTGTATTATTAGTAAAGTCATTGATGCATTCTTAATTTTTGCTACATTTTAGTACTTGAATTTTATTTACCTGATAGTCTATATCTGCCATAGGCTTTATTATAAATCCTTAATACTTCATCAATGCCCAATGTTTTAATTTGTGCCACATAATCATCGTACTTATCAAGAGGTTCCTCACCTACAATAAAGGGAGTCCATTTGCTATATGCATAGCTATTTATTGCTTTAAAAGCATCTGGCCCTTTTTCCAATTCGCTATCCATGAAAATTAATGAAGGCATTGGGGCTTCTACTGTACCAGGCTGCATGTAAACATAGTATGGATCTTCTTCCTTGACATAATTAGGATTGTTAGCGTCATATTGGGCTTGCCTGTCCCATAGTGATAAAAAACCTAATGGTGCCATATCTATACCATCTTTTCCACCCAGACCGGTTTTATCATCTAAAAGATATTGTTTTATTTTAGGTTTCCCATTAACCATATCATAATGTACACCCTCGATTCCATAGCGGATACATCTGTCACCCTCTTCAGTAAACATGAATTCTAAATATTTTATTGTTTCTACCGGATATTTGTTAGTTGCAGTAATAGCTGTTCTTGGTACAACAATTTGCCCTGCAGTGGATGTATCCTTGAAACGGTCTCCATTTGGAGCTTTTAACGGAGGCATAGGTACAAATCGATAGCTTGGATCAATTTTCTGTAATTCTTTAGTTGCGTTGCCAAGTCCGGATCCAGGCCATGCATACATCAGGCCCAGCTGATTTCCGGACACCTGTGCATTATAAGTGTTTGCAGTAGCAGTTGTCCAATTAGGATCCATTAGTTCTTCTTTATAAAGCTTATTTAGGAACATCATGCCATCTTTCCATACACTTTCAATGGGACCGTACTTTATGGTATCATCAGCTTTGTCTACATATAAAGTGATATGGGCACCAAAGCCATTTAACAAAGGCAGGAAATTATAAACTAATGTACCTCCTCCTGTACAGCCTAATGGAACCTCATCTGGAAGACCATTTCCGTTAGGATCATTCACTTTAAAAGCTTTAAGAACTTCATACAACTCATCCGTTGTTTCAGGCATTTTAAGGTTTAACTTATCCAGCCAATCTTTTCTAATTCCCCATATGGCTCCTACAGCATTTGCAGGAGAAATGAGAGGAATATTATATATGTTTCCATCTGGTGCTGTTATTTCTGGCAATACATTTGTTGTATAAGGTACAACTGCATCTCCTAATGGATCTTTAAGCTTTTGATAAAGATAGGGTGCATGTTTCTTCATTAAGTCATTTAAAGGTATAAACACACCTTCCATTCCATATTTAGCAAGGTCATTTTTGTATTGATACATAACAAGATCAAAGGGCTCTCTGGCTGCCATTGCAGCGGCGAATCTTTCCCAACGCTGTGCTGAAACTGCAGGTAATATCTCAAATTCCAGGTGAACATTAGTTAATCTTTCCAGTTCCTGAATTACCGGCATGTCGTTACTAAGAGCTTGATTAGCCTGACATAGCATTTTTAATGTAATCTTTTCCTTTAAAAGCGGCTCAAATTTTTCAGACTCTGCTTCCTTAGTACCGGGACTAATTGTATTAGGTGTTGTTCCAGATTCTTTGACGACACAGGAAGTAAACAACATGGTCAGCATTAAGCCTAAACAAGTGAGACATAGAAATTTCTTGTTTTTCATATGGATTCCTCCTTAAATAAATAAAGTATTTATTAATAAAGCTGATGCTTTACTAATCTAATTTTAGTGTCATTTTTTATGCAACTAATTTTATACATTATGCAACCAACGGAGACTGTTTTTGATAAGTTTAATGTGTAACTTAAATGTGCGACCTTTTTATTGCGGTTTTAGTATATAGTTTAAAGATTGGAATAACAAGATTCACATTTTTACATTCTATATCTATTTTTGCTTTTTTAAAATGTAGTAAAAAATAGATATAGAATGTAAATAATCTTTACATGTTTCAATAGTTATTACTTGCCTAATTGTTTATATCTTTTATAAGCAGAATTGTAAATTTTTAATACTTCGTCAATACCCAGTGTTTTAATTTGTTTTACATAATCATCATGTTTTTCAAGAGACTCTTCGCCTGTTATAAAGGGAGTCCATTTGCTGTATGCATAACTATTTATTGCTTTAAAAGCATTTGGTCCTTTATATAATTCACTATCTAAAAATTGCAATGCAGGTAGTGGAGCTTCTACCATACCAGGCTGTCTGTATATATAATGGGCATCTTCTTCCGGATTAAAATTTGGGTCGACAGCTTTAAATTGGTCACCTTTTTCCCATAATGAAATATAGGGTAAAGGCGCAATATCAATACCATCTTTTGCTGCTTGACCTGTTGTATCTGTAAGAAGAGATTTTTTAACAACAGGTTTCCCATTAACCATATCATAGTGTATACCTGCAATTCCATATCTAAGAACCCTATTACCTGCATCAGTAAATAAGAAATCAAGATACTTTATAGTTTCTACCGGATATTTGTTAGTTGCAGTAATAGCTGTTCTTGGCACAACAATATTCCCTGCAGTGGATGTATCTTTAAAGCGGTCTCCATTTGGTGCTTTAAATGGCGGTATGGCTATAAAATGATAATTTTTATCTATTTTCATTAACTCAATGTTTGCAGCGCCAATTCCACTAATAGGCCATGTATACATCATACCTAACTGATTTGTAGATACCTGGGCTATCCAACCGTCTTTAGAACTCGTTGTCCAATCAGGATCTATCAGTTCTTCTTTATATAATTTGGTTAAGAACAGCATACCTTCTTTCCATACACTCTCAACGGGACCATATTTTATAGTGTCATCTGTTTTATCCAAATATAGAGTAATATGAGCACCGAAGCCATTTATCAAAGGAAGCAAGCTATAAACTAATGTTCCTTCTCCTGTTATTCCCAATGGTATTTCATCCGAAAGGCCATTCCCATTAGGATCATTCTTTTTAAAAGCTTTAAGGACTTCATATAATTCATCAATTGTCCCAGGAGATTGAAAGCCCAATTTATCCAACCAATCTTTTCTGATTGCCCATACTGCTCCTATGGCATTTGCTGTGGAAATAAGCGGAACATTGTATATATTTCCATCCGGTGCGGTTATATCCTGCAATACATTTGTTTTATATGGCACAGGTTCATTCCCAAGAGGATCTTTAAGTTTTTCATAAAGATTAGGTGCATGTTCTTTAATCAAATTGTTTAAAGGAACAAACACACCTTCCATTCCATACTTGTTAATGTCATTTCTATATTGATATGTAACAAGATCAAAGGGTTCTCTGGCTGCCATTGCAGCAGCAAACCTCTCCCAACGTTCTGCTGAAACTGCAGGTAATATTTCGAATTCCAGATGAACATTAGTCAACCTTTCCAATTCCTGTAGTACAGGCATATCATTGTTCAGATCCTGATTAGCCTGGCATAGCATTTTCAGTGTAATCTTTTCTTCTACAATGGGATTAATTATACTGGTAACATTTTTATGGGAATCTGTTTCTACAGTAGCAGAATCGCTTGCTTCATTAGTTTTTTCATTTATACTTTTTTCGTTATAGGAGACATCAATTTTCCCCGAGTTACATGAAGATAGTAATGTTAGTAACAATATTACTAAAACCAAGGCTTTACTTATAAGATAATTATTTTTTATTCTAATTATGTTTTTCATACTGATGCCTCCTGCACCTTCTTCCTGTACAAAATCTTCTCGGTGTTATAGAATTTACTTGAAAGATTCTAGGTTCAGAAATTTTATATTTCTTTGAGCAATTTTAATGCATTAAGTCTTGATACTTTCTCATAAGCCTTATAACTAATTTTACCATTCTGTACTGCTTCATCAAGCCATTCTGATATCTTTAAATTAAATTTATTGCTACTAATATCGGTTCCATATAACAGCTGGTCCTGAAACTCCTCAATAAAGTCATATGAGAACTCAGGATCACGAAGCATTGCATTACTTCCGCTTCCTGCAGAAATATCCCCATATAAGTTTGGATATTTTCTCATAAGCTTAGCAAGTCTTCCATCAGGTATTACCTTAGTGTTTGGATAATACCAGTTGCCCCAATTTTCAGCTGTCAAGTCATTACTTATATGAGACCAGAATGGAGGTGCATGACCTATGAAAGCCAAATCAGGAAATTTGCCAAGCTCCTTTTCAAGGCGTGGAAGCCCCACTTCGTCAGCAAGTCCATATATACCTCCAATGCAAGTTGACGAATGAAACAAGATTGGCATCTGGTTTTTCTGGCAGTGATAAAAAAGGTTTTCCATAAACGGATCATCGAAATACATATTTACACCAATTTCACCTACACCCTTTGCACCTCTTTCTTTGTAGTATTCCAGATAAAATGATAAATCTGTCTTAGTACTGTTCAGACCCATGCGGGGGTCTATGTTGCAAAACCAGTAAAACAAATCCGGATACTGCTCCACTATTTCAATAGCATCTTCATTTCCCTGCATTCTGCCTCCACATTCCGTATTTATCAAGGGTAACAATATCCCTTTTTCCACTCCGATTCTGGCATATACTTCTGCTACTTCATCTGGTGTAGCTAGTGTTATTTTACTCTTATAAAAATTAATCCCCTTTATACGAATTGAATGAGCATGAATATCAATTTTCTTTAACAATGTAATTCCTCCTTACAAATTGTAATATTTATTAATTTTGTTCTATTGCTAAATCTGTCAAATTTAAACGTTTAGTACCAATACCTCATAATTTTGTATAACAGCTTCTTATAACAGTTCCATTATCTTATTTTTACCTTTCTCGTAAACTCCGAGACTCATACAATTTCTCCATTCTGGTGAAGTCTCTCTCTCATATTGACATATGCCAAACGTATCAGGTATTTTTTCAGCAATCATCTTATAAAGTACTTTTGCAGGAATTGTATCTCCCGGGTTGAGTCCCAGCTTCTGAAACACAGTCAGATCTTTTAGTCTGTCTCTGAGTCCAGATAAAGAAACACATATACTCCTATCGGCTCTGTAATTCTTGCAAGGTTTGCATATCATGCATTGGCTGCATCCTTCAACAATTGTTACCGGTATATCAGGGTTATCAATAATTTTTTTCCATACTTCATAAGTGTTATTTTGTATTTTGGGCTTATCTGTATTGGCTCCTATAGAACACAAGATACATAAAAGATGGTGGGCTCTTACAAATAGTTGTTCTGTTTCATTAACCACATTAGCGGAATCTCCCTTAGCTTTTATTATTTCATTAGAATCTCTGGTACTAATAATATCTTTTTTACCCTCATCAAAATATCCTGCAGAAGCAAGAGAACAATCACGCCAAGTATCTGTAGGCATGCAATTCGTTACACAGATTTCATGTAAGTTAGTTATATTTTCATTTATTCTCTGTATTAATATCCTTGCTGTTCTTATTGAGTTGGGTACAAGCCCAAGTTTTTGCAGTATGCTCAAATCTCTCTTTCTTTCCTGTGGTGTCAGCTCATAAAAAATATCAGTAGGTACACCGATTTCGTCAAAACCTGTAACAAGGCGGATGTGTATATCCGGGTTTGATTTTATTTTTTCAAGTTTTTCTTTAAGATTATGCTTCTCCATAATTGGAAGATAAGCCCCGCCATTCATGCATAAAATACAGAGCAAATGTTGCGGCCGTAATTCAATAAAATCTACATTATTATTTGCCTTAATCATAATACTACCTGTCCTTTTAGTCTCTTTACTCATTTTCATCATCTCTCTTTTAAAAGTTTTAAAGCATTATCCCGGGATACTTTTTCATAAGTCTTATATGTAATTTTGCCATGAGATAGCTAACACTAACAAATCAGTCTAGGAATTTCTTAGGAAATTTATAAATTCCTATGTCCTAAAAAATTATTGAACCGCCTTGCTTAAGCATCTTTCTTATAGTATCTGTATTTAGTTCTTTAACAGACGAATTATTATTTAAAGCTAAATAGGCAGCTACACCTGCCGCCTCACCTGTCTGGTTAAGATTTACCATAACCCTGATAGCTCCAAACGAGCCCTTATCAGCATCTATCATTCTTCCACAAACCAACAAGTTATCAAAATGTCCATTTGGTACAAGACACCGATAGGGAATTTGGTAATAATTAGTATACCCATCATCCTTCCTCCACCTGGTAACTACATCAGGTGTTCCTCTTCTGATATATACTTCTCTTCCATCAAGATTTTTCAGAGTAATTCCTTTTTTATCTTCATGGTGTATATCGACACGATATGAACCGTTTGCAACTGCATCATTGAATTTTCTTCCATAAAGCAAGTCTTCCTCTGTCAGTCTATACTTGCAGCAAAAATGCCTTGTTTCTCTTACCCCTATATATGAAGCTAATGCAACAAGATGCGGTTTTACTTCATCAGGCCCATATTTTCTTACAATATCCATGTAAGCACGTATTTGCCTTCTACCTTCTATTTCACTATATGTTAACTGATCAGCATCTGCACAATTTACGTTAAATACATGAGTTTCAGCATGAAATGTTAATTCTTTAATACCGGGAATTCCCCCAGCCCATCCCCAGTCTTCTTCCAAACCGAACTCTCTTCCATATTCAATAATTAAATTAGAAAAATCTTTTCTTGATAGCTTTTCATGTAATCTATAGATTTTTGCACTTGTAGTAGGAGGTTGTTTTTTATCAGGTATAGTATATGGAACACCTAATGATGCACATAAATCCCCATCTCCTGTTGCATCAATGAATATTTTTGCTTTAATTGCTTTACGGCCGGATTTGTTTTCGATAAACACAGCTTTTAATTCACCATCTTCTATATATGGTGCAGTATAAAGTGTATGAAAATATATTTTTATGTCGGATGATTTTGCAAGCTCATCTAATTCAATTTTTAATTCCTCAGTATTTAATACAAAAGGACCTGTTTTATTTTTGCCTATATATTCAATTGCTTCTCTCTTATTCAATCGTTGTATGGTTTCATAGGTCAAACCGCCAATTATCTGTTTTTCTCTTAAAGTATCATATAGACTATGCCATATATTAACTAAACCGCTGGTTGCAACCCCTCCAAAGCAATTTTGTTTCTCCACTATTGCAACTTTTGCCCCAAGCCTTGCAGCCCTTACTGCTGCAAACAGTCCTGTGCAACTTCCTCCCAGCACGCAAATATCAACCTCATTATCTATAGGTATCCTTTTTGCTGGTTCAATAATATAATCCATTGTATTTACCTCCATGAACAATACAGCTTTTGTGCGCTATACACAGTACATTTCTACATTTCACTGATGTTTATAAGTGCATACTTACACCTAAATCATTCATCTAACCAAATCTATTGGCAATTTGCCTTTGGCAATACTTTCACCTGTTAAAACGTTAATTACTTCTTCTTCACAGCTCCCATTTTCATAGCCTATAATAAGTCTGGGTGTCCTGGGGTATTCTCTTGCAGGAAAGGGGTTGCCAAATATTATTATGGCAGATAATTTATGTGCTACAGCATTTATCAGTGCAAGGAACCGTCTTGTTGCATCAGCTGAACCGGTATAACCACTGGTCCGGTTGTAGGTTACTATTATTATGCTATTATAATTCATTGTTTTTGTTATTGTTTGTTCCATCTGTGACGTGTTGGGGAACTTATTGATCTTTGCTGTATCGGAGTTTGGGAATTTTTCCTTAATAAGGTTTTCTATTTTATTTAGATTGCTTTTTTCTTCTTCCATATATCCTGTTTCCGGATGTTTAAAGACATTCGGTGTTTCAAGAATAAACAGATGCCTG
>DAOSDD010000053.1:0-21533 GCA_035362115.1 Clostridiales bacterium | reverse complement strand
GTCCTGGGAAAGTAGGTCCCTGCCGGATTTATAACAAGGCTCTGAGCAAATAGCTCAGAGCCTTGTTTCATATTATCTTAAACTAATGCTTAAGATAATATGAAACAAGTATCTTAAATGGGAACACTCCTCAACGTAAATGGAATACCTCTTGCTGGGGAGAGGGGTGTCACCATGAATTTATCGATTTTCATTTACTAAATTAAAATATAATGGTATATTATTAATTAATATTTGATAATGGAAGGTGTGCTTCAAGATATGGAAAATAATAATTTGGGCAGCAACTTAGAACTGAAAAATAAAATAATGAAGTTAAAAAAGGAGAAAAAGGCCGTACTGGTAGCGCACACCTATCAGCGGGATGAAGTGCAGGAAATAGCCGATATGGTAGGTGATTCCTTCGCACTTAGCAAATATTGTGCTTCATCTAATGCGGAAGTAGTGGTATTCTGTGGTGTGCATTTCATGGCTGAAAGCGCTAAGATACTTTCTCCCCAGAAGACAATATTACTACCAGAGAAGCATGCAGGATGCCCTATGGCGGATATGGTTACAGCAGAAGCATTACGGGAATTTAAAAAGAATTACCCCAATGCGGCAGTGGTTTGCTATATTAACTCCTCCGCTGATGTAAAAGCAGAATGCGATATTTGCTGTACATCATCAAATGCTGTTAAAGTAATAAAATCTTTAAAAGAGGATGAAATAATATTTGTTCCTGACAAAAACCTTGGTGCTTATATTGGGGAAATGGTGCCGGAAAAGAAGATGATATTATGGGAGGGATATTGCCCAACCCATCATAAAATAAGACCTGAAGATGTAGAAAAAGCCAGGGAACTGCATCCTGATGCAGTTGTGCTTGTACATCCGGAGTGCAGGCCTGAAGTATTCAAAATAGCTGATTTTGTTGGAAGCACAAAACAAATAATTGATTATGCAACGAAAAGTGAAAAAAGGAAATTCATAATAGGGACAGAAATGGGAGTATTATATAGTCTTAAGAAAAATAACCCTGATAAAACTTTTTATATGTTAGCTAATGGCTTTATTTGCCCCAATATGAAAAAAACCACATTAAGCAGTATTTATAATTCTCTTAATGAAATGAAATATAATATTGAACTTGATGATGAAACTATTAAAAAAGCTTCACAATCACTGGAGAGAATGCTGGAAATAAGTTAGCATCCTATTACTTGAGTTAACTTGAGTTATAAGACGGGAAAAGAGGGGAATAGATGTGAATGATTACAGGTTTTTAGTTGATTTCGATACAAAAAACATAGAGATGGATTATTATGATGTAATTATTATTGGCAGTGGTATTGCAGGAGTGTATACTGCGCTGGAAATACCGGAGAAAAATAACATATTAATTCTCACAAAGGAAACTCTGGAAATTAGCAATTCTGTACTTGCGCAGGGTGGAATTGCAGTATCTCTTGATAAAGGAGACTCTCCGGAATTGCATTTAAAGGATACACTCTATGCAGGAGCAGGACTTTGCAACGAAGAATCTGTGTGGGTTCTTGTTTCAGAAGCAGCACTGAACATTGAAAAAATATGTGAATATGGCGTAAAGTTTGATAGAAAAAGTCCGGAAGAACTGGCTTTCGGAAGAGAAGCAGCCCACAGCAAAAGCAGGATTATACATGCAGGAGATACAACGGGGAAAGAAGTACTTGATAAGCTTATATCAGTTGTTAAAACAAAGCCTAATGTAAAAATAAAAGAAAGGTCTTTTGCAATTGATTTATTAACAGAGAATAATGAAACAAAAGGTGTAATTGTATATGATGAGGATACATCAAAACTTAAAATATATTTATCCCATGTTGTAGTATGTGCTACAGGTGGATATGGTCAGCTATATGAAAACACCACCAACCCTGAAGTTGCCACAGGGGATGGAACCTGTCTTGCATATAGAGCAGGTGCAGAATTAATGGATCTGGAATTTATTCAATTTCATCCCACTGTTTTATTTCACCCGGAAAACAAAAGTTTTCTCATTTCTGAAGCAGTAAGAGGAGAAGGAGCTATTCTCAAAAACATAAATAAGGAAAGATTCATGCCGGCTTACCATGAGATGGCCGAGCTTGCACCAAGGGATGTAGTATCAAGAGCAATATTCCAGGAAATGAAGAAAACCGGCTCAGATCATGTTTATCTTGACATAACCTTTAAAGGGAAAGAATATCTTGAAAATCGATTCCCTAATATTTACAAAACATGTTTGAATTATGGTATAGATATATCAAAAGATTACATTCCTGTTGCTCCTGCTGAGCATTACTGCATGGGAGGCATAAAAACTAATATTCATGGCCGCACAAACATAAAAGGTTTCTATGCTTGCGGAGAAGCTGCATGTAATGGTATTCACGGAGCCAACAGACTGGCAAGCAATTCACTTCTCGAAGGTTTAGTTTTTGGGCATAAAATTGGTATTGAAATAACAGATTATATTGATGAAAAGGAAGGCAAGCTGCCAGAATATCAGGTGAAATATTCTACCGACAGAATCAAAAAAGATATAAACATTGACACATATAAAGATATTAATAAGGCAATAGATAAGAAGACAGTTAAAAATGATATTAAAAGCATTATGACTCAATATGTAGGGATCATCAGAAATAAGGAAGGCTTGGAAATTGCGAAGGATAAAATTAATAGATACCGTGATTTAACTGCAAATATGAGAAACACATTCATTATTGACTGGGAAATACAGAACATGGTATTGCTCTCAAGTATGATTATTAACTCTGCCCTTCAAAGGGAAGAAAGCAGAGGGGCCCATTATCGTTCGGATTTTAGCCATACTGATGATGAAAATTGGAAAAGAAATATTATTGTTAAAAAGCAGACAAGGTGAAATATTATACAGGGAGATTTTATATGATAAATGATATTATAATTGATAATCTTATAAAGCGGGCTTTAGAGGAAGATATGCCGTTTGGGGATATAACCACGGATGCATTAATTGATGAGCAGTCGATTTCAAGAGCTGAGTTTATAGCCAAAGAAGCAGGAGTTATTGCAGGCCTGGATATTGCAGGAAGGGTTTTTGAGCATCTTGACGGAAGGGTTATATTCACAAAAATAGTTAGAGATGGCGATAAGGTCAACAAGGGGGATATAATAGCTGAAGTTGAAGGACAAACCAGAGCTTTGTTAAAAGGTGAAAGGACGGCATTGAATATACTACAAAGACTTTCCGGTATCGCATCAAAGACAAATGAAATCTGCAGCAAAGTTAAGGATTTATCTGTTAGTATTGCTGATACCAGAAAAACCATTCCGGGAATGAGGATATTGGAAAAGTATGCTGTAAAAACCGGTGGTGGTTCAAACCACAGATATTCTCTTTCTGATGGTGTATTAATCAAGGATAATCACATTGCTGCAGCAGGAAGTATAAAAAAAGCCGTTGAAGCTGCAAAAGCATCTGTACCCCATACTATAAAAATAGAAGTAGAAACAGAGACAATTAATCAGGTGCAGGAAGCTCTTGTTGCAGGGGCCGATATAATAATGCTTGACAATATGAATGAGGAAAAGATGAGAGAAGCTGTTAAGTTAATAAATAAAAGAGCTCTGGTTGAAGCATCTGGCAATGTATCCCTGGATAATGTACGACAAGTTGCTCTTACGGGTGTGGATATTATTTCTATAGGAACACTTACTCACTCGGTAAAAGCTTTGGATATCAGTATGAAAATCAGGTGATATAGGGTGTATTTTAAAATTTGAAGAAATATTTGTCAGGGGCTATTGTTATGGTGCCTAAAGCCTTTAAATTCACCTGCAGGCAAAATCAAACTTACAAAATACTTGATCAAATGATAGTTGTAGTTATTTTGCTCAAACACTGATTATGCTATTAGGATGTAATGACATCCTGTGGATAAAACAGAAAACAATCCACAGATATTTCACAACATTTACAGTATACATAAGAGCGATTACGCAAAGCCTTATAAACAAAGGGTTTGCAGGAATAAAAAAACCAACAAGTTATCCACATCATTGTGCATAACTTGTTGGTTTTTCTGTTTTTTCTACTATTTTGTTGTTGATTTCATGTTAATAATTATGTTTTCCATCATAAAAGGTTGTTGATAACTAGTTGATTTTCGAGGGATATGGCAGACTTCTGACAAGCATGTCAACAATAGTTTCATACACTTTTTTGTTATTGAGGATAAGTTTGTGGATAGCTTCATGGGAAATAGTGCCATCAATAAAGTTATCCACATTAAATTTACTGCTGCCTATATTAAAGACCCGTGTTTCAATTCTCCACTCCTGTAACCCTGCACTTTCAATACTTACAACTTCATCATACTGTCCAATAATATTACCTGTTTGAATGTACGGATTAAGTCCCTTATTAATCATTGAAGGAAATAATTCTGTAAACAAGCTGCTTTCAGGCATCATATCCTTTACTCCAGCATCGTTGAAATATTTTGCACCAATGGGAGCAAGGTGTGAACCTTTATGAGGAACAGAAATAAAAATAAGTTTCCTTATATTATTATATTCAATATAATCGCTGGAAACTGAATAGTATCTTGAAATAATACCACCCATACTGTGAGAAACAATATCAAATCTTTCTAATTGTATCCCTTTTGAAAGATACAAAGTCTTTTGTTCCTTCAAAAATTCTTTCAAACTTTTGGCACCTGCACTTACACCCTTTGTTGAGTCATAATTGTGGATAACTGTATTAAAACCTTGAGAATTGAGGTAATCTTTCATAT
This sequence comes from Clostridiales bacterium, assembly GCA_035362115.1. GTDB lineage: Bacteria > Bacillota > Clostridia > Acetivibrionales > DUMC01 > DUMC01. The sequence goes on along the minus strand of DAOSDD010000053.1, from coordinate 16,749 downwards.
TAGAGAAAATATCTCCCGATGATTGATATCCATGCACCAAAACAACAGGTACAGTTATAATACTAAAGGAAAATTTGCTTCTGGATATGGCTTTATTCCACTTTGATACTTCTGCAGAAACTGTAACATTGACAATTGGTTCTATATTATTTACATTGACTTTAGTTTTATCGGTATTATTAGTATTATCAGGGTTATCACCTGGAATATTTTTTAATGGATTATCGGGTGGTATATATGTTACAAACGCTTCACCAAATTTATTTGTCCTTATAGTTTTGGAAGAAAGGATACCCACATTGTTATCCACATTAAATACTATAGGGATTCCTGATATTGGTTCTCCTGCATTATTTCGTACTTGAGCCATAAATAAAAATCTATTTGAAGAATCAGCTGTAATAATCTTAATCTGTTCATTAACAGGTTTAATATATACATTAATATCATCCTTATTAATTACCAATGAAAAAGGCGCAAAAAAAACTATTAATGTAAAAATTGTTGCAATAATAACAATTACTAATATTGTGATTTTTATAAATTTGTTTTGCATTATCTGACTTCCTATTTGTAAAATATGTTTTATAAACAGTGGAATTCCTTCTTATATTATTAGTATATTATTTGTGTTTTATATTAAAGCTCTTAATGTATTCATAATTAATATTTTAAATTTTTTTTGATAAAAGTTAAAGCTGTAATATTTGGCAATAAAATTTGTTGAAAGGTGAATAATGGATTAATTACTTTAATTAAACTCTAATTATTTTTATTTTACAGGACAAAATAATATATGCTGAGTATGGCAGGTTTTTAAATGGTAATTTTAAATTATACCTGTACATTATATTTGCAAATTTACAGAAGCAGATAGTATATAAAAACAAAACTTAAAATTAAAAAAGAATAAAGGAGTGTGAAATTTATGAAAGTAAGAGATAAAATGACCAAAGATATAGCGTATGTCAGCCCGAACACTACAGTAACTGAGACAGCACAGCTTATGCAGAAACATAATGTAGGTTCAATTCCCGTATTAGATGAAAATAACCTGGTGGGAATTGTAACGGACCGGGATATAGTTGTAAGAAATGTAGCTCATGGCAATGATCCGGGTTCTACACCGGTTAGCTCAGTTATGACTACACAGGTGGTATCTGTAACTCCGGATGCGGATGTAGATGAAGTAATAGGTAAAATGTCAATGAATCAAATCAGGAGAGTGCCTGTCCTTGAAAATAACATGCTTGTAGGTATATTGGCAATAGGGGATGTTGCAACAGACAGAAAATTTAATATGGAAGCATCTAAAGCATTGACAGAAATATCCAAACCTTCAAAACCTGAAATGTTCTAAAATGATTTTTTAATAACTAATATTGAAATATTTACAGGACATTAAAAAATAAAATCTGAAGAAAATAATATATGTGTACGAAATTATATAAGTGCACAAATTTATAGCCTGAAAGGGGGAATGAACTGTGGGTAGACGCAGGAGTATAATGTCTGAAAATCTTAAAGCTGAAATAGCAAAAGAGCTCGGGGTCTACAATACAGTTGCTTCAGAAGGTTGGGGCGCGGTATCTTCAAGAGACTGCGGAAATATTGTTAAGAAGGCAATAGAGATGGCAGAAAGAAGTATTAACGGGAAATAACCGCTTCGATAATCGGGAAATAGTAGTCTTTAAAATGATATAATAATAGTCTCGAAAACTATATAACTCTGAACAGGCAAAAAAAGAGCCGGCATCAGCCGGCTCTTTTTTTGTAAACTTGCAAAGTCTTTATTTCAGTTCTGTTACAAATTATTTACACTTCCTGTATAGCTGTTGACTGAATTTACACTCGATGATATAATTTCTTTGACTTCACGATAGGCGAGTCCCGCCTACAATGAATCATAAGGTAAAAAGGCAGGGTTATTTTCAGTTAGGGGAGAGGGGTAACCCACCTAAAATAAAACAACTACTTTTCCCCAAAAAAAAACAAGGAGGATTTGAGGATTATGAAGAGACTCAATAAACTATTGGCGGTATTATTAGCTTTGACATTAATTGCTGGCATTACAATAGTACCGACATTCGCAGCAGAGCCCCTTAAATATGAGAACGAGGCAAAAACATTAAATCAGCTGAAACTCTTTAAGGGTACTTCCGAGACAGAATATAAACCTAATCTTGAAGCACGTCTTCTCAGAGAAGAAAGTGTAGCACTTTTATTAAGAATGTTTGGTCTGGAAGCTGAAGCTCTTAAGCTTACTGACAAGGAAGCAGCCGATATTTTGAATGCAAAATTCAAAGATGCAGGTGAAATCTCAGGGTGGGCTGTAAAATATGTAGCTTACGCTGTAAAAAATGAAATTATTGCTGGTAGACCGGATGGGAAATTTGCACCCGGGGAAAACTTGATTGGAAGAGAATATGCAAAAATGCTTCTCTCAATGTTAGGTTACAAGCAGGGAACAGATTTCCAATTTGAATTCGCAATCGTTGAGTTATGTAATGTAACTGATTTCGCTAAAGCTGAAGCAGTTAAGCTGGATACAATTCCACTTCTCAGAGATGATGTTGTTGGATTATCCTTCTCTACACTGAAAGCTGAATATGCTGCAGGCGCTAACAAAGGTAAAACTGTTATCGCAGTAATCGTTGGCGATGATAAAGAAATGCAGACAATTGCACTTGATGCAGGCTTAATAGAAAAAGCTGTTATAAAATCATTAGCAGAAGTAGCTGCTGTAGAAATTAAAGTTGGCGATAAATTGAATCTGCCTGAAAAGGTAAAAGCAACTTATAGCGACGGCACAGAAGCAGAAGTAGCTGTAAAATGGGATGTAACTGCAGTAAAAACTGATGCAGCAGGCGAATACAAAGCTGTTGGTACTGTTGAAGGATTTGAAGGAAAACTTAATGTAGCTGTTAAAGTTGTATCAGTTGATATTAATGTTGTTGGTACAACAGCAGACAACATGAAAGAAATCTTAGTATCATTCAATAGTGAACTTGATTCAGCTACTGTAGTAAAGGATAACTTTGCAGTAGCAGGACAGACAGTAAAATCAGTAAAACTTCTTGACAGCAAGAAGGAAGTTCTTATTACTCTTGATGGATATCTTGCACCAAACCCGAAAGAGTATGAAGTAACTGTAAAGAATGTAAAGAATGTTACTGGAAAACAGATAGCTGAAGTAAAAGTAAAAGGAAATGCATTTGACAAAATAGTTCCTGAAGCTGTAGCTGTTAAGTTTGTTGGTCCAAATGCTGTTGAAATAGAATTCAGTGAATACATCGACACAACAGTAACAGGTTCAGTAACAATTAACAATGGAATATATGGCATTAACTCAGCAAAGGTTGAAGGAAAGAAAGTAAAAGTTGAAATTGGAACTAATCTTCCAAATGGTGACTATACATTTAAGGTAGAAGGTTTCAAAGACTATGCAGGATTCTTAATGCCTGTAAAAACTTTCGAAGTAGCTTATGCTGCTGACACAAGCAACCCGACTGTTTCAGTTAAGGAAGCAACTCAGACCTATGTTATAATTACTTTCTCCAAACCTGTAAAAGGTTTAACAACTGCTGATGTATATCACACTTATACAGCATGGCAGCCACTTGAAATTCAGGTAGGCGGAGCAGTATATAATCCTGCTGATTCGGCAAGCGAATTCAAACTTATATTTGTAGATGCTCTCAAGAAATCACCGGATAATACAACTGCTTATGACAGACCTGTACCCGTTGGATCATCCAGCCTTGTTGTTAAGAAAACTGACAAACTTGTTGACCTTTGGGGTGTTAAGCTTGAAGGAGATGCTACACTTCCTCTTAATATAGCAGCCGATCTATCAGCTCCTGAAGTATCAAAAGTAGAAGTAACTGCTGAAGATATAGTTAAAATCACTTTCAGTAAAGAAGTTATTGCACCTACAAAGGATAACTTCGTAATTAAAAAAGCTGATGGAGCTGAATCAACCACAGGCTATTCAATAACTTATGCAGACAAAGTTGCAACATTGACATTCAACAGCAAATTAGCCGGCGGTGTATACACTATCGAAATAAAAGACGTGAAAGATACAAGCCTTGCTGTTAACAAAATGGTAACTGTAATAAAAGAAATAACAATTACTGATAAAACTCCTCATGACACAACTAAAACAAAAGTTGAGTATGTGTTTGATGGTGATTTTTCGTTAACAGGCGGCAAGAACAAGAACCCATACACTTTATATTTATACTTCAATGAAAAGATGGCTATTGAAGGTGCGAACTCAGTGCTAAGTGCTGATAATTATCGTATTAGTTATGATGGAACTACCTATGCAAAACTCCCTGCTAATACAAGCATAGCTGTATTTGTGGATTCATCAAAAATTAAGATAACAATACCTGTTAACTCAATAACTGCAGTGCCGCAAAAACTCTTGATAGGTAGAGTTGCAGACGTAGCAGGCAACCTTTCAGATCTGCTCTCCTACGAAAGAAATGTTTCAACATCGGCAGCAGCTCCTTTAATTGAAAAGGTACAGAGCATTAATGCGAACACAGTTAAGCTGATACTCTCAACAGAAATTAAGTCCATCAATGCATCTAAGATTGCTCTCGCAGAGGCTGACATATCTACATTAGATTTTAGCCAAGATGCTAACAAGAAATACCTTGCAGGTGCAGCTAACTATGTAAACAAGAACGGTAAAGCTGAAGTTACTATTACACTAAAAGCTGATAACAAGCTTTCAGCTTCAGACGCTCTGATTACAAGCGTTGTACTACTTGCTGATAACAATATTAAGTCACTCCTTGATATTGAAGCATTAGCAGGTTCAGTTGCGGGTTTTGCGGCTGAAGACAAATTCGCTCCTTCAATTAAGGCAATTACTGCTAAGACTGGCGAAAATGAAATAGCAATTCAGTTTACAGAAGCTGTTGATGCAGCCTCAGTATCTAGGCTTACATTTACTGTTAAAGACAGGACTGTTAGTGCAGCAGTTGTAGCAGGAGATACAGTAACTCTTACAGTAAGCGGCGATGCTTTTGTAAAAGCAGCTAAGCTTGAAATAACACAGCAATACCCAATTACTGATGCAGTAAGAAACGAATACAAAGCTGATAAAGTTCAGACTGTAGAAGTTAAAGATGCAGCAGTATAATAAAATGTAATAAATAATTAAAGAGCTTGGGTCTATCCCAGGCTCTTTTTTCATGCCATAAAACAAATAGAATATGATTTGTATATACGGAACAAAAGCATAGAATAATAAGTCTAAAAATAATCTGCATCAAAATCTTTAAAATTGACGCTATTATTTATTGATGGTATAATTAATATACTATATAAATATTTACCAAAGAAAAATGTATTGGGGGGGTAAGTTTATGCCCGGTAGAAATCACAGAAAAAGATCATTGATTATCAACTTAATGATTATTACATACATATTTACAATAGTATTCCAGATACAAGTTTACACTATTGGAGAAAGTATAAAAACAGAAGCTGAAATATGTGCTATTCTTGGAGTATTAAAAGGTGACGGAAAAGGAATAACGCAAGAATACCTAGGGAAAAGGACAGAAAGGTTACAGGCGGTTATTCTTACATTACGTCTTTTTGGCAGAAATTATGAACAGGAAGCACTAGAGTATAACATGAATAATAATTTTATTGATGCGGATGATATAACCTGGCAAGAAGGTATAAATGTTCTGGCTTATATAAAAGCTAACGATCAATTTGGATGGCATGGAGGAATAGACGGCAAATTTAACCCCCGTGGACTGGTAACACCACAAATGTTTTATAAAATATTGCTTGAGGCTTTAGGATACAGGCAGGATTATGGTAATAGTAAAGATTTCGATTTTAAATGGGAAGAAGTTATGAAATTTGCATTTAAAGTAGGATTGTGGGATATTGCGGATAAAGAAGTTCTAAAAAATGAGGATATTGCAGTTGCAATTGTTGAAGCTCTGCAGCTAAAAATGAAAAATTCTGACAGAACACTTTTAGAGAAACTTATGGATGAAGGAGCCATAGAAAAAGAAAAAGCTATTGAAGTCGGTTTATTAAGTATTTCACCACAAATTACATCTATAAAAGAGATAGATCTTGGTGTAATTAATATAGGTGATGAAGTTAAATTGCCTCAAACTGTTACCGCTACTTTTAGTGATGAGAGTCAGAAAGAAGTACCTGTTAATTGGGAAACAGCTATTGAAAATTTAAAAGAAGGAAGAAGAACTATAGTTGGAGAGGTGCAGGGAACAGAGATAAGAGCATTTGCCAATATAACTTTTATTTCACTTCCTCTTGAAGTAAAGGATGTTTGTGCAGATAACCTAATAGAGGTTAATATAGTGTTAAACAAAGCAGTTGATGTAAATAAAGTAAAAAATAAAAATAATTATAGTATAATTGCAGATGGCAATAAAGCTGAAATTAATGATATCAGAGTATCGCAAGATAGAAAAATAGTTACATTGTGTCTTGTAAACCCGGTCCAGCAGCAGAAGAGAGTAGAGGTTACCGTTAAAAAGGAAGTTGGTTTGGAGCAAGATATAAAGAAAACAATCGATAGCATAATAGATACAAAACTTCCGGAAGTAACAGAATTAACTGTGTTGGGCAATAAAAAAATAAGGATTGTATATTCTGAACCTGTGCAAAATGCTGAACAATCATCTAGTTACAGTATAGATGATTCTACATTATATGGTTATGTAACGAAAATCGACAGGAAAACATTATTACTAAATATTACAAATCCTTTAAGTATAGGAACTCATTACCTTAGAATCAATAAAAGTGTATATGATTATTCTAATTATCCTATTATGCAGGAACCAATAGAATTTAAAGTATATCAGGATAATTCACTGCCTGAAATTGAGAAGATAATAAGTGCTACACAGACCAAAGTAAAAATAAGGTTTAACAAACCGGTAGAACCTATTGTTAAAGAAAAAATTGTTACTGTTCATGCTGCAGAAGTCATATCAGTTACAGCTGATGACGATTTTAAAACATATACAATAGAGTTTGAACGGACATCTGCATTAGCTGAGCAGGGCACGGATGTATACTTCTATGATGTTACAGACTATTATGGGAACAAAAATACTATAAAAGTATACATTACCCCGTCAATTGATAAAGAAACACCAGGTTTTTCAGGTTACACAATAAAGGACCAGAATAAAATCATTCTTGAGTTCACAAAGGATGTAGTACCAACAGGTGCTTTATATATACTTAAAAAAATTTCGGGAGAAACAGTACCACTTACCCAGATAGGATGGTATATAGATGAAGCAGGAAACATTATAAGGAATAAAGTGGTATTACAGAAACAGGGAGATTCTTTGTTTGAGCCTGGAACATATAATCTGTCAATTCAGGATGTAGTGGACTATACTCCCCAGGAAAATAGAATAGTCCCACTTACTATAGATATAAGCATAATTGATGATATAAGTCCTGAAATAAAATATGTTAGAATGAAAGATAACAGACTATTTATATTATTTAATGAAAAAGTTGATAGGATTACTGCTTTATCTAGTGAAAATTACAGATATTTGAACTTCAGTAATTATGTATCGGAAAAACTTCCTGAAGGAACTGTGATTGAGCTATTATCAGATTATAGAACAGTTGTGATATCTCTCCCTGAAAAATTTAATATGAATGACATAAACGTTCTACAGATTTCGGCTGTAAAAGACGAAGCAGGTAATGTAATGGTTGCAAAAGGAATTATTGCTCCGTTTGAAAAAGTGGAATCTCCTTCAAGAGTTCTTTATGCCTATATCACAGGGAGAAATACTATAGAATTAATCTTATCAAAGGATATTAACGGCGAAACACTTACAGCTGCTGATTTTATTATAACAGCGGGTACAGAAACTCTTAGTATTTCAAGTGCTGAATATGATGCAGGTAATAAAAAGATAACTCTTTATGTAAATGACCATATTTCAAGTAACGGACAGTTTGGGGGAAAAAATGTAACTGTACATACTGCTCTAAAAGATATAAAAACATCGGATGTTTACGGGCAGCCCATACAAGGCCTGGGACTGACAACAGCTGTAGATAAATATCCGCCTTATGTAACAGGTATGTCGGTACTAAATGTAAATTCCAATACAAATATTATTATTACTCTTAATGAAAATATAAAAACTGCCAATGGCTCAGGGAAATCTTTAAGCTCAAGCGAACTTGGTCAATTTATTGTACTTGTTAATAATACAGTTAATCAGGTGATAGAGTCAAGGTATGAAGCAGCAACAAATACTGGCGCGGCTAGAATTATATTAACAATAAGCGGAAACCAGGTTGGAAAAAACATAAGGGTGTTGTTTTTTGCTGGACCCAATAATACATTAACTGATTATGCAGCAATACCGAATTCGCTGGAAAATTTTGAGCTAAAGTAATATAAAAATATAAGGTGATATGTTCCCTTGAAAAGTGACAAGTAACGATTTCACTGTAGTGTGTAGTATAAAAAAATTATTTTATGTTAACTTTTGAGGGAAATAGTAGATAACAATGGGTTAAGTTCATATATTCGGGATATGTGATTAAATAAAAGGTTTGTGGTGATAAAGTGAAAAAATTGCTGAAAAACAAATTGCCTTTATTTTTAGTTATGTGCATGGTATTAATGATATCAGATATCTATGCTTATGCATCAGAAGTAAAAAGCATGTCATTTGAAGAAGCCAGTGGACTTATGCTATATAACAGCCGCATAAGAAAAAATATGGACAAAATAGTTCTTGATATGGAGTATGAATATAATAAAGCAGTAGAATTATCAGTGAATATTGACATATATGATTCTCCAACATTATATGCACGCATGCTTTTATTGAACAATAAACACTTAGAACCCGAACAAAAAAGATGTAGCTGGGAAGCAGCATCCCAAAGGAGAATAATTACGCAGAATACCTTAATAGTAAATCTTAGGGGCTATTACACAGCATTACTCGGAGCTAAAAGCAATTTTCGAAACAAAGAAAAAGAGTATGTAATTGCTGTACAAAAGTTCAAAAATGAAGAAGTAAAATACAAAAATGGCCAGATTTCTTCATATGATTTAGAAGAAGCAGAATATGAGCTATGCAAGATGGAAATTGAAAGGAATATAGAAAATAGGAATTATGAAAAAGAATGCAGGAATTTTAATGCATATATTGGAAATAAACTTGATACATTTTATGATGAAATTTCTTTTGAAAACATGATTTGCTTTCAACTAAAAGATCTTGAGTATTATATAAATCAAGCCTTGAATTTCAGAGAAGAAATTAACATAATTAAATGGCAGATAAAATTAAAAAAGCTTGAAATTGGGATACTTGAAAAGGACAATGTTAACATTATATATACTGATGTTAAAAGGCAACATTCAGATATTACCAAGGAAATAAACGATTTGGAACTTAATTTACAAAAAACGCAACTTGCTATTTCAAATGAAATAAAAGATGCTTATTTTGATATAAAAAGTTCGTATAGAGAGCTGAGCATGATGGAAACACGTCTTAATACAGTAAAAAGAAATCTTTCAGTAATAAAAGCAAAGTATATAGAAGGTATAATACCACGTTATAGAGTTAGTGAAGAAGAAATAAAAATAGAAGAGATGGAAGATAGGTACAATATATCTATATTTAATTATAATACAAAGGTCATGAAGTTTAAAAATGCATGCTTATCAGGCCCGGGTTATTAATAAATTCATACCAATAATGAGAATCATGCGCACGAATAATGGGGGTGTATTAATGTTAAATATAAGGTCAAAAACCAGGCAAATATTCGAAGTAATAAGCAGAATTGAAATAAAAGAAAAGATTTTAAGGGTAAACAAATATAAAGCAGGTAATAATTTTACTAAGATTATTTGCTTCGTTTTAATATTCATATTAATTATTTCGATTTCTTCTATAGAAATTTATGCAGAAGACAATAAAGTTATTATTGACGAAAATATTAGTATTGAATCTATTGGCGATATTTATAAAGCAAATAGTATTCAGGCAAAAATAGACGATATTAACATAGAACTGAACAAAGCTTTATATAAGCAAGCTACAGAAGATGCTGATAAGTATTGGTATACAGAAGATAAATATCTTGATTATAATAAGCTGCTTATAAAACATATAAGACCAATGGAAGCCTTAAATAATTTGAAAAAAGCACAAAAATCTATAGAAGAGAATTTATTAAACCTGAAGTTAAATATATATAAAAATTTTCAATCTTCTTCACTGGCACAAAAACAGCTGGAGGCTGAAGAGTTAAAGCTTGCCATCATGTTTGAAAGGTATGAGCTGGCAAAAGTAAAGAGGTCAAATGGGTTGATTACAGATAACGAATTGCTTGAAATTGAGGTAGGAATTGAAAATAAGGAATTTGATATAGCAAAAATAAAAGAAAACATTAAATCGAAATCAGAAGAGTTAAAAAGGCTTTTAAGCATTGAAATTGACGATAACAAATATAATATCAATATAGAAACTTCCTTTCTATTTGAACCGGTAAAGATTGATGATTTAAAAACATATGTAAAATCTGCAATAAACAATAATGTTGATGTGTACAGATATTTGAATGATATTGAACTAAAACAGAAACAACTTGATATCATAGAGCAATGTTTTTCAGTTCATAATTTGTCATATATAAGTGTAAGGTATTCACTTGAAGAAACTATTGCAGCTTTGGAAGAGAAAAAAATTAATATAGAAGTTAGCGTTAAAAACGCCTATTCCAATTTGCTTAACCAAAGAGACAGGGTGTATTTGGCCGATAAGTATGTGGATATTATGAAAAAGAAGCTGGATATTTCAGAGCTAAAATATAAAAATGGAGTAATTACAAAGGATGCACTTTTAAGTGCAAGAGAAGCTCTTGTTAATGCAGAATATCAAAGGCATTCTGCTGTTTACAGCTATAATTTAATAAAAGCGGATTTTCAAAGGTTAGTTAAGTAATGTGATTCAGGCATAAAAATTTATGCTTTTTTGGAACTAAACAATCTTATCTTACGTCTAATCATATTATGCTGTAGATGAATACAAACATATTACAATAATATTACAATTTTGTTTTAAAATACTCATTCAAATTTATTTATTTAATGGTATAATAGGTTTATAACCAAAATCAAGGGGGGGTTGGATTGGGTAAAAAAATCCTGATAGTTGATGATGAAAAACATATAGTAGATATTTTAAAGCATAATCTGAAAAAAGAAGGTTTTACCACTATTGAGGCATATGATGGAGAAAAGGGCATGGAAATGGGATTAAATGAGAATCCAGATTTGATACTGCTTGATATAATGCTTCCTAAAATGGATGGGTTCGCTGTATGCCGTAAACTTAGGCAATCTGTCAACACTCCTATAATTATGCTTACAGCCAGGGAAGAAGAGGTAGATAAGGTTTTAGGCTTGGAACTTGGTGCAGATGATTATATAACAAAACCTTTCAGTCAAAGAGAACTTATAGCCAGAGTAAAAGCTAATTTAAGAAGAACAAGCGTAGATGAGATTGGTACAGGAAAATCTGAAGGTACCCTTGTGTGTGGCGATTTAAATATTAATATTGACCGGTATGAAGTGGTTCGTGAGAATACTGTAATTGAGCTTACATTAAGGGAATTTGAGCTGGTTAAGTTTCTAGCTCAGCATCAGGGGCAGATTTTTACCAGGGAGAACCTGCTTGAAAAAGTGTGGGGATATGAATACTATGGTGATGTAAGGACTGTAGATGTGACAGTAAGAAGGGTAAGGGAAAAACTTGAAAAAGATCCTGCAAATCCGCAATACTTATTGACTAAAAGAGGTGTAGGGTACTACTTTTACAAAGCTGACTAAGTGAAAGCTGACTAAGTGAGGTATATATGTCTTTCAAGAGTATTCAATGGAGACTTGTTAGTATATTTATTTTAATTACAATATTTTTGATTACGCCTGTTGGCCTTTTTCTAAATAGAAAAGTTGAAACCCAGCACTATGATAGTTTTAAGTCATCCCTGGAAAGAGGTTTTGATAATTGGTTAATAAAAAGTGACTCTTCTTTGAAGGATATGTTATCATATTTAAGTGTAAATGATGGTAGAAATGCAATTATAGAGTTTTCTATTTTAGATGCATACAAGAGCTATACAGTTATTGACAAGAATGACTTAAGTGTAAAATATTCATCTGACAGATATTATAGTGCGGCTGATAGCAATGGAAAACTGTTTATGAATGAGATTATCTGTTCGGTAAACTTTATTGCTGTCTTAAATAACGAGTTAAAAGGTGATAAAAGCAAACTTGTTAATATAAATGGCCGTAGATATTTCGATTATGCCAGAGAAGTAAAACTTGCAGATGGAGACTTTATTTTATATTTCAGATATGATAGTGAAGCATGGCAGGAAACTATTACAGGATTTAACAAGATTATCCTTATAAGTTTGCTGATTTCTGTTCTAATATCTCTTATTCTTGGGTATATGTTATCTAAAACAATAACATCGCCTATTAATAAAATTATGTATAAGGCTCAACGACTGGCCGCAGGTGACTTTGATCAGATGCTGGAAGTTATGTCCGATGATGAAATCGGTCAGCTTACAAAGGCTTTTAACTATATGGCTAAGAACCTGAAGGATACTCTAACGGAGATCTCTAGTGAAAAGAATAAAATTGAAACCATATTCAATTATATGACAGATGGTGTTATAGCGTTTAATTTAAAAGGCGAGGCGATTCATGTAAATCCTGCTTTCTTGAAAATGCTTGGACAAAAAGAATTTAACTACACATTTAATGAGTTTGTGGAGGAATACGGACTAGATTTGAAACTCGAGGAAATACTATATTTAGAGACTTTTTCGAGCAGGGAAAGCAGCATTACTAAAGATGGAAAGATTTTAAAAGCTTATTTCGCCATGTTTACAGATGAGTTCAAAAAAGCTGAGGGTATAATTGCAGTATTACATGATATAACTGAACAGGAAAAACTGGAAAACATGAGAAAGGAATTTGTTGCAAATGTTTCCCATGAATTGAGAACTCCCCTTACTTCAATAAAAAGCTATACTGAATCTCTTTTGGATGGGGATATTGATGACAGAGAAATTGCTGAAAGCTTTCTTAATGTAATTAATTCTGAAGCTGATAGAATGACCAGGCTGGTAAAGGACTTACTTCAGCTTTCCAGACTGGATAATAAGCAAATGCAGTGGAATATGAAGGAAATATCCTTTGTGGAGCTTATAAGAAATTCCGCAAATAAATTACAGATAGAAGCTAAAAATAAAGGTCATAAGCTGGAATGCTATGTTATAGGCGATATACCTCTTGTTAAGGGTGACAGGGACAGGCTTGAACAAGTTACTATCAACATAATAACAAATGCTATTAAATACACTCCTGAGGGAGGAAAGGTTTCAGTTTATATTGGAAAAACATATAATGAAGCATATGTTAAAGTTGCTGATAATGGTGTAGGAATACCTGAGGAAGATTTGCCCAGAATATTTGAGAGGTTTTACAGAGTAGACAAGGCTCGTTCAAGGGAAATGGGTGGTACAGGTCTTGGACTTTCAATTGCCCGGGAAATAATTGAAGCCCATGGAGGTACAATAAATATTACAAGTGAGCTGGGAAAAGGAACTGAAGTTTTAGTGAGGCTTCCTGCGGTTTCACAGGATATAGCATGTAATTCATTCTTAAATACGATGTAATAGAGTTGTAACAAAAAAAATGTATAATTTATTTGAGTAATGTATAGTTTAAGTGTAAATATTATTAGACTATTTGACTTAATAAATTGTTTCCGGGAGAATTAAAATGTGTAAGAAATTATTTTGCACAGTAGTCATTTTAATATTGGTTGTTTTTATGGCTATACCAGTTATGGCCCATCCTGTAGACAGTCTTGAGGATAAATCAAGCCAGTCGTCAGGAAATACTGATGTTAAAAATCTGGACAAGGAACAGGAATTTAAGGCGAGGTTTGAAGCCGAGTTGCTAGCAATAATAGAAAATAAAGATATTAAAGAAACAGAACAATTTCTGGTTTCCTTTACCAGATATGTTTCAAGTGATATTGTCTCAAAGAAATTATATAATGTTTCCGGATGTACTAAAGAGGAAAGTATTAGCGTAATTTTAAGCAGGTATAATGAGGACAAAGGCATATATGAGCAATTTCTCAATATCGAAGGTGAAAATAGATGGGATATTGGGATATCGGGCTTTTTTACAAAATCGTTTGAACTTAAGAAAGGCAAAAACAAGTTTAAGATCATTATTTATAAAAAACCTGTATTTGATAGCTTAAAAGAAAAAGAGAACCTGGCGGGTATTAATGGGGAGGTTAGTATAAGCGATACACAGGGTACAATATCTGTAGGGGCAACCGAAGACAAAAATAATATTGATGTTTTGAAAGATCTGTCCAGCCAAAATGATGAAATATTTCTTGAGGAAGGCAAAAACCTGCAGATACAATATTTTACAGTTGTTTTCTTGGACGAAAGTGATAAAGATAAGTTGCTTAACAGCGTGACTAAAATTGAGGACGTTTTCAAAAGTAATATTGTTGATACAGATATCAATGGCAAAAGATTCCAGTTTAAATAACCGGGGATAAGGTACTTAAATGCTTAGCTTTAACAGAGAAAAGGTAAAATCTGCTGTTTTAATAGTTTTAGTATTATCAAGCATAATACAGGTAGGAATCCTGTGGGATTATCAAAGTCATAGGTTTCCTTTTAATTTTATATCGAAGGTATTTAGCAGCCAGAGCAATAATGATAAGACTGATATAGTGGAGATAGCAAGAAAAGATATATTTAGTCCATACAGAATAACAATATCCAATGGAAATAGAACCCACTGGGTAATCGGTAAGGATGACTACATTTACAATGAGCTGTGGGACGAAGCCTGCGGCTACCTTGAAAAAGTATTAACTTCCGGTGAAGGCCATAGTGTCAACATGAATACATGGATTGACTTAACAGTAAAAAAAAGCATTATGATAGAGTTTAAAACAGGAATCAAAACAGGCCTTTTAAAATGGTTTCTTGACATTACCGGATCTTCCTCTGATTATTTTGATAGTATCCAGAAAATATTTATTTTACCTTATGAAGATATTAATAATAACAATACAGTTTACATATATAGTTCCAAGGGTTTATACAGATACATAGTACCTTTTAACAAAAAGGGAATGTTAAAAAGCGGTTATACAAAAACTATTAACAACCTGGAGTATAATGGCAATATTGTACAATACAATACCTTTAAAGAGATTGATCCAAATAATGTTATTAGCAAAAAACTTCAGTTGTCTATTTCGCCGGATATCTTGTGTGTAGCTGAAGGTATAAAATATTATAAATATCCATCTGCGATTTATTATGATAATAGAAAAACTGCAGATATTGAAGAAATTGCAAGAGTTATCCTTGGAAATGAAAAGGAAAGTTTTGACCGCTATATTGAGAATAATGCGGTTGTATTCAAGAATATTAATAATACATACCGACTGTATAATGATGGCCTTTTAGAATATAAGTATATTCCCGGTGTGGATGATCAGGAAAAGAGTGACATAGGTTCGGCTTTTGAAAAAGCTTATATTTTCATCAGCAGGATTAAAAAAGGTTATATTGATCCTGAAACAGATCTGTACTTAAAACAGGTAAAAGATGAGAATCAAGGTTACTACGAGTTCATTTTTGATTATAAATTGGGGGATTTGCCGGTTTATATTAATTTTCAAGACAAGAGCGGAGATAAAGAGCCTGTTAAAAGTGCAGTATCCATTAAAGCAAACGGAAAGAGAATAATTGAGTGCAGGTGGTATCTTGCAAGTATTGAGAAGAGCCGGACTCAAAGTGAATATAACATATATTTTGAAGACATGCTGAACGAAATGTCCAAAAAATATGGAAAGCAGAGTTTTGATAATATTGAAGTCAAAGACATTACAATGGCTTATCTCCTTAATGGTGGATATGACAGTAAAGGAATTCCACCTGTTTGGATAATAGAAAGGTCTGATGGAGAGTACTACTTTTTACAACTTGCTAAAAAAAATAGTGCAGTGCAGCAGAAGGATGAATAGCAGTGGATTGGTCAAGAGCAAAAAACATATTTATAATAATATTTATTACATTGAATTTGTTTCTTCTAATTTATTCTGGTATATATAAAATTCAGGGCAGCATTCCAAAGGAAACTGCAACCAGTATACTAAGTATATTGCAGAAAAAGGGTATAAGGATTGATGAAAATTGTCAAATACCCGGGTACAATAAAAAAACACCCATGCTGGAGCTTGGAAATGGCAATATCAACAAAGAAAAGGTTGTAAGTGTATTGCTTGGAAAGGATTTTGCTTCAATGATTTCATTTAATGATAATGATCAGGATAAAACGAGTAAAATAGATAAAGCAGATGAAGATGATATTTATGAAACAGGAGAAAAAACCCTTGTTTTTACAGGGAGCGGTTCCTTTATATACAGGGATGCAAACCCTTCAGCTTTGGGCACAAACGATGAAAACGAT
The DNA here is from genome assembly GCA_035362115.1 of Clostridiales bacterium. Classification (GTDB taxonomy): domain Bacteria; phylum Bacillota; class Clostridia; order Acetivibrionales; family DUMC01; genus DUMC01. Next base: position 131 of record DAOSDD010000053.1, on the reverse strand, counting down.
GACAAAAAGAGCTTTTCAATAAAAAATGATAATATTAGTGAGAAAGAAAAAAAGCAGATTGAAAAAGATTCTAAGGAGTTAATTGAAAGTTTGGGCATAAATGCATCGTCGTTTTTTTTAGATAGATATGT
>DAOSDD010000052.1:0-21541 GCA_035362115.1 Clostridiales bacterium | reverse complement strand
TAGCAGAGGGTACTGTTTTTTTCAAAGATCATACAACTTCATTACAGGAATGCTCATATAACCAACCTTTAGCCATACTCGGCTCCATAAATAATCCCAACAGTTTACAAGAAAATACCAATGAGACCAAACTATTTATGATTGACAGTGAATATATAGCAGGTAACCTCCCCCGCAAAGGTGGAAATTCAGTTGATCTATTTGGGTGTGCAATTTTTAACGGAGATAAAATGATAGGTGAATTAAATGGACATGAAACACGCCTTTTACTTATTACAAGAGGAGAATTTAAGCAAGGTTTTTTTACTATAGAGGATCCTATTATGCCTGAACTTATTATCCCGATTGATATAAGACAAAAAGAAAGCCCTGATGTAAAAATCAGTTTTAGTAAAAACAGACCTGCAATAAATGTTGCAATTGCCCTTGAAGGTGATATTTTAGCAATACAAAGTGGAATAAGCTATGAAAGACCGGATATGAATAATATAGTAGAAAATGCTTTAAATCAGCGAATAAAATCAGGTATTGAAGAATTAATCATTAAGTGTCAGGATTTGAATGTGGATGTTTTTAAATTTGGCGGTAAAGTTGCAAGGAAATTCGCTACAATTCAAAACTGGGAAAAGTATAATTGGCTAGAGCGTTTTAATGAAGCTGATATAACAGTTGATGTGGAATTTAAAATTCGGAGGACAGGTACAATGCTAAAGAGTTCTCCAATAAAAATCAGTACTATACCAGATATTACCAATTTAGGTGCAAATATGCACCTAAATTAAGAAATCGGAAGGTGAACACAAATGAAAGCGGCTTTAATTATTGCAGCAGTTCTTGTATTTATATATGAATTATCCTTCTTTAAGTATTGTTTGGGTAAAAAGTTTATTCGTATTGCTTTTGGGACGGTATTATTGAATTTATTGTGTTTAGGCACTGTAGTGTATTATGTTTTTAGATAATTTGCCTCTATCTCGCCCACACAGGCTTATTTGGTTGCTGCTATGTATTTACATATGATATAGTATGGCTATAACTCAATATTGAAATTATAATTTGAAATATTGAGAAAATTAAGAATTGAGTTGTAAAATCTATATCATGTCTTGTATCCTGGATTTTGGGTATTGTTAAATTTTGAAAAGCTGTGAGGTGTTTATTTTAAAGTGTCAATAATTGATTTATATAAACCGGATGATAACGGCAATGATAATGCAAGTCCTGTAAATATCTATTATAAAGAATCATATGAACAGCTGGAGTTGGATAATCATTTCCACAATTCCTATGAAATTATTTATATAGTTGATGGCAAGGTTAATTTTAGTATATATGGAAAAGAATATAATGCTATCTCAGGTAATCTTATATTTATAAATAACTTTGAAAATCACAACCTTAGAGTTCTTACCTTTCCTTATAAAAGATATTATATATTAATAGACCCAACCTGGTTTCAGTCAGTTATTAATGATCCCGTTATTCTATCTATTTTCAAAAATCGTCCTCCGCATTTCGAGCATAATATAACTCTTGATGCAAATATGCAAGGATTGGTTATCTCTCTTTTTAATCAAATACTTTCAGAAATTGAAAACAGGGAAGCCTTTTGGGAAATATTAGTAAAGTCATATCTTCAGAAGTTTTTTGTATTATTGTACAGGAATTCAAGTGATGTTTTCCCTCTTAGAACATATAACAGCTCTATGGAAACAGTTTTCAATGTCCAAAAGTATATTGAGGAAAATTGTACTGAAGAGATAAATTTGAAGAAGCTTTCAGAGCTTTTTTATATAGATATGTACTATTTATCCCGTTTATTTAAAGAGACTACCGGTTTTAAATTCAAGGAGTATCTGATCCTTCAAAGAATTTCCAGAGCAAAAGATCGCCTTTTTTATGCAAATGACAGTATAACAAAAGTCTGTATGGATTCAGGTTTTAATAATGTGAATCATTTTATCAGGATTTTTAAGAAATATACCGGTACTACACCACATAAATATCGCCTTATGAACAGAAGTACTTAATAATAAGGTGCATTTACAATTTTTGAAGAAACATATTCATCTAATAATAGGTATGTTGAAATGTATACTGAAAGATACACTGGAAATATTTTGTGGAAGTATTTTGTCGATTTGAAGTATTTTTTGATATAGCACTACTTGAAAAATTAATTTTGGGAACAATAAAAATATACCAACAAAAAATATGTAAGGAGATAATTATTTTGTTAAGAGAATCTGATAACAGACACTTTAGAAAAATACCTGTTGAAAAGCATGATACTGCTGCATGGGCAAATATAAGAACGACCAAACGTGTTTCAAAAGTGACAGTTCCTGATGAATTTCAGGTTGAAAATGCCAGGGATTATGTGGAAGAAAACCAAAAGTAATGTAGGCATGATGCCGCCATATTTTATTTCATAGGAAGAAAATGCACCTATACGCCCGGGGTGCATTTTTTAAAAATAAAATAAGCACCCGTGTGGGGATTGATATGCTCGAATTTGTTTGACATAAAAAATAATTGCTAATATAATATTATAGGGGTGTATATAAATGGTGTTCACTGCCGATATAGGCAATTCCAGTATAACACTGGCTGTCTTTGACAATGATGGCAGACTTGCTTTCCGCTCGAATCTGTCCACAGTCAAAACAAGATGTGAGGACGAATATATTATCTTAATGCTTGGCATTTTTGAAATGTATGGCTTTGAACAAAGTGCAATCGACGGTGCGATTATTTCGTCTGTAGTTCCGCCATTATCAAATGTTATTGGCGGTGCTGTTTCAAAGCTGTTTGGCTGTAAGCCCTTGTTTGTAGGACCCGGTATCAAAACCGGCCTCGATATTAAGATTGACAACCATGCTCAACTTGGTGCCGATTTGGTAGCTAACACTGTTGCTGCATCTGCTGTATATACAAAGCCCTTTATTGTTATTGATATGGGCACTGCAACAACACTTACTGTTGTTAACTCAAATAGTGAATTATGTGGTGTTGCTATTCTTCCCGGTGTCCAAATAGCACTTAATGCATTGTCAGGAAGCACTGCGGAACTGCCCTATATTTCATTGGGAGCACCTAAAGCATTGTTAGGGAAGAATACCGTTGATGCCATGAACTCCGGCGTTGTATATGGCAATGCCTGTATGCTTGACGGTTTAATCGACCGCTTATGCGAAGATTTTAATATAAAATCTATAAGCACTATCGCTACAGGAGATTTAGCCAACCTAATTATACCGTACTGCAAACATAGATTCATATATTCACCCAACCTGATTCTTGAAGGCTTGTATCTGCTTTACAAGATGAATCAGAAGAAACATAAACCGATGTAAAAGCGGGTATAAACGCTTTTATAAATAAATAGGCATTGCACCCTGAAATAAGTAAGGGGCAATAGCAAAGGAGTTTTTATTATGGTAAACAGAAACATATCAGTACGTACAGTCAAGATGGTACAGATGGCCATACTTGCTGCAATTATGTTGCTTATGGCATTCACACCTGTCGGCTACCTCAAAACTGCAGGTATTGAAATCAGCTTTATGATGATTCCTGTGGTGGTGGGCGCAATAGTCATTGGTCCGGGGGCCGGGGCAGTGCTTGGAGGCGTTTTTGGTGCAACAAGCTTTATCCAGTGTTTTGGAATGAGTGTGTTTGGTGCTGCATTGCTTGCAATCAACCCATTCTTTACTTTCATTGTGTGCATTGTTCCCAGAGTTCTAATGGGATGGCTTGCAGGGCTTGTTTTCAAAGGGCTGAGTAAAATGGGCAAACCCAAACTCGTGTCTTTTGGAGTGTCAAGCCTATCCGGAGCATTATTCAATACAGTTTTATTCATGACATTTCTGATGCTTTTATTTGGCAAAACAGAGTATATCAAAGGTTTTCAGGGAGAGCTGAGCCTAATTCCATTTGTATTGGCATTCGTCGGAATAAATGGTTTGGTTGAAGCCATCGTATGCTTTGTAACGGGAGCTGCTATAAGCCGGGCACTTATACATTATATACCTGCAACTGAAAAATAAAAGGTTGAAAAAGCAGGGGGTACGCCTCCTGCTTTTCTAGATATTAATTGCAGGAATTTAGGGTTATTATTCAATCAATACCTAATAGGTATCTGCCAGCTTCCTGTAAATCTCATATCTTTCCACAGCATTTTTCTCGGCTATATCAAACAATTCTCCTGCTCTATCCGGATAAGTATTGGATAACTGTGAATAACGTATTTCACCTTTTATAAAATCTATAAATGATTCCTTAGGCTCCTTGGAATCAAGTGCAAAAGAGTTCTTTCCATGTTTTTTAAGATCAGGATTAAATCTGTATAGCTGCCAATACCCTGTTTCAACAGCTTTTTTCTCTTCCATAATGCTTGTACCCATTCCTGTTTTTATACCATGGTTTATACATGGGGAGTATGCTATAATCAGAGACGGTCCCTTATATCTTTCCGCTTCGGCAATTGCTTTCATTGTTTGATTCATATCAGCACCCATTGCTATTTGAGCTACATATACATGGCCATAGGTCATTGCTATAAGGCCCAGGTCTTTTTTACCTGTTCTTTTACCTGAAGCAGCAAATTTTGCTACAGCCGCAGCCGGTGTTGCTTTTGAAGACTGTCCACCTGTATTTGAATACACTTCCGTATCCATTACAAAAATGTTAACATCATCTCCAGAGGCAAGTACATGATCCAGTCCTCCAAACCCAATATCATAAGCCCAGCCGTCTCCACCTATAATCCAAACTGATGGTTTAACCAGAAAATCTTTTTTATCCATGATTTCTTCCAGGATTTTATTTCCTCTATAATCATATTTACTAAGAATATCAAGTATTTTATGTGATGCAGCTTTGGAACCCGTGCCATCCTCTTTGTTCTCAAGCCATTCTAGAAATGCACTTTTAAGTGAAGGACTGTCCCCCGCAATGTGCTCAATTTGTGCAGGACTGTCCCCAATTTCTTTGTCCCCAATTTCCTCTTTTATTAAAGCTTCCAGCCTATCCCTTATTTGTTTTACACCCAGGTACATGCCATAGCCATATTCGGCATTGTCTTCAAATAACGAATTTGCCCAGGCGGGTCCTTTTCCTTCATGGTTGGTTGTATAGGCAATAGATGGTGCACTGGCTGCCCATATGGAAGAACACCCGGTAGCGTTTGCTATCATCATTCTTTCACCATATAACTGTGTCAGGAGTTTTATATATGGTGTTTCTCCGCAGCCTGGACATGCTCCGTTAAACTCAAGAAGAGGTCTCGCAAATTGACTGCCTTTAAGGGTTTCCAGTTCCATAAGATCCTTCTTTTCTGTAATAGTCATTGCATATTCCCAATTTCCCGTCTGATTTTCGATTTCATCTTCAGCAGGCATCATTACTAGTGCTTTCCCTTTAGCCGGGCAAACATCGGCACAATTACCACACCCTGTACAATCAAGGGGAGAAATCTGGATACGGTATTCATAGTCCTCCAGGCTTTTGCCGGCTGCTTTCAGTGTTTTAAATGTATCAGGTGCATTGTTTATCTCATCTTTATTTAACAGAAATGCCCTTACAGTAGCATGGGGGCAAACATAAGAACAACGGTTGCACTGTATGCATTTTTCCATCTGCCACTGGGGTATAAATACTGCTATACCACGTTTTTCATAAGCAGTAGTGCCTAGCGGGTATGAACCATCTTCCATACCATTGAAAGCACTTACAGGAAGCTCATCCCCTTCATGCCGTGCAATGGGTATTTGAATATTAGCTACAAAATCGGGCTCTTCACTTTTGATGGTTGTAATTCTACTGATCGGGTTCTTGTTTACTGCTTCATCTATATCTGCCCATGATACAGGAATATGGATTTTATCCAGTGCTGCTATTCCTCTATTTACAGCTTCATTGTTCATGTTCACAATTTCTTTCCCCTTTTTGCCATAGGTTTTCTCAATAGATTCCTTGAGAAGCCTTACAGCATCATCCAGAGGGATTACATTGGCAAGCTTAAAAAATGCTGACTGCATTATCATATTAATCCTGTTACCAAGTCCTATTTCTTCAGCTATATCTATAGCATCAATTATATAAAAGTTAATATCATTTTCTACCATATATTTTTTCATTGAAACAGGAAGCTTCTCGTCTAATTCTTCAGGTTTCCAGGGGCAATTCAGTACAAAAGTCCCTTTTTTCTTTAAGCCTTTAAGCACATCATAATGATAAATAAAAGATTTGTTATGACATGCTATATAATCTGCATTATATATGAGATATGAAGATTTTATGGGCTTTTTGCCAAAACGTAGGTGGGATATGGTAGTCCCGCCGGATTTCTTGCTGTCATAGGAAAAATAGCCCTGAGCATAAAGATCAGTATTATCACCTATTATCTTAATGGCACTTTTGTTTGCTCCTACTGTACCATCAGAACCCAAGCCCCAAAATTTACAGTTTATTGTCCCCTCCGGTGCAGTATTAATTATTTCTTCCTCAGCCAGGGACAATCCGGTAACATCGTCAATTATGCCTATTGTAAAGCGGTCCTTGGATTCATCTGTTTTTAAATTATTAAATACTGCAAGTATTTGGGAAGGTCTTGTATCTTTTGAGCCAAGGCCATATCTTCCGCCAATAATTATAGGTGAATTCTTAATGCCATCTATATCGCCAATATTATAAATACTTTTGCTATTGCCATTATTACTATTATTACTATTATTACTATTATTACCATTATTACCATTGATACTTTTTCTACACTGGTAAATGCTTTGAAACTTTGATAATACTTTAACCACATCAAGATAAAGCGGTTCTCCCGGTGCACCCGGCTCTTTTGTTCTGTCCAGTACAGCTATCTTCTTAACAGTAGCAGGCAGGGCTGATATGAAATGTTTCTCAGAGAATGGTCTATAAAGATGAACTTTAACCAAACCCGTTTTTTCACCACGGCTGTTTAAATAGTCAACCACCTCTTCTGTAGTATCACAAACTGAACCCATGGCAACAATTACGTATTCTGCATCGGGAGCTCCATAATAATCAAACAGCTTATATTCTCTTCCTGTAATGGAACTGTATTCTTTCATGTAATACTCAACAATTTCGGGGATTCTGTCATAAAAGCTGTTTGCTGCTTCCCTTCCCTGAAAATATATGTCAGGATTTTGTGCAGTGCCCCTTACCACGGGATGTTGAGGATTAAGAGCCCTTGTTCTGAAATTTTTTATGGAATCATAATCTACAAGTTTGGCAATATCTGTATAATTTGTTGTGTTAATCTTTTGATATTCGTGAGATGTACGGAAACCATCAAAAAAGTGAATAAATGGAATTCTGGATTTTATTGCTGACAGATGAGTAATAAAGCCCATGTCCATCGCTTCCTGCACATTTGCAGATGCAAGCATTGCAACACCGGTTTGACGGCATGCCATAACATCCTGGTGATCTCCGAAAATTGACAGAGCGTGGGTTGCAATAGCCCTGGCGCTTACGTGGAATACGCCAGGCAACAATTCCCCAGCTATTTTGTACATATTGGGTATCATTAATAGCAGTCCCTGAGATGCAGTATAAGTTGTGGTTAAAGCACCCGCAGCCAGTGAGCCATGCATTGTCCCTGCAGCCCCCGCTTCAGACTGCATTTCTACCACTTTTACAGTTTGTCCGAATATGTTCTTCATTCCCCGGGCTGACCATTCATCCACACTTTCAGCCATTGGTGATGAAGGCGTAATAGGATATATGGCGGCTACTTCAGTAAAAGCATATGATGCATATGCAGCAGCCTCATTTCCATCCATAGTTTTCTTTTTTCCCATGACTTTCCTCCTTCAGGTAGGTAGTATATGTTTTATAAATCTGAAGGAACGTCCCCCCATACATAAATCACGTCCCCTACGTCCCCAATAAATCAACAAATTTATTATTCCATATTATTGTTATATTATAAGTGAACAAAATTTAGATTTCGGTGCAAAAACTCATTCAGCGGTCAATACATTGTAATTTGTAACACTTCATCTTGCATTTTGCACCGAAATCTGAGTTAATGCAGCAGTGACAATTTATAAATTGTGAAGGAACGTCCCCAACAATAAGTGAAGGAACGTCCCCAATATGTATCTCCAATGTATCTCCAATATGTATGAAAAAGCTTTAAAAGATTTTTGTAACCATATCTCCTTGTTTTGAATAGTATAAATTAGCAGCGAAAAAACTTCTTTAAAGTAAATTTAAAGTTCACCCATGACATTTTGCAATCTACATTCAAGGAATTCCATGAAAGGAGGTTTTATAATGGGAGGTCCAGTTAAAGGAATTTTCGGAGGCCGCAGTGAAATATTGTTCTTCATTCTCGTTTTCTTGATACTGTGTTTCGGATGCGGTGATGGTTTTGTTTTTAGAGATGAGTAATATAAAATACTCTGTACTCTTTAAGCAGAATTAATATCAACTAGAAAGTTAAAGCAAGGGAATAAAAAATAGAAAGGAGACTATTGAATATGGCAGACAGAGGTTTTTTAGGTGGTATACTTGAAAATGACACAATTCTCTGGTTTATTATCCTCTTCCTGCTTCTCTTCTGGTGTGGAAGATGTGGAGAGGGAGTTTTCAGAGATTAGGGCATACTTTAATAAAATATAGAAAAAAGCAGTTCAATAAAGGAGGCTTAGGAGCCTCCTTCCTCATGTTCTTTAGTACACGAAGTCTTGATATCTCCTCACGATCTTTTTCTTCAAGAGTCACAGCATCTATTCTGGTTTGAACCTTCTCAATCTCAAAGCATTAGTTACTACAGATACCGAGCTGAATGCCATGGCTGCCGCACCTATTGCAGGACTTAGCAACGTACCTCCAAAATAATAAAGCAGTCCTGCCGCAATAGGTATTCCTGCAGAATTATATAAAAAAGCCCAGAACAGGTTCTGCTTTATGTTTCTCATTGTCTTTTTAGCAAGCTGAATTGCCACAGACACATCCATAAGGTCACTTCGCATAAGTACTATATCTGCCGATTCCATAGCCACATCAGTACCTGAACCTATTGCAATACCAACATCAGCCTGAGCTAGAGCAGGTGCATCATTTATGCCATCCCCTACCATTGCTACTTTTTTCCCTTCCTGCTGAAGCTTTTTCACCTCGTTTGCCTTATCTTCAGGCAGTACTTCTGCCAATACTCTATCTATTCCTATCTGTCTTGCTATAGCCTGTGCTGTTCTTTTATTATCTCCTGTAATCATGACTACATCAATTCCCATTTTGTGAAGAGCCTCTATAGCGGGTTTGCTGCTCTCTTTTACAACATCGGCAACGGCTATAATTCCTGCCGGCTTATTATCAAAAGCAACAAACATTGGAGTTTTCCCTTCCTGTGCAAGCCTATCAAACTCTTCCTGCGCAAGCCTTCCCAACCCTTCCTGTCCTAGTCTGGTATCTGTTTCTGCTATTTTTACATTAAAATCAATACCTCTATCATCCATTAATTTGTTATTGCCTAGTAAAACCAGCTTTCCTTGAATTTCAGCCTTTATTCCATGACCTGGAATAGCCTCAAAGCTGTCGGTATTCAAGAAATCAAGTCCTTCCTTTTTTGCCATATTAACAATAGCTTCGCCCAAAGGATGTTCAGAACTTATTTCTGAAGATGCTGCCAACTGCAAAAGATCGGTTTGGGTAATATCTCCAAGTACAATAATATCTGTTACTGTAGGTTTGCCCTCAGTAATGGTACCTGTTTTATCCAGCACAACCGTATGAATTTTATGGGAAGCCTCTAGAGCTTCTCCGCTTTTTACAAGTACTCCATATTCTGCTCCTTTTCCTGTGCCAACCATTATTGCAGTAGGTGTAGCAAGACCTAAGGCGCAAGGACAGGCAATAACCAGAACAGATATGAAAATTGTCAGCGCAAATACCGGGGGCTGACCTGAAATGTACCATAAAATACTTGCAAGCAATGCAGTACTTATTACAACAGGAACAAAGTAACCGGATATAACATCGGCCATTTTTGCAATTGGAGCTCTGGAACTCTGGGCATCCTCCACCAATTTGATGATTTGTGCCAATACAGTATCTTTCCCTACTTTAGTGGCTCTGAACTTTATCATACCGTTTTTATTTATAGTTGCACCGACAACTTTGTCTCCAACAGTCTTTTCTACAGGAATACTCTCTCCTGTCAACATGGATTCATCTACTGATGTGTGTCCTTCAACCACTTCACCATCAACAGGGATCTTCTCCCCAGGTTTTACTATTATTATATCTCCTGTTTCAACTTCCTCTACAGGTATTACTATTTCTCTTCCATCATGAATAATAATTGCAGTTTTAGGGGTCAGACCCATAAGACGTTTGATAGCCTCTGATGTTTTCCCTTTAGCTACTGTTTCAAGGTATTTTCCCAGCATAACCAGGGTTATTATCATACCTGCTGTTTCAAAGTACAGGTTGTGTACATAGAGTAGTTCTCCTTCCAGTATTCTGGCTATAGCATATAAACCATAAATAATCGCAGCGCCTGTACCAATTGCAATTAAGGAATCCATATTGGGATGTCCCTTTAAAAGTTGTTTTATACCTACTGTGTAAAACCTGTACCCGGCGGCTGCTATTGGGAGTGTTAATGCTAATTGCATGATTGCAAAGTTTACGGGGTATTTCTCCGGCGAAATAATATGAGGAACAGGAAGCCCAAGCATAGAACCCATAGCAATATAAACTAAAGGTATTGAAAAGGATAAAGCTACTATAAACCTTGTCCAAAGAAGCTTTCTCTCCCTTTCCTTTCTATCCGTATCTGCATCGGTCTTTTCTACCCTTTCAATTTCAAGAGCCTTATACCCTGCTTTTGATACTGCACCTTTAATCTGTGAAGTTTTTATTTTTGAAGTGTCATATACAACCCTGGCTTTTATACTTTCTTCTGCTTCTTCCTCAGCTCTATAACCTGCCTTTTTTACTGTCTCCAGTATGTTATTTATACCAACTTTATTCTCATCAAATTCTATATCGAGTTTCTCAGTTGCAAAATTAACAATAGCTTTATTTACTCCTTCCAGCTTTCCTACACTTCTCTCAACAGCCTTTGCACAAGCTGTACATGTCATTCCATTTATTATAAGTCTTTGCTTTCTCATTACTATCACCATCTTGTCTTATATTTATATTTATACTATTGTTTGCTATTATAAGTTTTTTAAATAGTAAAAGCCGAATATATTAATACTACTTTGTTATGTTACCAATGGAAAGCGCATTTGTAGTAGTATTCATAATAATTTTATTATTATTTACCACAGTATTACAAAGTCTAACAGATAAATATTTGTTTATACTCAGGAAGTAAATTGCAAAAAAAAATTATATGCCCAATACCATATCATTAAGTGCATTGGACATATAACTCATTATTTAGCTATGCATGCTCCATAATAATTAATACCTGCAGCTTAATTAGCAGTATAATTATATGTTATTCTCTGCATCCGAAACCGCCAAAAATTCCCGGACAAAACAGGCAAATGACAATTATAATTATAATTATCCACCATATCCATTCATTGCCAAACCCTGCGCAGCCAAATCCTCCTCTGTTCTCGGTCATCCATACTCCCCCTTTCATATGATCCATTTTTCATGTCGAACAATTTGCTGAGCAATTTTAAGATTACACAGCAAAAATGTTTGTGACTGCCAATACATTCATTAAGCATTGCAATTAATGTATTGGATATCTCATGGTAATAAGTAAGTGATTAAGTAATTAAATAATTGAAATAATCTATAATATCATATTCATATAGGGAAATATGTGTTACAAATATATAGTCTATTGGTGCATTTAATATTTTTGAAGAAATATATTCCAGAAGCTATCGTTACGGTACTTAGAGCCTACACTAATGCTTCTTCCAATAATTTCTTCAAAAATAAAATATGCACCCATAGTCTATTTTAGTGCAAAAACTAATTCAGCGGTAAACCTTAGTTAAATCTTATGCCATCATTTACCAGCTGAACCAGCATTTGCACTGAATTTACAATTTGTTCGAAAGACTATTTAATGAATAATATGAGGCTTACAGCCATAAGAGCCATGCCCCCTATAAGTCCCAGGATAGATAAATGGTGTTCACCATATTCCTCTGCTGTAGGCAGCAGTTCGTCAAATGATATGAATACCATTATACCGGCTACAGCTGCAAATAAAATACCAAAAACCAGGTCATTAAGGAAAGGTTGAAGTATTAAATACCCTACTAATGCTCCTAAAGGTTCCGCCAAGCCTGAAGCCATAGAAAGCAAAAAAGCCTTTCTTTTGCTGCCTGTTGCACAGTAAATAGGTATTGATACTGCTATTCCTTCAGGGATATTATGTATTGCTATTGCAATTGCTATTGCTATTCCCAGTGATGGTTCTTTAAGTCCGGAAATAAAAGAAGCAATACCCTCTGGAAAATTGTGTATTGTTATTGCAACTGCTGTAAGCAGACCTGTTCTTAAAAGCTTCCAGTTGTTATAACTTGAATCGCAGGTATGCTTTTCCTCTATTTTATGGCTTTCATGAGGATTATCCTTTGAAGGTATAAGTTTATCTATGATAGCAATAAGAAAAACTCCTCCAAAGAAAGCTGCTATAGCTGCCCATGAACCGCCTGTTTCACCAAGCACATTAGTTAAATAATTCATTGCTTCGTGAAGAATTTCCATGAACGATAAGTAAATCATAACTCCTGCAGAAAATCCAAGTATGACCGATAGAAACTTTTTGTTGGTCTTTTTGCATATTATTGTAAACAAGCCTCCTATGCCTGTAGATATTCCTGCCAATGTTGTTAACCCAAATGCATATAATATAGCGCTTGTGCTTACATTAAGCCTCACTTTTTACTCCCCCCTGCCATTTTATTGAGAATTATTATCATTAACATTTTAAATGTAAATAAATAACGTGTCAAGGGGATATGAAAAAAGGGTTGCATTTTCTATATTTGAGGGAAAATATGTCAAGAAACGATTTCCATATATAATATTCACTTCAGCAACGGATTGTAGCGTTTAAGTCTACAGAAAAAGAAGATGTATCCTCAAGAATGGGAAAAGCATCTGTTGCATGCAACAGATGCTTTTCCCAGGAAGCATACAATATTACTTTCCGCCCTTCATAAACCTATCATATGCTTGTTGATGAAGTTTAATATACTCGTCAACCTTCATACTTTCTAAAGACTTAATGTAATTATTCCAGTTGTCAAAGGAGTTGTCTCCTGTAGCAAATTTGGCTCTTTCCTGCTCAACAAATTTAGTAATATCAGTTTTTAGTATACTTATCTTTTCTTGCTCTTCCTTGGTGAAACGAGCTCCTGCCGGGAATAACCTTTCATTTCTCAGATATGGGAATACATTATTTTTATTGTTTTCCCCAACCCATTTCAAATATGGAGACTCGAATGGCACATTCATAATTAGTTCGCCTACAAACCCAGTTTGGCTGGGTGAAACTTTTTTCAGTAAAGTTTGGATTTCTGTTGTACCTTCATCAGGTGTGAATAAGTATTTAACGGCTTTCTTATCATCAGTGAAATCCCAATCCACACCTCTGCGACCAATCCACAGAGCTGCGCCGGTTACTCCATTAACACCTTTATCCAATTCTGTGAAGAACAGATCAGCCCATTTTATTGATTCAACCGGGTATTTATTATTCTTAGTTATTGCAAATCTTCCGGCAGAATACAATGAATCTGTTGAGCTGCTAAATTTTTCACTATTATATTCAGATGTTAAAGGATTCAATATTTGAAATTGCGTCCAATCTGATTGCCTTATGTTTCCTAGTACACCATAAAGATTTTGTTTTGTTTTTGCCAGGAATTCATCCATACTGTGAGAAATAAACATAGGGTCAATAAGTTCTTCTTTATACAACTTATTAATATATTCCAAGTAGTGCTTAAAGCTATCCGTCATAGGTGTAAATACAACTTTACCGTCTTTAACTGATATATCCTGTGCCATTGTACCAAAAGCAGTAAGGAGCATCCCGTTAAGATGATTAAATCCAATATCTCCTAGAGGTATTTCATCACTCTTGCCATTCTGATTTGGATCCTTTGTTTTAAACTCTTTAAGTACATTATAGAGATCAGTTGTTGTTTCAGGAACCTTTAAATTAAGGTTTTTTAACCAGGTAGAGTTAATTACCGGTTTATATGACCCCATTGTAGTTGTAACAAGTATCTGTCCAAGGGCATATATTTTACCATCACTTGCAGTCATGGTTTTAAACAGTGTAGGGTATTTGCTGAATGTTGCTTTCATGTTTTTACCATGTTTGTCAATTAGTTCAGTAAGATCAATTAACATGCCTTGCGGACCATAATTCTCTTCATCATCAACATTAAGGGCACCAAGGAAAATGTCCGGGAGATCTCCTGTTGCCAGTGCGAGATTCTTTTTCTCCTGAAAGCCTTCAAATACAACATCAAACTCAAAATGAACATTTGTCATTTCTTCAAGATCTTTAAACAGCCTCAAATCTTCCCATGGACCACCCATAGCATCTCTTTGGGACATAACTTTTAAAGTTATTTTTTTGTCCGATACAAGAGCATTTGGTGCTGGTTCTGTAGGTTTTTGTTTTTCAGTGGTATCCGGCTTCTTTGTTTGTTCTGATGAAAGATCTGTTCCGGAGCTTTTTACACATCCTGTAAAGGACGAAACTAAAACAAGCATTACAACAATTAAACTTAAGATTTTAGCAAATGGCTTTTTTAACATTGCTTTTCCCCCTTGATTTTATTATTTTTTATTTTTTAAGTTACCATTATAAATTATATGAACTGTCAACATATGGAACGTATAATCATCAAAGTGCATATTATTTAAATTGTTAATGGTAAACTATAAAACTTTATGGACATTTACAAATGCCTTAATCGCACTCTAGCCTTTTATTGCCCCAACCATAACTCCTTTTATAAAATATTTTTGTAGGAATGGATATGCTGCAATTACCGGCAAAGTAGATACAACAATAACTGAATACTTTAATAAGGTTGCAAGCTCAACTCTTTTATGGATAACTTCTAACTCACCTTCATTCATGAGTAAGTCCATATTAATTTGGTTAACCACAAGAATTTCCCTTAAAATTAACTGCAGCGGGAAAATTTTTCTATCAGAAATATAAATCAGTGCTTTAAAGTAGCTGTTCCATTGGGCAACACCGTAAAACAACCCCATAACTGCAATTATTGGTTTTGATAGGGGCAGTATTATTGAAACAAACAACCTGAATATTGAACAGCCATCAATTGAAGCGGCTTCCTGCAAACTATCAGGGATGCTCGTCTGGTAAAATGTCCTTACTACAATTATATTCATGAAGCTTACAGCACCGGGTAACAACTGTGCAAAAACAGTATTTCTCATTCCCAAACTCTTTATTACCATATAAGTTGGTATTAACCCTCCTGAAAAGAACATTGTTACTGTAAAGAATACTACAAAAATGTTCTTCCCTATAAAATCTTTTCTTGAGAGAGAAAAAGCGGAGGTTAGAGTGAGGAACAAGCTTATCAAAGTACCTGTAATTGCATAAAATATGGTATTTCTATAACCTAACCATATATCAGAATATGCTAATACTCTCTTATACCCGTTAAAATTGATGCCTTTGGGAAGCAATATAATTTTCCCCTGAGAAACCAGTGATGGATCACTTATAGATGCGCTTAATACAAATAGCAGCGGATAAAGTACTATTACAAAAAATATTGTTATTAATATAGTGTTTATGGTTTCAAAAATTATATCATCTTTGCTTTTTTTCATTTACTTGTTACCCCCTTACCACAAGCTTGTCGATGAAAGGCTTTTTGCCACTCGATTTACAATTATAAGTAGTATGAAGTTAATAATTGAATCAAAAAAACCTATAGCTGTTGTGAAACTAAAACGTGCACCCTGTAATCCTACTTTATATACATATGTCGATATTACTTCAGATGTATTTGCGTTTAGTGGTGTTTGCATCAAGTAAATTTTTTCAAAACCGACACTCATAATTCCCCCTGCACTGAGTATCAACAGAATAACAGCAGTAGGAATAATTACTGGTATATTTATATACCAAATACGTTGTAATCTGGTGGCACCGTCAATTATTGCTGCTTCATGCTGCTCTGGATCCAAACTTGATAATGCAGCAAAATATATTACTGAATTCCATCCTGTACTCTGCCATATTCCGGACCATACATAAATACTTTTAAAGTATTCCGGTCTGTTTAGAAAATCAACAGCTTGCACTCCAAAAACTTTTATTAGAGAATTAGCTATCCCATATACAGGGTGTAGAAATATATACAACATTCCTACCATGACAACGGTTGAAATAAAATGAGGAGCATACGCTACAGTTTGTACAATTTTTTTATAACGTTTGCTGCTAATCTCATTTAGCATAAGGGCAAAAATAATAGGCATCGGAAAGCCTGCTACTAAAGCATATAGAGATATTCCAACTGTATTTCTTAATAATTCCCAAAAATAATGTGAACTGAAGAATAGCTTAAAATGTTTTAAGCCAACCCAAGGACTTCCCCAAATTCCTTCAGTTGCAATAAAATCTTTAAATGCCAGTTGAATACCATAAAGAGGCGCATAATGGAATATAATATAGTAAATAACAGTAGGAAGAATAAATAAATATAATTCATAAGTACTTAACATTTTTTTAAGTGTACTGCTGCCGGATTTCTTAACACTAATAGCAACTTCCGGTATAGCTTCCGATTTCATAAGGCGACCTCCATAAATAACTATTAAGTAAGTGTATAACTATCATTTCTTAATTATGATTATATGAATTATTATTAGTTTTGAAAATATGCTAAAGGTATTTCAGCTATGCATTTCTCTATATTAAACGAATATTATAGCTTTTTTACTAAAATACATTAACTATTTCCCTTGATGATAATTTAGAAACTATTTTTTTCTTGTTGTGTTACTGTATTTAACGCCATCTCCCGAAAACGTCCGGGAGTAATACCTTCCATTTGCCTGAAAGTCCTGGTAAAGCTGGCAACATCACTGTATCCTACCTGCTCAACAATATCCTTTATTAAAAGGTTTGTTTCACTTAGCAACTTCTTTGAATAATTTATTCTTAATTCTTTCATGTAATCGACAAAGTTAAATCCTATTTGCTGTTTAAAGAACCTGCTTAAATATTTTGAAGAAATGTTAAATTTATCGGCCACCATATCCAAATTAAACATATTATTGGTGTAATTCTCGTGTATATATTCAATTATTGCTATTTTTAATGTCTCATTATTGCTTTCCTTCTTTTCGCTTATATATTTACATATTTTATATACCACATTTTCCATCTTATTTTTAAGGTCATCCAATGATGTAAAGGTTGTAAGTTCCTCTACATCACTATCAAAATCCTTTATATTAAACTCATTAAGAACCTCTATTATAGTATTAATCATTCCAAAACATATAGTTCTGGTAATACCTATGGGAAGATGTTTTTCCTTAATACTGTCGATAATATCATCAATTATATCTCTGAATATATAAATATTTCCCTGTTTTATACACTGCGACAGGCGAATCTGCTCTTCTACAGGATACCAATAAACCATTGTATCCGAAGATACCATTTCATCAAAGAAAATAATATTACCATAGCCTATCAATAATTTGTAATCCAAAGTACTCAATGCCTCCATAAAAGATATACTAATCTGGGATATATTATCATACACTCTTCCAACACCAATATTAATTTTAAGTCCCAGGTTATTTTGCAAAAATATCTGAATATCTTTTAAGAGATTTACCTTCATGATTTTGGAGCAATTTTCATAGGTTGTGTTAACCAATAGAACAAAATCACCCTGAACCGTGTCTATCCAATAGAATTGCTTGTTTTTCAATTTACTATCTATTACCCCTTTAATATAAAGAGATAACTCAGCTGCAGTCGTCTCATATTCCTTAACTTTCTGTATGGATATAACTGATACATACGAATATAAATAGTCGAATTTCATATTATATAAAGCTAATAAATCTTTTATATTTTCTTTCTCATTAAGCTGACCTTTTAACAGCATAAGTAAAATCTGATCTCTTACAAATGACTGATGATGATTTAACTGCTCAGTTAGTCCATAGTTTTTGTCTACAATATTTTTAATCATTTTTTCGATACCTTCTATTTCGTTAACCTTTTTGTTAATAATAGAAGGTTCATTAATTTCCTTTTGTTCACTTAGTGAAGTATAATTGTTCATTTTTTCAAACAATACCTTTATAGGCTTGTAATTTTTTCTGGAAAAAACATAAGCAAGTAGTATCCCTGTTAAAATTACCCCGAATATTATAACCATTACCTGCTTTCTCATGATAATTACTCTGTTGAGATAGCTTTCAGGGGACATTATTACGATAAAATGAAACCCGGATTCTTCAGAAACTGTTTTTATTACTGAATAGTTCCTACCCTCGAATTTTGATTTGCTTACTCCTGCTGAATAATTTCCTCCTGTAATTTCAATAACTCTTTCTGACGGGAAAAAATCTTTGTCTCCAATTGTAAATATTCTTTGCATATCTTCATTATATATAAATACAGATCCTTTTGAGTTTCCAAGTATATCACCTGCAAGATTCTCAATAGTACCCTGGTTTATTATTATTCCTAGTACACCATAACTGCTGACTCCTCCTAATGGCAAAGGATACAGGCAAATTAAGTTGTCTATATTTTTTGATGAACCTGAAGGTATTCCGCTTATACCTAAAAACATTGATTTATCAGTTTTTTGAAGTGCATTAGCGAAGCTTATGCTTGTATTATAGTCTATACCGATAGTATTTGCAAAAAAAGTATCAAAGGAGGTTTTCCCGGCTACTCCATATAAATATTTTTCATTTCTAAAGCAAACAAAAAGGTTATCAATTAAGTTTTTATCCCAATATCGATTTAATTGATCAATGGCATTTTTGCTGCGGTAATCGTTTAAATTTACCATATGTGGTTTGATATTTTCATCAGAAGATATTTTTAGAGCGGTTTTTTTGGTTTCAAGCAATCTAGCATCCAGAGTGTTCTTCATTCTTATTACTTTATCCTGAGTGTACCTTTCTACCTCATTCTGAAGTTCTATTATGGCATGACTATATAATACAATCCCTAATATAACTAAAGGTATCGCAAATATCGCTATATAAGATGTGAAATACATATGCAATATACTGGTGTTTCTCTTTAAACTTCTCATAGGAATACACTCCTGTAATATGTTTTGGTGTACACATTCCAGAGAATTACCATCATTAACACTCATACAAATAATAATGTCTATGCTTTTAATTATAGCGTAATATAAAATATTGTTAATATGTAAAAAGTACTTTTACTATGCAACTTTCTACACTAGAGACAGAAGAATCTTATCTGTCTGTTATCTGAACAGGGAAACAGGAGAGCCGTCCCCATGTCTCACTTAAAAGGCTCCAATGCTCTTTCAAGTATTCCATTTAAATAAGCAAGAATAATTCCATAGTTAATCATAGGTACTCCACTGCTTTGAGAGTGTTCCTGTCTGTACTCCATTTCCTTTTTATTAAGCATGCATGCTCCGCAATGGATAACCATTTTATATTTTGATAAATCTTCTTCAAAAAACCCGCCGGAAACATGATTAAATTTAAGATGCTTGCCTGTCTTTTTCATAAGTAAAGACGGAATTTTAACCGTACCTATATCATCATCTTTACGGTGATGGGTACAACCTTCTGCTATTAAAATAAGGTCTCCATCCTCTAAATTCTCAATTTCTTTTACTGCTTCATAGAATTTCTTTAAATCACCTTTTTGTCTTGCATATATAATTGAAAAAGAGGTAAGAGGAATCCCTTCTGGTACAACATTTCCCACCTTTCCAAATATCTGAGAATCAGTTATTACCAACGCAGGTGGACTTGACAACCGGTTAATTGCTTCTTCTAATCTGTTATCCTGTACAACAAAAGCCATAGCATTATTATCCAGTATATCTCTCAATACCTGCTGCTGTGGCAATATAAGCCTTCCTTTTGGAGCCCCTTTATCAATAGGTGTTACCAATATTGCAAGATCGCCTTCTTTTATAATATCATCAATCAAATGAAGCCGCTGGTCATCTTCCTTTTTTACTTTTACTAATTCTTCTATTAATTTATCAATACCTTCACCTGTTAAAGCAGAAGTTTTAACAATAGTGGTAACAGTGGAATTTTCAAGCTCTATTTCACTCTGTTTTGCACTTTTATCTACCTGATTTGCAACAATTATAAAAGGTATTGACCGTTTCCTAAATTCTTCAGCCAACTCAACCTCATACTTGCCCCATAGCATATCGGCTCCAATTACCAGAAGAGCCACATCTGTTTTTCTTAAAACTTCTCTGGTTTTCTCAGTTCTCAGCCTTCCCAATTCTCCAGCATCATCTATACCAGGTGTATCTATAAACACTACAGGTCCTATTGGTAATACTTCCATGCTTTTATATACAGGATCCGTAGTAGTACCTGCAACATTTGAAACCACTGCTGCTTCCTGTCCTGTAATAGCATTTATAAGGCTTGACTTGCCGGTATTTCTCCTTCCAAACAAGGCTATATGAAGTCGGTCGCTTCTTGGCGTATCGTTCATCATTATCTTCTCCTTCATGCTAAAAATGCTCCATTTTGGCTATTATTATAATACCATTCTTGTATTGAATAAAACAAATATATTTTATTTACTATTTTTAGTATTTACATTTTCCTTTTCAGGTGCTATTATATTATAAATATATAAAAGGAGTATTTTTTTGGGAAAAATAATTGGAATAGATATAGGTGGAAGTACCACAAAAATAATAGGCTTTGATAACAAACAAATGTTTAGTCCAATGATAGTAAAAGCAGCTGATCCTATTTCTTCTGTATATGGAGCGTTTGGCAAATTCTTAAGCATAAACAAATTAAAGCTGGACAATATTGAGAGGATTATGGTCACTGGTGTAGGGTCCTCTTTTATTACAGATAATCTTTTCAATATTCCTACCGGCAAGGTTGATGAGTTTAGGGCTATAGGTATGGGAGGCTTGTTTATAAGCAAACTGGAGAAAGCAATAATAGTCAGTATGGGTACCGGAACAGCACTGGTTACTGCAGATAATACAGGCGTAAGACATATAGGTGGTACCGGGGTTGGTGGAGGCACACTCCTTGGATTGTCAAATAGGATGCTAAATGTAAGGAGCTTTGATGATCTGATTGAAACAGCTCAAGGAGGTAATCTCGCAAATATTGACCTTACCATAGGAGATATATCAACTGAAACAGCGGTTGGCTCACTACCGCCTGAAACTACAGCATCTAACTTTGGAAAAATAAGTGACCTGGCTACAAAAGCAGATCTCGCATTGGGAATCATTAATCTGGTATTTCAAAC
>DAOSDD010000051.1:0-21761 GCA_035362115.1 Clostridiales bacterium | reverse complement strand
ATCAAGACCACGCTTGCTGCCAGTAGTAAATGGTACAAAATCAATATGCAGATGTGGAGTGGCCTCGTCCATGTGAAGATGAGCCGAAAACACCTTTAAATTTTGGTTTCTATTCTGAAACTCCTGCATATATTCATTAAGTATCCTTACAGCAAGGTGCCCCTCTTCCGTTTTAGCATTCATATCATCCTTATTACCTATCTGCACAACAATTTCATGGAATGGCTTTTCCTGTTTACCGCTTCTGATTTTCTCATAGTAGTCATCAATACATCTGTCCTTACGAGTTTGTTTTTCGTTATACCTTTTTACTGCTTCATCAAAAAGTTCATGGTAGATTTGTTTAATGGGTATGTTACAGTAGGTGTGGTTTAAATTGCTTCTTTCTGGGTCAGTATTTTCCGCATGAAATTTCCTACTGTTATGATTTATCGAACCTTTGCCAACCATAATGCTGATTGTCCTTTTCATACAACCACCTTTCTTTCTCGGCTGGTATCGGCGAATGCCGGGTTTTGTTACTTTTGTCAAAAGTAACGCAAAAGCACTTTTGACACGTGCAATCCACCGGATTGCCCATGTACAAAAGCGCATTGCGCTCTCCGAGGGGGATAGGCCGTCCGGTGACGGCTCGGGACGGTGCCCCGTGTTGTCTGCGGGCAACCCACCAGCGCTCATCGCCCTTTAAAAAGGGCGGCCGCACCATTTCCCTAAACTTATGCCGCGACGATGTGACGATAATTTTTACAGTAATATCGTCACCAAAAACATCGTCACAATCGTCACAAGCGTCACGCTTACTTACCGTTCAGAGTAAACTTAACCTGTCGTCCGGTATGACTGCGGGTGTTCTCATAGCTGATTCCGTACTCATTCCAAAGCCAGTCCGCTCCGACATTTAGCCTCCTTGTCAGTACATTAGGTTGCATCTCAAGTTTAAGTCTTTCTATAAGTTCTGTTGCGCTGCCAATCCACTCTGGTGCTTCTTTATTTACTAAGCCAGAAATCAAAGAAAGAATGGGATCGGGCGGTTCTTTCCAAAGCTCAGTTTCCGCTTTTATCAATTGCCAAACACAGCGCTCACGATCAAATTGTAAATGGAGCCGCTGATCCTGCTGATCTCTGCCCACCAAATCAAGCACTGCTATATTGTCAGTACGCTTTTCCTTTTGCATAAGAAAAGCACCGTCTGCTGCACCTAATAACCCATTCGTACCGGATATCGTATCAAAGCAATCATCTGCGTTTTGTTTTCGGGTGTGGTGTACGAGAAGAATACAAACATTATGCTCTGCATTAAACTGTTTTAGTTTTGTCACGATTTCATAGTCACTGGCATAGCTAAACTTTTCCCCACCGGCTTCACGGATTTTTTGCAAGGTATCAATTATAATGAGCCTCGTATCAGGGTGTCCTTGAATAAATGTATCTAGCTGACTTTCAAGTCCTTGGCTTAAATTTTTAGCATTAGTGACAAAGTGAAAGTCGTCTGTTCCGTCCATACCAAACATTTTGGATAATCGTTTTTGAAGCCTTGCATAGTCATCTTCTAACGCAAGATAGAGGGAAACGCCTTTGTGAACAGTATAATTCCATAAAGGAATACCCTTGCTCACATGATATCCGATTTGCGCCATAAAGAATGATTTACCTACCTTTGGAGCACCAGCAAAGAGATAGACTCCTGCATATAGCAAATTGTCAATCACCTGCGTTTTTGGCTGATAAACCGTATCATATAGCTCTGTTAGCGAGACAGTATTAAAATAATCAGGATTATTCATCTGCCGAAAAAGAAACTGTATTCTGGTATTTTCATTTTTTTGATTGATTTTTTTCGAATTCTCAGACATAATAATGTTATTACATAGGTTAAGTGACTGCTTTTCGTCTGTTGGCGCAGACGATGCTATGGCAGTCGCTTTTTCTTTTGCTGCCATTATTACTCCCCCTTTAATCCGCCAAGGGTTACGGCGATCAACCGGATTGTATCTGTAAGCTCATCGTCAATCTGTTCACCAATACTAATACGCTTTAATTCCTCAAGTACCGCAGCAAGCTGATTACGAAGCGCTTTATATACCCTCGGATTGCCAACAACAACGATTTCTCTGTCCTGCAACCGCCGAATGATGTAATCCTGCTTTGTCAAACCAGAAAGCCGGACAGCTGTTTCAATCTGTCTGTCTTCTTCCGGAGATACCCGGAATGCAACCGTCTTGTTTCTCCAACGGTTTTTGCGATCTAAATTCTTTAATGACATCAGTTACCCCTCCTCTCCTTCTGTACGTTCAAAGTCCAATCGTTCTGCCATTTCTGTCTGCCTTGACGGGAACAAATGAGCATAGTTGTATGTAATTTCTATACTTTCATGGCCAACACGGTCGGCAATTGCAATTGCTGAAAAGCCCATATCAATTAACAAGGATATATGAGAATGACGAAGATCATGAATACGAATTTTCTTAACCCCGGTTTCCTTGCAACCACGTTCCATTTCATGGTGAAGATAATACTTGGTGACCGGAAAAAGTCGGTCAGTTGGTTCTGTACCATATAACATACTGATATATTCCTGAATTTCATCACATAAAAACTGCGGCATTTTAATGACACGATTGCTTTTTGGTGTTTTTGGTGTAGTAATAACATCCCTGCCCTTTATCCGCTGATAGGATTTTGTGATAGATACTGTTTTCTTTTCAAAGTCTATATCCCTCGGCGTCAGCGCTAATAATTCGCCCTGGCGGATACCGCACCAATAGAGTAATTCAAATGCGTAGAAGGACATCGGCTTATCCATCATTGCATCTGCAAATTTTAGATATTCGTCTTTAGTCCAGAACAGCATTTCTCTGTTTCTGGCTCTGCCCATATTGCCGACTTTTGCTGCCGGGTTTTGCGATAGGCCATAATACTTGACTGCATGATTAAAAATGCAGCTAAGCTGATTGTGAAGAGTTTTAAGATATACTGGTGAGTACAATTTTCCGTTTTCATCCTTATAATTTATCATCTCATTCTGCCAAGCTATTACCTCTTTTGGCTGAATATCGCACAATTTTCTCTTGCCAAAGTACGGAGTCAGCTTTGTGCGGATAATATGTTCCTTGGTTTCCCAGGTGTTTTCTTTCATTCGATTCTTCACATCAGCTGTATAAGTTTCCACAAAGCTTTCAAAAGTCATATCCAGTTCACCCTGGATTTTCTGTAGCTGCTCCCGTTCCCACGCCTGTGCATCTTTTTTTAATATAAATCCACGGCGTTGTGTTTGCTTATGCTCACCTTTCCAGTCCTTATATCGATATACCGCTCTCCAAGTTCCATTTTTATCTTTATAAACTGGCATGTTCATCACATTCTTTCTTTTTTGTATCGTTATAACACGTCTTTTTCATAAAATACTGTTTGTTAACTCGGCCCGAAATCGTCAGATATCCCATTTTCTTCATTTCTTCATTCAACTTTTGCACAATCTTATAAGCATAGGACTTGGATACCCCAAGCTCTGCAGCCACTTCATCAACCTTCATAAAAGTGTTACTCATCAAATTCCCCCCTACCTAAATTCTGCCGTTCTCCCCACTCACAGTTCCTAATAGGCAACCTTGCTTGGCGCTGTATTGTTTTCTCTTTATTGGCACGCTCGCTTCACTCGGAAGGTCATGGCATACTTACCTAAAAGATAGCTGCTTGGACGGTCATTTAATTGTATAAACTTAAACCTTTTTGTTTAACTTCATACCGATTATACTTAACATATTTGTTTATGTCAAGAGGTTTTCGAGAAAATAATTAAACTTTTTTGTTTATATTATCTTGACTATTCTTAAACAAATATGTTATTATGCTTATCAGAATTGGATTTGTATAGGATTGGGGATATTGTATGTCTATTGGTGAAAGAATTCGGTTTATCCGCAACTTACGGGGTATGACACAAAAATACCTTGGCATTGCTGCTGGCTTTGATGAGAAGACCGCTGATGTTCGCATGGCACAGTATGAAGCGGGTACCAGGACTCCAAAAGGAAATCTGATAAATTCGCTTGCAGCCGCTTTGGAAATCAGCCCTGAGGCTTTAACCGTGCCTAATATTGATTCTGATATAGGTGTAATGCACACGCTATTTGCACTAGAAGACCTCTATGGTTTAAAAATAAAAATAATTGATGGTGAGATTTGCCTGGCACTTGATAGATCTAAAGGTACTCCCTATCTATCTATGTATGAAATGTTTAGTACATGGCAGAAAGAGTACGATAAGTTCAAACGAGGTGAAATCACCAAGGATGAATATGATGACTGGCGTTATAACTATCCAAAAGTAGAAGCCAAGCGGGCAAAGCAACGACTTGATGCTTTACGATCCGAAAAGAAAAATACTGATATGGATGAATGACCAAAAATACTGTAAGTAGCATTGAAAGCCGAAACATAAGAAAATTGCAAAGATTACAGATAAAGGAGGTGAATAATATTGAACATCAAGTACATTGGAAACGATACAAAGAAATCCGAAAACGGTAAGATCCATATCAGAAAAGGCAATTATACAGGCTGCGGAGCGAGAATAGATGATAATCCAGGCGATTGGGTTTCCACTACCCAAGCAGTCACATGCGATAAGAACGGGTGCAAAAACTAATCATCGATTTTTCGGTTTTCATGCTAATAAAAAAGAGCTAACTGACACTTATAATCAGTTAGCTCTTTTCATCTGGATAAATGTAATTAGTGTTGCCAAAACGTTGCCACAGGAGTGTTTGAAAGCCCGCAAAACTGCGTAGTTACTGGCTTTTTACTGTCCTTCAAATCATTCCCACTCAATTGTCGCAGGAGGTTTACCGGTTATATCATAAACAACTCTGTTAATGTGGCCTACTTCATTCACAATCCTCTCTGAGACCTTTCCAAGAATCTCATAAGGAATTCTGACCCATTCAGCAGTCATAAAATCTGTGGTTTTTACTGCACGGAGAGCAACTGTATAATCATAGGTCCTTTTGCCTTCTTTTACGCCTACACTGCGCATATCTGTAATAACAGCAAAATATTGGTTTATCTCCTTATCAAGTCCTGATGCCGCAATTTCTTCCCTGAATATATAATCTGCATCTCTTAGTATATCAAGCTTTTCTTTTGTAATTTCCCCAATTACTCTGACACCAAGTCCAGGACCTGGGAAAGGCTGTCTCCAGACAATACTTTCCGGAATACCAAGTTCAAGTCCTGCTTTTCTGACTTCGTCCTTAAATAAATACTTCAGCGGTTCCAATATCTCATTGAACTCAATGTTTTCGGGGAGTCCCCCTACATTATGATGACTTTTTACCATACCGGTATTTTCTGTGCCGCTTTCAATAATATCGGGGTAAATAGTTCCTTGTACAAGATAATCAATAGCGCCTATCTTTTTTGCTTCTTCTTCAAAAACTCTTATAAATTCTTCCCCAATAATTTTTCTCTTTTTTTCAGGATCAGTAACCCCATCCAATTTTCCAAGGAATCTATCTGTTGCATCTATTTTAACAAGGTTAATATCATACTTTTCTCTAAATAGCTTTTCTACCTGCTCTACTTCATATTTTCTCAGTAAGCCGTGGTCAACAAAAATACATGTCAGTTGTTTTCCTATTGCTTCGTTAACCAACACGGCACAAACTGAGGAATCTACTCCACCGGAAAGAGCGCACAATACCTTCTTATCTCCCACCTTCTCTTTTATATTCCTGATAGACTGAGCTACAAAAGATTTCATATCCCAGCCGCCGGAACATTTGCAGGTATCATGTATAAAACTCCTTAAGAAGTTATTATCAGGTGCTGCAATTTCCAAAAAAGGTATATCTATTTCAGAAATTTCTTTTTTTATGAAATCAAGCCTTTCGTCCAAGCCTTGATTTTGAGATGTCGTTATAATAACACCCCGGGGTCCCGCAGCTTTAATTTTATCTATAGACGCATTGTAAGGTATCACTTCAGTGTATACACCCAATTCTCTTACCATTCTGGCAATAGTCTGGCTTATTCTGCCATTAAAGCTTACAATCAATAGCATTTCATTTTTCATTCGTAATTTTCCCCTTTCATGTCTGTATATCTTCTAATACTACTTTATTATGTTGCCAATGGAAAGCGCATTGAAGATATCGCATCCAAATTGGCATAGTAGAACTAATCTATGTACCTTTCTAATCAAATGATTCCCCCAAGGTAATTAAAATATTTACCCTGGTATCTTTCTTCCTTTATCATTTTTGCTTCAACCAGATCTCTGATTTTCCACCAGCTCATACCCCAGTTGCAAAACAGAGTTCGATCTTCAGGTGCACGTCCAAGAAGCCTCTGAATTACTATTTCAGGATTCAGGTACTCCAGGAAGGTAATTGTTCTCTCAATATACTCCTCAAGAGTCACAGGCATGATTTGTTGTTTTACATACATTTCACCAAGTACCGTATCTTTGAGAATATATAATGAATGACATTTTACTTGATTCACCTTTAAGGCTGAAAGTATTTTTGCGCCCTCCATAACATCCTCCATACTATCCATAGGAAGATCAATTATATAATGGGCACATGATTCAAGTCCATATTTATTTATGGAAAGTACTGCATCAATGAACTCGGCTAAAGTATGTCCGCGGTTCAGAAATTTTAGTGTCTTATAGTTTACCGTCTGCAGGCCCAATTCTATTAAAATATCAATTTTCTGCGTATTCTTTATGTTCCTGAGAAAGTCCAGCTGCTCTTCGTTTATGCAGTCAGGACGTGTAGATATGTAAATTGCTGCAGCATTTTCAACACATGCTTCAATAATATACTTTTTAAAAGGTTCTATGGGCAAATAGGTGTTGGAGTAATTCTGGAAGTAGATAATATACTTCTCAGGTTTATACTTTGCTGCAATATGCTCCGCATTTATTCTTATCTGTTCTTTTACGCCTAAAGCAGCAGGCAGGTTTTCAAAACCTGCCCCTTCCTCGCCGCAAAAAATACACCCATTACTGCTAACCCTTCCATCCCTATTGGGACATGAGACAGGAATATTTACAGGCAGCTTGTAAACTTTTGCATTATATCTTTTTTTCAAATACTCAGAAAATCTATTATATAACATTAAAAGTATACCTCTCACAATCCACTATACCCTATCCACTTCTCACTTCTCACTTCCCACTTCTGAAAGATAGGCATTAATAAATTCATCTATCTCCCCATCCATCACGGCATTTACATTTCCTTCTTCATAGTTGGTTCTGTGGTCTTTAACAAGAGTATACGGACAAAATACATATGACCTTATCTGGCTTCCCCAGGCGATTTCCATCTGTACACCTTTTATTCCCTCAATTTTTTGCTTTTGTTCCTGTTCTTTCAATTCAAAGAGTTTAGCTCTCAACATTTTCATTGCTGTATCCCTGTTTTGAAATTGGGAACGTTCATTTTGACATGATACAACAATGCCCGTCGGAATGTGGGTAATCCTTATGGCTGACTCTGTCTTATTAACATGCTGTCCCCCTGCTCCACTTGAACGGTAAGTATCTACCCTCAAGTCATCAGGGTTTATTTCAATCTCAATATCATCATCAAGCTCAGGCATTACATCAATCGAAGCAAAAGATGTGTGGCGGCGGCCTGAGGCATCAAAAGGAGATATCCTTACCAATCTGTGAACTCCCTTTTCAGATTTCAAATATCCATAGGCATTTTCACCGATCACATGTATCGTAACACTTTTTACACCCGCCTCATCACCATCAAGATAATCAAGAATTTTTACAGTATATCCCTTACTTTCACCCCACCGTGTATACATCCTTAAAAGCATTTGAACCCAGTCCTGAGCTTCAGTACCTCCCGCTCCGGCATGCATGCTCAAAATTGCATTATTTTTATCATATGGTCCTGTTAAAAGTGTTTCAGTTCTTAGCTTGGCTATTTTACCTTTTAATTCCTCAATACCTTCTTTTACTTCATCTATTACACTTTCATCATCTTCCTCAATACCCAATTCATTTAATGTCTTTAAATCTTCCAGGGTACTTTCTAAATGTCCAAACGTTTCCAGCTTATCTCTTAATGTTTTTATTCTTTGTAGTATTTTCTGCGATTTTTCCATGTCATTCCAAAATTCAGGTTCCGCAGATTTCTGTTCCAATTCATCAAGTTCATTTTTCAAAACTGGGAGGTCAAAGTGAATCCCTCATTTCCGTAATCTCTTCTCCCAAATCTCTAATCTCCAATTTATACTGCTCCAATTCCAGCATAGTATCATTCCTTTCAAATTATAATATTACCAATATTTATTTGTATTTTACCACTTACCACACACACTTACACTAAACATTTTGTTTTTTACTATTCTCCGTTACTGTTTGAACAGAAATTAAAACACTCAAAATTGACTTTACACTTTCCAAAGGCAGATTAGTATCTTGAATTTCCTTAGCCAGCATTATATAGTGCATGTTTTTTTCATCCTGCACCCACCCGGCCAGTTGAGGGTCCATAAAATCAAGGTTGCATGAAAAAATGTCATACGAGGTTTTTTCATTACATAAAGTTTTTGCATCATATAAAGCTTTTTCGTTTGCATAATCCTCCAAGGTATTAAACTTGTAAAAAAAGGATTCATGTACCGAGGCATACTTAGCCAAAACTTTTATTGTACCTATAGCAGGTATTTTTTCCCCTTCAGCATAAAGTTTAAGCATGTTCTCTAAAATGCATACCCCTGTTTTCCGGAAAATATCCCTGGAAAATTCTTCATAATTAAAATCCCCTTTTATTAATACAATATTTTTGGCTATAGTCAATACATTTATATCCTTGCATTGAGATCTGCCCAACAAGGAATCAACAGAAACTCCATAAAAATCCGACAATTTTATTAATGTCCCATAGTCCGGCTCTCTCTTCCCACTTTCATAGGAAGCAACCGCCTGTCTTGTAACACCCAGATAATCGGCTATTTCTTTCTGTGATAATTTATTTTGTTCCCTGAGTTTTTTTGTGTTTAGTGCAAATCCCATTTTAGGCACCCCGTTTAACCTCAAAATCCAATTATAATGTAACCTGTAAATCTGTAAATCTGTAAATCTCTTTATAATATTTACTTTATTTTGATATTATATCACTTTATATGCTTTCCTGCAAAATTCTGAATTCTCTTTAAAGCTTCAATAATATTTTCCATAGAATTTGCATAAGTGGCTCTCACAAATCCTTCGCCGCACCGGCCAAAAGCTGTACCAGGCACAACCAGAACTTTTTCTTCAATAAGCAGGTTTTCACAAAACAATTCGGAGCTCATTCCTGATGACTTTATACATGGGAATACATAAAAGGCTCCCAGTGGTTCGAAACAATTATATCCTGCTTTTCTGAAACCAGCCACCATCACCCTTCTTCTTCTGTTGTATTCCCGGACCATTGTGTATACATCCTTATCACCATTTTTCAAAGCTTCAACTGCAGCTTTCTGAGCAGTTGTAGGAGAAGACATTATAGCATACTGATGTATTTTCAACATGGCTGCAATCAAATCAGGATGACCGCATGCATACCCCAGCCGCCATCCGGTCATTGCAAAAGCTTTAGAGAACCCATTAATAATAAGAGTTTTATCCCTCATTTCCGGGAAAGACGCAATGGATACATGCTTACCTTCATAGTTCAGTTCAGCATATATTTCATCTGATATTACAATTATATCTTTTTTCTTTAGAACATCAACTATACCCTCCAGGTCTTCCCTGGTCATTATAGCACCTGTGGGATTATTAGGAAAAGGAAGAATCAGTACCTTTGTTTTTGGAGTAATAGCTTTTTTCAAAAGCTCAGGTGTCAGCTTGAACTGGTCCTCTTCACGGAGGTTTATAGTAACAGGTGTTGCTCCTGCAAAAATAGTACAGGGTTTATAAGCTACAAAGCAAGGCTCGGGAATTATAACCTCATCGCCCGCACTGACAAGGGCTCTGAGAGCTATGTCAATTCCTTCACTCCCACCGACAGTTACAATCATCTCGTTCTTTGGGTTGTATTGGACTTCAAATCTCCTGTTTAAATACTTTGATATCTCATTTCTAAGCTCGGCATATCCCGAATTGGGTGAATAGTGTGTATCTCCTTTTTCTAGAGAATATATACCTGCTTCTCTTATATTCCATGGGGTAACAAAATCCGGTTCACCTATACCCAATGAGATAACATCTTCCATCTCATTAATCATATCAAAATATTTCCTGATTCCTGAAGGAGGTATATTCCTAACCAAAGGGGAAATCATTTCAGTTATATTCATAGAATAACAACCTCCCTGTTATCCTTTTCATCTTTCTCGAAAATTGTACCATTATCCTTATATTTTTTTAGGACAAAATGGGTAGAGGTACTTAAGACAGAATCAAGAGGCGCCAGTTTTTCAGCAACAAAGAAAGCAACTTCCTTTAATGTCTTTCCCTCTATTATTACAGTAAGATCAAATCCCCCGGACATAAGATAGCAAGCTTTTAC
Source organism: Clostridiales bacterium (assembly GCA_035362115.1). Classification (GTDB taxonomy): domain Bacteria; phylum Bacillota; class Clostridia; order Acetivibrionales; family DUMC01; genus DUMC01. The sequence continues at coordinate 11,235 of DAOSDD010000051.1, read as the reverse complement.
TTCTGGATACCGGAAAATTCTTTCAGCAACTTTATCAAAGCCTTCACCTCTTTGAGGTGTAACCTTTACTTCAATTAAAGCTGTAACTGTTTCTTTAGGCATCTTTTCCCAATCTACCACTGTTCTATAGCCTGCAATAATGTTTTCATCTTCCAGTTTCTTTATTGCTTCTCTAACGTACTCTACATCTCTGTTTAACATAACAGCAATTTGTTCTTCTGAATACTTGCAATTGTTCTCCAGTATCTCCAGTATTTCTTCAGTAAACTCCAGGTTTTTATTTTCCATAATTAACCTCCCATTGAATTATTTTCTATTACTTATATAAAAAAACTTCCGCCCCCGCTAAGGGACGAAAGTTTTTTTCGCGGTACCACCCTATTTGACACTGTTGTAAGTGTCCTCTCTTTCGGCGGATACTCAACAGTGCCTGCAAAAAAGTGCAGTAACATTAATGTATTCCACCTATCCTCTGTAACGTGAGGATTTACGTCTTTCCCTACTTTAGAGACAGGTTCTCTATTTCTCGGTAAGCAACTCCCGGGCTGCCTTCCATATTACATTTTACCGGACTTTCACCAGGCGCCGGCTCTCTTCAAAAATGCCAGATGTACTCTTCCCGTTCACTGTTTTTAAATATATTATCTAAATCTATACCGCAGCAGAGGCTTATTTGATTGAAAACCAGCCACCACGATAACATAATAAAACTCGCTCAAATTATTAAATTATATTATACTTGCAGTCTTCAAAAATTACAAGGGGTTTACTAAATTTCACTAGCTCACAACCCATCTTATTAATCCCATTTCAAATTTACTGATTAAATCGGGATGGTAGGGTATAACCCTAAATGTGTAAGCATATTCACCACCATCACTTAATCTGATCTCGGCGGTATACAGCCATGAAGATGGCCCGTTTTTTTCTACAGGTTTCATCTCAATTATTTTAGGGTCTTCAATATGATTACTATTTTTAATATACCCATAATAAGACTCCACTTTGACATATGACGGGTCTATGTCACCAAGGTCAACAGTTACAGCAAGGGTCAGCTTTTCACAGGAAGACACATTATATTCTTTAAGCTGATTTTTGGTTTTATCTGAACGGATTGTTATTTGTGGCCAGTCTTTCTCAATCAATGATTTCCATTCAGCAAGTTTTTTAGAATAACTGAAGGATCCCGATATGAATTTCTCCATCCTTTCCATAGAAGGTGCATACATAGTATTGGTATAATCTTCAAGCATTCTATCGGTGCTGAAACGATAAATCAGAGATTTTATAGATTCTTTCATTACCCTCACCCAACCTGCTGGAACACCATTGTTATCTTTACTGTAAAATAGAGGTGCTATCACCTTTTCAAGAGTTCCATATATAGAAACGCTATCAGCATTATCCTGATAATACTCATTATCATAGAAGGTATCATCACCTATGATCCAGCCATTGCTCCCATTGAATCCTTCACACCACCAGCCATCCAGAACGCTGAAATTAATTACGCCATTTATGCATGCCTTTTGCCCACTGGTTCCGCTGGCTTCCAAAGGCCTTCTGGGGTTATTAAGCCATAAATCAACTCCATGTACCAGTTTTCGTGCAACTTCCATATTATAATCTTCTATGAGGATTATTTTACCTTTGAAACCTTCCTGTCCTGCAATATCATTAATATTCTTAATGACTTCGTGAGCCGGTCTGTCCGCTGGGTGAGCCTTGCCTGCAAATATTATTTGCACGGGCATGTCAGGGTTATTGATAATCCTTTTTATCCGTTCTATATCCCTAAATACCAGATTTGCTCTTTTATAAGTAGCAAATCTTCTTGCAAAGCCAATAGTCAGAATATTTGGATCGAGCAGATTCCCCGCTTCTCTTATACTATCTGATGATTCCCCGTTAGATATTCTCCGATTTTTAATCTTAACTCTTAAAAATTCTATTAGTTCCTTCTTTAATTTTACATGAGTACTCCATAGAAGTTCATCAGGTATTTTATCTATATCCTGCCAGGTTTCTTTCCTGGAAATATTCTCCTGCCACCCCACTTTAAGATATTTACCGTATAAATCATTCAACTCTCCTGCAAGCCATGTAAGAGTGTGAATTCCATTAGTAACATGAGATACTGGAATTTCATCTTCAGGTATTCCCGGCCACAAATTACTGAATATATTTCTGGTAACTGCGCCATGCAGCTCGCTTACCCCATTTTTACGTCCTGCAAGAGTTAATGCAAGTACTGTCATATTAAAATTCTGACTATCATTTACTTTCAGGCCAAGATCCAGCAACTCATGCCTGCTTATACCCAGTTTATTCCAAAAGTTGCTGAAATATCTGTCCATCATGTGCAACGGGAAAACATCATTGCCTGCAGGAACGGGAGTATGAGTAGTAAACACAATACAAGAAGCAGCCACCTCTTTAGCAACTTTAAATGAAAGACCTTTTTCCTGTATAAGCTTTCTCATAATTTCAAGACCAAGAAATGCTGAATGACCCTCATTCATATGATATGCAGAAGGGCTTATTTCTAATGCTTCAAGGACTCTTATACCTCCTATTCCAAGAAGTATCTCCTGCTGTATTCTTGTTTCCTGATCACCTCCATACAATCTGGAGGTCAGCCACCTGTCAGTTTCATTATTCTGTTCTACATTACTATCCATTAAGTATAACGATATACGTCCAACCTTTACTTCCCATATTTTTGCATAAACAACCCTTCCAGGTAACTCCACGCTAATCATTACATGCTGCCCTGTAGAATTTAAAACAGGATTGAGAGGAAGCCTTGTAATATTAAGATCTGTAAAGGCTGTTTCCTGCCACCCTTCTCTATTAATGCGCTGACTAAAATACCCCTGCTTGTAGAATAAACCGATTGCAGTAAAGGGAATACCCAAATCGCTAGCAGATTTGCAATGGTCTCCGGATAAAACACCAAGTCCGCCGGAATATACAGGAAGTATTTCATTTAGCCCATATTCTGCAGAAAAGTAAGCTACCCCGTGGTTGTTTAATTCCGGGTAGTTTTTATTGAACCAAGTGTTTTTATCATTAATATATGAATCGAATTTCTCAATAATGTAATTATACTTATCCATATAATTTTCATTATTCTGCGCTGCATCCAATTTGCTGCAACTTACTTCATGTAGAAATCTGACCGGATTATGGCGAACACTTTCCCATAACTCAGCATCAATATCAATAAACAAATCCAGTGCTTCAACGTTCCATGACCACCATAAATTGTATGCAATATCCTTTAACCTGGCAAGTTTTTCGGGAAGTACAGGGTTAACTGTTATTTTGCCTGTAATATACATATTTGCTTCTCTACCTCCAGTTACTATTTTTGTTGTTATTTTTGTATACTTATATATTAAATTATTATTAGTACTACTCTGCCAATTTGGAAACATAGTAAAGTAGTCTTAGTTTTATACTTTTCATATAATGGTTTATGCTTTGTTATTTTATTATAATCTGCTTAATTACTTTATATTATTTTACCAAAGATTATACTATATATGAATAATTTTTAGAGTATAATTTTTAGATAAAAATTTTTAGAATGCATAGGGTACATATTTTATACTTCCCTATTTTCCATAAAAAATATATAATAAATATATACCCATACAAGGTATATGGCTGAATTACAAATTAAACAAGGAGAAATAACTATAGGGAGAAATAACTATGAAGTATGATTCAGATAATATAAATAACTCGGTTGTTCCCAATATTGAGAATACTTCCAATACAAATCATAAAAAGATAAATAATAATAACTCGGAGCATAATAATGGTAAAGTTTATAATACTCAGATGGACCTGCAAAAGCTCAATATTATGAAACGGCTTAATAGAATAGAAGGACAGGTAAAAGGTATACAAAGGATGGTAAATGAGGATAAATATTGTATGGATGTGTTAACGCAGGTGGCGGCAGTGCGGGCTGCTATAAATAAAGTAGGGGTAATTATCCTTGAGAATTACTCAAAGACATGCCTTAAATCTGCTTTTGATTCTGAAGATTCAGATAAAAGAGCTAAAGCCTTTGATGAGCTTGTTAATACAATTAATAAATTCCTTAAATTTATTGAATAAGTAAATCTAAGTCTCTGCGGTAAAATCATTGTTTCTGTGGAATCATATTATAGAGCAAAGGATTAAGAAGAAAAAGAATTTGTTTGTTATTAGGATTCAAGGGTAAAAATAATAACAGTTGAATAGTATTAGTCTATATTATTGCATTTTTATAGAAAGGGTGATATGTATGGCAAGTGAAAAAGTATTGGAACTCACAGGAAGTAATTTTGATACGGAGGTAATCGATTCAGGTAAATTGGTTCTTGTAGATTTCTGGGCCGAATGGTGCGGACCATGCCGCGCGGTAGCCCCTGTAATAGAAAAGCTTGCAGATGATTACGATGGAAAGGTTGTTATTGGAAAATTAAATGTTGATAATGAAAGTGAACTTGCAGCCAAATTTAGAATAATGAGCATACCTACAATAGCTTTATTTAAAGATGGCAAAATGGTTGAAAGAATTGTTGGAGCAAAGCCTGCTCAGGAATTCAAAACAATAATCGATAAATATCTTTAAAAGCAGGTTAGTGGGGGGCTGGAACAGCCCTCCGTTTTTCATTCACAATACATGAGCTCCATGCTCATTAAAAATAGTGAGCTTTTCATTTCCTCAAATTTTTTTAAAAAAGAAGGATTTTTATATTAATATATTGAATAGATATAAATAACACAAGCTACGGAGGTTTTGATATATGCCTGGTGAGAAACATTTTAAAAATGCATTTTTGGGTTTTAACAAAGATGATGTTAATTCATATATTGAAAATCTGCTTCAGGATTTTGAAAGCAAATTAAAAGAGCTGGAAATGGAAATTGCAAATTTAAAAAGTGAAAATAGAGACTTGAAAACCAAATATGAAGAGCTTGCTAATAGGGAAGAACAAATTAACATTGAAAGAGAGAAAATTGCGGAAGTCTTAATAAAAGCTCAGGAAAAAGCTCAACTAATGATTGAAGATGCCAGAATAAAGGCACTAGATGAGAAGAATAAGATACAGGAGATGACAGAGCATGAGAAAGAGAAACTTGTTGACATCAAGGAAGAAATCCGTATGCTCAAGAAATCCATATCAAGCACTTTAAAAAAGTATGAGACTCAACTGGGCAGTATAATTAATGAAACTGCCGGAAGTGATTATGCAGAAGATCACAGCATAGCCTCAGCAGAAGCAGCTGCAATCAGTGATGTTCAGGCTGGCTGAAAGTATTATGTGCTGATGTACTAATATACTTAAATAAAATTGACAAAAAATCAGCTCCATGATACCATTAAAGTGTTAAGAGGGAGTAGCTTGAAATATAGAGCCAACAACCGGCAAGATTATTTATTATGTGCCTGGTTTTATATCCCTTTAAAAAGGGAAGCGAGACTTTTAGCATAGTTCCTGATGGAATTATGTTAAAGGTCTTTTTTGGTTTACCGGCTTCGGCTCAAAGAGGCGGGCAGGTTCTTTTAAAGAGGCCTTTTGAGAAATATTTCCCCAGGCTGGTCCTACTTGGCATAATGTTTAGATACATAATAGTTAGTGTATAATATTAATAACCATATTCAGGGAGGCATATTTTTATGGCAGGCAATATTAATGAAAAGCTTAAAACTCAAAACGCAAAAATGGAAGATATACTCTTCCATACTTTTTCCGTAGAAAAAACCATTGAAAAATTAAATGCTGATAAAAATGGTTTGTCAGAGGCAGAGGTTGAAAAAAGAAAATCCAAATATGGAGGCAATGTCCTTGATGAAGGTAAAAGAAAGTCACTGACAGCTATGTTTTTGGAGCAATTTAAAAGTGTAATGATAATAATTCTTTTAGTAGCTGCTATTATTTCAGGGTTTTTGAAAGAGATCACAGATACGATAATAATTCTTTCAGTAGTGTTAATAAATGCAGTCCTGGGAGTTGTTCAGGAAAATAAAGCTGAGAAATCCCTCGAAGCGTTAAAAAAAATGTCAACACCCTATTCGAAAGTAAAAAGAGGTGGAGAAGTTACTCTATTAAAAACTGAAGAAATTGTACCTGGAGATATTGTTCTTCTTGAAGCCGGAGACTTTGTTCCTGCAGATATGAGACTTATTGAAACAGTTAACCTTAAAATTGAAGAGGCAGCACTGACAGGAGAATCAGAACCGGTTGAAAAAATATCCCGGGAAATAAATGATAGAGATATAGTCATAGGCGATAGAAAGAATATGGCTTTCTCTGGAAGCGGCGTTACATATGGAAGAGGCGTGGGGATTGTTACAGCTACAGGTATGAATACAGAAGTTGGTAAAATAGCCGGATATCTAACACAAAATGAAGCCGAAGATACTCCCCTCCAAAAGAAACTCTCTGAAATGGGTAAGTACATTAGTGTAGGAGTAGTAGCAATAGCAGTCATTATATTCATAGCAGGTATTCTAAAAGGCAGAGAAGTTTTTGAAATGTTTCTTACATCCGTTAGTCTGGCAGTTGCAGCTATTCCTGAAGGACTTCCTGCTATAGTTACAATAGTACTTGCAGTTGGCGTACAAAAAATGGCTAAAAGAAACGCTATAATCCGTAAACTTCCTGCAGTAGAGACTCTTGGAAGTACAGATGTTATATGTTCTGATAAAACCGGAACTCTTACTCAGAATAAAATGACAGTAATGGAGGTATACTTTAGCGGCATATCAAAAAATGCCCTGGACGTTTCTGTAAAAGATGATGGTTTTAATACTTTTGCCCAGATCATGACTCTTTGCAATGATTCAAAAGTCAGTATAAAGGATAACAATAAAGCAGAAATGGTTGGAGACCCTACAGAAACAGCTCTTGTGGCATTCACATTTCAAAAAGGATTAACTAAAGAAAAACTTGAAAAGGAAATACCCAGAGTAAATGAAATACCTTTCGACTCTGAAAGAAAACTTATGACAACTATAAACAAAATGAATAACGGCAGCTTAAGGGTAATGACCAAAGGAGCCCCTGATATGCTGCTGAGCCGCTGCAGCAAAATATATATAAATGGGGAGATAGTACCTGCTACTCAGTCTCATCTGGAAGAAATCATTCAGGTAAACAGTCAAATGGCAGGTAAGGCTTTGAGAGTTCTGGCTATGGCATTTAAAGATATTGAAGAAATTCCTGAGAACTTTACATCAGAATCAATTGAATCTGACTTGATATTTGCAGGTCTTACAGGCATGATAGATCCACCCAGGGAAGAAGCAAAAAAAGCAGTTGAAATTTGTAAACAAGCTGGTATAAAACCGGTTATGATAACCGGTGACCATAAGGATACTGCTGTTGCAATTGCGAAAGAACTTGGAATATTGGAAGATAGAGACCTTGCCATTACTGGAAGTGATCTGGATAAAATAATCGATGACAATTTTTCTGATCAGGTTGAAAAATACTCTGTTTACGCCAGAGTTTCGCCACAGCACAAGGTAAAAATAGTTAAGGCCTGGAAGGAAAAAGGTAAAACTGTTGCTATGACCGGAGATGGCGTAAATGACGCTCCCGCTCTAAAAACTGCAGATATAGGTGTAGGTATGGGAATTACAGGTACTGATGTTTCTAAAAGCGTCTCTGATATGGTTTTATCAGATGATAATTTTGCCACAATTGTTACAGCTGTTGAGGAAGGCAGGAGGATATACGGCAATATACGCAAAGCTATACAATTCCTCCTTTCTGCAAATATTGGAGAGGTCCTTACGCTTTTTGCGGCCACCATGCTAAACTGGACTATATTGTTTCCTATACACATATTATGGATAAATCTTGTAACTGATACTTTTCCTGCACTGGCTATTGGAGCTGAAAAAGCTGAAAAAGATATTATGACATACAAACCTGGAAAAACAGGTGATAATGTATTTTCAGGTGGATTAGGTTTTAGCATAGTTTACCAGGGTATTCTTGAAGCTGTCATTACACTTTTAGTATATTATACAGGCCAGAAGTTCTATACCACAAGTGTTGCGACAACAATGTCCTTTGCTGTCCTTGGCATCATTCAACTTATGCATACGTTTAATGTACGCGCTGGTGAAAAATCAGCCTTCAGCATAAAACTGTTTTCAAACAGGTATCTGCTGTTATCCGTAGCTTTATCTGCTTTACTACAATTAATAGTAATACTGATTCCCAGCCTTAACAGCATTTTCAGAGTTACCCCACTTAGTGGAAAACAATGGCTTATAGTTGTTATAGCTTCATTTTCAATAATCCCTGCAGTAGAATTGGTAAAGCTAATCCATAAGCTTGGGAAAAAATGATATTCGCCCGGTAATATAACAATTAATTGACTAATGGCGATATGAATATATAATATAATTAGGAGTAAAAAGTTAGGGGTGTGATTTGAATGCTTGCGGGTAAGCTAAAAAGTGAAGCAGGCAAATTTTCTAGTAAAACAGGCAAATTTTCTATGGTATCCATATACAGAAGATTGATGCATAGATATGCACATAGAATCAAAGTATTTTTCGTTATGCTAATATTATGCTTAATATCCTTGCATATACTGGCTGCTCCTTTTGCCTGCGCTGCTCACACTATTCAGGTAGCTCTTGATGATGGTAAACCTGAAAGTCCTATAATAAAGGCTCCTTCTGCCATACTTGTAGAAGCAGAAAGAGGGCAGATTCTCTACAAAAAACAGGCAGATAAAAAGCTTCATATATCAACAGCAAATAAAATAATGACAGCTATTCTTGCTATTGAAAAGAATGACTTGGGGGCCAAAGTTACTATCAGTAAAGAATCTTCATCCTCAGAAGGCTCCCTCCTATTCCTTGCAATTGGAGAGAAATATACTGTAGAAGATTTATTGAATGCCATAATAATTACCAACGCCAATGATGCAGCTAATGCTCTGGCAGAATACGCCGGCGGGGATATTAATATGTTTGTGGAAATGATGAATAAAAAAGCACAGGCTTTAAATATGCAAGACACAAATTTTACGAATCCTACCGGATTATATGATAGTGCTCAATATTCTACTGCAAAAGACATTGCTGTTTTAATAAGATATGCATTAAGCCTTCCGGACTTTAACAGAATTATCTCATACCGTGCAGTACCATGGGTTGATAAACAGGGAGTTGATTTGTTAACCAACACAAATAAATTATTCTGGAGTTATGATGGAGTTGATGGAGGTAAAACAGGATTTAACAATAAGGAACAACAAACAGCAATAACTGCGGCAACGCGCAATAACATAAGACTTATTTCCATAGTCCTTGATGCACCGGAAAACAGCGTTTTTTCTGATTCTTCAAACCTTCTGGATTATGGCTTCAACAACTTTAAAAAAGGAATTCTGGTATCAAAAAGTCAGGATCTTAAAAGCATTTCTGTTGGTTCAAAGGAAATAAAGCTTATTAGCGCCAATGATGTATATTACATCTATCCTGTTGGTGAAAACTATGTGCGTAGTATAAGCTTTAATATAGTAAAGGATTTCAAACCCCCAATAACAAGGAACAGCCTTGCAGGTATAGCTCATTATACTTTAAAGGATGGTACTGTTATTGATGTTAACCTTTATCCTGAAACAGACATATTGCCTCCTGAAAAGTTTTATACAAAATTGATCAATAAACTTAAGGAAAGCAAGGATCTCTATATTTTGGTAATTATGTTGATAATTATGGAGATATTGATAATGTTTTATAAAATAGGAATTAAAATCTCCCGGATTTCCAATCGTAGAAAAAACGGGCCGGGAACATAATCTATAAATTCATAATTAATTCACATAGACCATTTCCCGCAACGATCTCCCCAACGAGCAATTACTCTATCATCCGAAAGGATTTCAACGATCTCACACATGTTGGAACATCCGTTGCATTCTATACTTTTTGTATTATAGTGATTTTCAGCTGCCTCAAATCCTCTGAACTTTGTTTTAGCTTCTTTACCAGATTCTCTATCGGCTTCTACACCTGTCATCTTCTCTTTAGCTATTAATGCTGCACCATAAGCTCCCATTACATCAAAGTATTCAGGTATAATAACCTTCTTCCCAAAAATCTTTTCAAATGCAGCTACAATGCCTACATTTGCTGCAACTCCTCCCTGAAACATAATAGGATCTTCTATTTTCTTTCCCTTTGCCAAATTGTTCAGGTAATTTCGTACAAGGCCCTCGCATAATCCGCAAATAATATCTTCCAGACTATGACCTGCCTGCTGCTTGTGTATCATATCCGACTCGGCAAATACCGCACATCGTCCTGCTATTCTAACAGGTGAGCCGGAACGAAGTGCATAGCACCCAAATTCATTTATTGGAATTCCCAGCCTTGCTGCCTGCCTATCAAGGAAAGAGCCTGTACCTGCAGCGCACACAGTATTCATGGCAAAATCATATACAACACCGTTTTTCAATATAATTATTTTAGAGTCCTGACCACCAATTTCCAATATAGTTTTAACGTCAGGTACAATTTTTTGAGCTGCAACAGCATGAGTTGTTATTTCATTTTTAACTACATCAGCTCCTGCAATAACTCCTGCAAGCTGTCTTCCGCTTCCTGTTACCCCTACTCCTTTAATTTCAGGAGGGACTTTTTCATTCTGATTTTCCCCTGTATTTTCCAAAAGTTCGGGACTTAGTTCTTCTTTAAAATTCATGATTGCAGAAATTGCCTGTCCCCTATTGTTTTCTGCAGAATATTTCGCTTTCTCATTTATATGCGGATCTTTCCCATCTTCATGTTGCGCCTTTATACCTGCATCTTGCGGTCCTTCATATAAACGTCTTCTAATATACCCAATACCTTCGCAAATAGCCTTTATTGGCTGGCCATTGGTTTTCAAATAAATCTTCTCTTGAATGTTATCATTATTATCAATTATTACAAGATTGGTGCTTACAGATCCTACATCAATCCCCAGATAATATGTATTTCCCTTCAACACGTGTTTTCTCCCTTCTCCTATACAATAAATCGATAAAAGCTTCAACTCTCGTTAAATACCCTGCTTCTCCAGTCATTTCATCAATAATCAATGTCAATATTGGAATATCATAATCCCTTTCAACAGCAGGAAGTATGCTTTCCGCTACTATTTCAGGCATGCATGTCAAGGGATATATTTGAATAACTCCGTCATAACCCTTTTGTGA